>JACQWQ010000070.1 GCA_016209205.1 Chloroflexota bacterium
GCTACACAGTACAAGCGCGTGGATGTCGTCGAAGTGAGTGGCCGCATTGACTCGAGCACGGCGCCCCAATTGGAAGCGGCGATCCAAAAGATCATTGACGAGGGGCGCTATCGCCTGGTTGTGGATTTAAAGCAAACGGATTACATGAGCAGCGCCGCCTTTCGCGTCTTGATCTCGGCGCACAAGCAAGTCCACAAAGGTACGCGGCGCGGCGAAATTTGTCTCGCCAGAGTCTCGCCCAAACTGATGGAGACGTTCAAACTGGGCGGGTTCGACGATCTGTTCAAATTCTCTGACAATCAGGTGAGTGCCGTCGGCAGCTTTTAGATCGCTTGAATACCTCAACTAAAATTGCGCAATCGGATGTGTGACGTTTCCATTTTCATGGAACGGCGGGTCGAAGGGGGTCCGATGGCCCCGTGGGTTGACATCTGATTCGCTGGTGGGCAGGCACGAGGCACTGCCCCTACTCCGTTTTCCTCACGCTAGAGAGCACTATTCGCGCACCGGGATCACCGGGTGTCGCAGCAGAACAACATAGTTCCGGGTTCCACCAGCTTCGCGGCGAAGCGAACCATGAATCCTGGCGATATTCATCTATCGGTCCAAAACGTTTCTCTACGCTTTGGCGGCGCGCAGGCATTAAAGGGCGTCAGCTTTGACGCGCAGAGCGGCGAAATCGTCGCGCTCATCGGCCCCAATGGCGCAGGCAAAACTTCGCTGCTCAACTGTCTCAATCGCTTTTATCAGCCCGACGCGGGCGCGCGCATTCTCTTTGAAGGACATGATCTCTTGCGCACGCCCGCGCACCGCATTCCGCGTCTCGGCATTGCGCGCACGTTCCAGAATCTTGCCCTCTATACCGGTTTGACAACCCTCGACAATTTGTTGGCGGCGCGCCATATTCACATGCGCTCCGGCTTGCTGGACTGTGTGCTCTATTGGGGACGCGCCCACCGCGAAGATATCGTGCATCGTCAAGTGGTCGAAGACATCATTGACCTCCTCGAAATGGAACACATTCGCAAGGCGGTCGTCGGCGCGCTGCCGCACGGCTTGCGCAAGCGCGTGGAATTGGGGCGCGCGCTCGCGCTCGAACCGCGTTTGCTGCTGCTGGATGAGCCAATGACCGGGATGAATCAAGAAGAAAAAGAGGATATGGCGCGCTTTATCCTCGACATACACGAGCGATACAAAACGACGATTCTGCTCATCGAGCACGACATGGGTTTGGTGATGGACATTGCGCAGCGCGTCGTCGTGTTGGATTTCGGCGTCAAGATTGCCGATGGGACGCCCGCCGAAATCCGCGACAATCCGGCGGTCATTCAAGCGTATTTGGGGACAACGGTGTAGCCATGCATACCCCGGACACGCTGCCCAAAAGTCTCGTCGCCGCGCGGCAGAAATATGGCGACCGCGTGGCGATGCGTCAAAAAGACAAAGGGGTGTGGCGCGCCTATACGTGGAATGACGCGTACACACAGGTGCGCCAATTGACGCTGGGCTTGCTTGCGCTCGGCTTGGCGCGCGGCGAACGGGTCTGCATCATCGGCGACAATGACCCGCAATACTTTTGGGCGCAATTGGCAATCCAAGCCGCGGGCGGAATTGCGATCGGCATTTTTACCGACAGCGCGCCGGCAGAAATCCAATATGCCGTTCAGCATTCCGGCGCCGCGCTCGTGTTCGCCAAAGACCAAGAACAGTGTGACAAACTCATCGCCATCCGCAACGAGATTCCGAACGTGCGCCGCGTGATTTATTGGGATGACAGAGGATTATGGAATTATGGCGAAACGTGGTTGATCAGTTTCCAGTCGGCGCAAGAGTTGGGCGCACAGCGCGACGCGGCGCAACCCGATCTATTTGATTCCACGGTGGAACAGGGATGTGGCGCAGACCTGGCAATTTTTTGTTACACGTCTGGCACGACCGGCGCGCCCAAAGGCGCCATGATCACGCACGCTAATCTCATTGCCGGCTGTGACCAGACCGTGCAGATTGACCCGCGCGGCGAGACGGATGAATACGTTTCCTTTCTCCCGCCCGCGTGGATCACCGAAAATGTACTGGGGTTGACCATTCATTTGCGCAGCGGAATGATCGTAAATTTTCCCGAAGCGCCCGACACGGTGCAAGAGAATATCCGCGAAATCGCGCCGCACGCCCTCCTCTTTAGCGCGCGGTTGTGGGAAAATCTAGTCGCACGCGTGCAGGCGCGCATGGTCGAGAGCACACGACTGAACCGCCTGCTGTACCGCGTTTTTATGCCGGTCGGGTATCGGGTCTCGGCGCAGCGTTTTGAAAAACGCCAAGCTGTCGGGCTGGGGTGGCAGCTGCTCAACGCGTTGGGCGAACCCGCGCTCTTTGCGCCCCTGCGCGACAAACTAGGTCTCACGCGCGTGCGGTCCGCTTATGCTTCCGGCGCCGCGCTCAGCCCCGACGTGATTCGTTTTTTCCGCGCGCTTGGCGTGAACATCAAGCAGTTGTACGGTTCTACCGAGGCGCAGGTGCACACGCTTCACATTGGCGACGATGTGAAATTCGAGACGGTCGGGGCGCCGCCGCCGGGGATGCAATTGATGATCGCGCCGAACGGCGAAATTTGGGTGAGCGGCGCGACGGTGTTTCAGGGCTATTATCAAAATCCCGAAGCGACGGCGAGCGCGCTCGTCGAGCAAGAGGGACGCCAGTGGTTTTGCACCGGCGACGCGGGGTATCTCGACGCGGACGGGCATCTCATTTATTTGGATCGCGTCAAAGAATTGATCGAACTGGCGAACGGCGAGAAATTTTCACCGCAGTATATCGAAGGGCGACTCAAATTCAGTCCGTACATTCGGGATGTGATGACGCTGGGCGGCGCGGACAAACCCTTTGTCGCGGCGCTGATCAACATTGACTTTGAACATGTCGGACGTTGGGCAGAACGCCGTGGGCTGGTCTATACGACGTTCGTGGACTTGGCGCAAAAGCCCGAAGTGTACGCGTTGATTCAAGAACAGGTCGCGCAGGTCAATCGGACGCTGCCGCCCGCAGCGCGGGTACAGCGCTTTGTCCTCCTGCACAAAGAATTTGACGCGGACGAAGGCGAATTGACGCGCACGCGAAAATTGCGGCGCAAGCAGTTGGGCGAACGCTATCGTGAGATGATTGACGCGTTGTACGACGGCGCCGAGAATGTGCGTGTGCGCGCGGCAGTCAAATATCGTGACGGGCGCGAAGGTGTGATTGAAACGACGTTGCGGCTCGCGACGTTGGGCGACGATTAAGGCGATGAAGTGCAATCGCACGTCACTACGAGGAGAATTTGTGAACTGGCAGCTCATCCCCCAATTTGCCGTGAGCGGTTTGCTCGCTGGCGGTCCGATCGCGCTGACGGCGCTCGGGCTCGTGATTATTTTCAAGTCGTCGTACATTTTCAATTTCGCGCACGGCCAGATGCTGCTGCTGGGCACTTTGTTGACCTGGTGGTTCGCCATCGAAATCGAACTCCCGCTGTGGCTCGCCGTGCTGCTGGCGCTCGCACTTTCGGCAGGATTGGGTCTGCTCATCGAACGGTTCGCTTTGCGCCCCATGACCGGGCAGCCGCTGCTTTCCATCGTGTTGATGACGCTGGCATTAGGTCAATTCCTGCAAGGCGCGGCGCTGCTGCTTTTTGGCGGCGCGCAAAGAAATTTTCCACAAATCTTTGAAGGCGCGCCGTACCGCATCACCGTTCCTTTTTTGATCGCCGACAAGCCAGTTCTCATTCTCTTGAAACAAAATCTCGTTTGGTCGTTCCTCGCGGCGATGCTCGGTGTCCTCTTGATCGGCGCGTTGTTTCGTTATACGCGCACCGGACTGGCGATGCGCGGCACATCCGAAGACCATGAATTGGCGCAGTCGCTCGGTTTGAGAATTCACCGCATCTTTGGTTTGTCGTGGGCATTGGCGGGCGTGTTGGCGACGAGCGCGGGCATTTTGATGGCGACGGCGAGCGGACTGGACTTGAGTTTGGCAGTGGTGGTGCTCGCGGCATTTCCGGCAGTGCTTTTGGGTGGATTGGATTCCATCGTGGGCGCGGTCGTCGGCGCGTTGTTGATCGGACTGGCGGAAGGTTTGGTGCTTGCCGCGCAGCCGCAGTGGATTCGTGATACGGCAGAGATTGTGCCATATCTGCTGCTTTTAATCGTGCTGCTCATTCGTCCCGAAGGATTGTTTGGACAAAAGCGGATCGAGAGGATTTGAGCGATGGCAGTGTTGCGACCGGCGGGTGAATTCGATTCGACGTACGCGCGTGACATGGCGACGGTGCGCCGCCCCTGGCAGTGGCTGCTGCTGTTGGGTTTTATTGCCGCGCTGTATCTCTTACCGTTATATGCCAACCAAAGCACGGTGGCGCTGGTCAACCGCATCGGGATTTCGATTATTGCCGCGCAGGGTTTGTTCGTGTTGACCGGATTGACGGGACAAATTTCGCTGGGGCAAGCGGCGTTCATGATGACCGGTGGATACATTTCCGCGCTGCTGGTGACCCGCGCGGGTGCGCCGTTTCTCGTTGCCCTGCCGCTCGCGGCATTGGGCGCGGGCGTAATCGGCCTGGTATTCGGTTTGCCTTCCCTGCGTGTCAAGGGGTTTTATTTGGTGATGGCGACGCTGGCGGCGCAGTTTATCTTGCCGTGGTTCACGCGCCACGCGTTTCCGGAACTTTTGAATGGCGCGCAAGGCATCGTCGTGCCGCCGCCGGAAATTTTTGGCGTCAAATTCAATCAGCCGGGCACGTATCTTTATCTCACGCTATCCGTGTTGATCATTTCGACCATCGTCGCGTATAACATTTCGCGTTCGCGTCTGGGACGCGCGTTCGTTTCGATTCGCGACAATGACCTCGCCGCAGAGCTGCTGGGCGTGAATTTGTTTCAATACAAGTTGCAGGCGTTTTTCCTCGCTTCGGTGTTTGCCGGCGCGGCAGGCGTCTTGGCGGCGCACAATTTGCGACACATCAATTCCGAGACGTTCAATCTGAGCGATTCGATTTTTTTGCTGGGGATGATTATCGTCGGCGGCTTGGGTTCGATCTTGGGACCGATTTTTGGCGCGATTCTGATCGAATTGCTGACCGAAGCCGCCACATTGTTTGGACCATTCCTCGTGGTTCTTTTCCCTGCGGCGGCGGGCGGACAACAGGCGCTGCGCCCGTTATTTTTTGGTGTGACTTTGATGCTCTTTTTGATTTTCGAGCCGCGCGGTTTAGCGCACCGTTGGCGGCTCTGGAAAGCCGCGTGGCGGCTGCGTCCCTTTTCGCATCTCTAACTGCCCATCCCAATCCATCACCTATATCGGAAATAGACAGGATTAAGGCGATGGACTGCATCGCAATTTACAGGATTAAATGCGACGTGCGATGTAATCCCATCGCCGACATCGCACGAGTTCAAGTTAAATAATCCTGTTAATCCTGTAAATCCTGTCGAAAAAATTTATTCCCGACAAAGTTTTTTAGCTCCCAGCCAAGCCCGAGGCAGGAGCCAATTCAAAAAGGAGGAGAGGAATGAAGTACAAGTTTCTAATTTTCGCGTTCGTGTTTACGGCGCTCGCGCTGCTGGCGGCATGTGCCACACCCACGGCGGTTCCAACCAGCGCGCCCCCGACCGCTGCGCCAACCGCCGTACCGCCAACCGCGGTGCCCCCAACGGCGGTACCACCCACCGCAGTTCCGCCAACGGCAGAACCGACCAAGCCGCCGGAACCGACCAAAGCCGCCAAGCCGGACCTGACTGGCAAGACCATCACGCTCTATCATTTTGGCGACCTGTCCGGCCCGCTTGCCGCCATCACCGCGCCCTTGATTCACGGCGCGGAAGATGCCATCAAAGATATTAATGACGCGGGCGGCATTTACGGCGCGAAACTCGACGTCAAGTTCGCCGATACCGGCGGCAAAGTCGAAGAAGCCGTCGCCGCGTATGATCGCTTTACGGGCACCGACAAGAACATCCCGGTGATTATCACGTACGGGTCCGGCGACGCGGAAGCGTTGGCGCAGCGCGTGACGGAGGACAAGATTCCGAATCTGGCTGCGGGATTGAGCGCCAAGGCATTTTACGGCGAAGGTTCCAGTTACACGTTCGGCGTCGGTCCGATCTATACCGACCAGTTTGCCTATGTGATGAAATATCTCAAGGACAACTGGGCAAAGGTCAAACCCAAGGGCGCAGGCGATGAAATCAAGCTCGCCTACATCAGCTGGCCCACCGCGTTCGGGCAAGGCGCGCTGAGTGCGGAAACCAAAAAATATATGGAAGATAACGGCATCAAATTGGTGCTGGAAGAAAAATACAATCCGGTGCCGACGGCGGACACGACGACGGCGATCCTCAACGCTCAAACCGCCGGCGCGAACGTCATCTGGACCAATACGCTCGCCTTCGGGCCTGCCGTGATCTTGAATGACCTCAAGAACCTCGGCTTGCGCGATCAATTCGTCGTCGCGGGCGATAATTGGACGATGGACCTTTCGCTCTATGCCTTCCTCAAAGATCCCGCCAATGGCGTCGGTCTGATCGCGCCATTCCCGTACTTGTGGTGGACGGATGCGGATAATCCGGGCGTCCAAAAAGCGGAAAAAATCTTTGCCGCGAACAAGCGCACCAAAGCCGAGCACAATGTCGGCTATTTGCTGCTTCTCGCCAGCGTGGACTTGGCGCGCGAGGCAATCACGCGCGCCATTGACGAGGTCGGCTACGAGAAATTGAACGGCGAGGCGGTCTACAATCAACTCGTCAAGCTGGGCAAGTACGACGCGCTCGATGGAGTATTACGCGTAGATTATTCCAGCGGAATCCGCGCACCGCGCCAGTCCCAACTCCGCATGATCCAGGGCGGTCCCGATAAATTCGTCGTGATTCAAGACTGGACCGAAATGCCGGATATGCGACCAAAGTAGGAAGGGAATAAGTAGACAGGGAACAGGTAAACAGGGAAGACTGTATACCTGTCTACCTGTCTACCTGTTTCACCCTACCGATGCTCACGCTCAACAACATTGAAGTTACGTACAGCGATGTAGTGCTCGTGCTGCGCGGGGTATCCCTTCAGGTGCCGCCGGGAAAAATCGTCGCGCTGCTGGGAGCGAACGGCGCGGGCAAGACGACCACGCTCAAAGCCATCTCGGGACTGCTCGTCACCCAAGAGGGCCAAGTCTCGCGCGGCAACATCGAGTTGGATGGTGCGCGCCTGGACCGGCGCGCACCCGAAGAAATCATGCGGCTGGGCATTGCGCAGGTGTTGGAAGGACGACGCTTGTTTCGTCACCTGACGACGGAAGAGAATCTCCTGCTGGGCGCGGTGGCGGCAGGAAAATCGCGGCTCGGCGTTTCACTGCAAGCGGAACTGGAACGCGTCTATACATTCTTTCCGCGCCTGCGCGACTTGCACCACCGCGTCAGCGGTTATCTTTCGGGCGGCGAACAACAGATGCTCGTCATCGGACGCGCGTTGATGGCGCACCCGCGATACATTCTGCTGGACGAACCGTCCATCGGACTCGCGCCGCTGCTCGTCGCCGAAATTTTTCGCATCATCAAGGAAATCAAAGCCCAGTCCGGCGCGGCAATTTTGCTCGTCGAACAAAACGCGCGCATCGCGCTCGACACGGCGGATTATGCGTACGTGATGGAAAATGGACGCATCGTTCTCGACGGCCCCACCGCGCAGCTGAAAGAGAATCAAGACATTCAGGAATTTTATTTGGGCTTGGGTGAACTCGGACAACGCAAAAGTTACCGCGACGTAAAACATTACAAGCGCCGCAAACGCTGGTTGGGATGAATGATTATCCCCGTCAAGACCTGACAGGTTTCTATCGCGTGCGCGCAAGTACCACCTTCGCGATGTACGCCGCACCCGCGACAGGTAAAACGCAAGTCTCAAAAACCTGTCAGGTCTTGGGCGAAACCCGATGAACAATAACCTTTCCCATATTATCCGCCATGCTTACGCAAACGCGCCTACCGTCCGTCGTATTCTCGATGCGGCGCAAATTCACCCGGACGACATTACGAGCATTGACGACCTGAGCCGCATCCCCGTCACCACCAAAGACGCGCTGGTCGAACTCCAACGCGGCGCGCCGCCGTTTGGCGGCTTGCTCGCCGTCCCGCGCGAACGTCTGACGCATATCTGTATGTCGCCGGGTCCGCTTTATGAACCTCATGCGGGTGAAAGCGCGGGGGACGATTCGATTCGCGCGATCCTCGCGGTCGCGGGGTTCGACGCGGGCGATGTCGTGCTCAACACCTTCGGCTATCATTTCATTCCCACCGGTCTCGCCTTTGACCGGACGTGCGCCGGGCTCAAGATGACGGTCATTCCGGCGGGCGTCGGCAGCGCGGACATTCAAGTCAAGATGATGTTAGACCTCGGCGTCAGCGCGTATGTGGGCACACCGTCGTGGCTCGCCGCGCTGCTGCGCAAAGCGGAGGAAATGGGGATCAATCCCCGCGCGCAATTTGCTTTGCGTAAGGCGATGGTTTCGGCGGAACCGCTGCCGCCGTCGCTGCGCCAGACGTTAGTGGAACAATACGGGTTGAATGTCACGAACGCGTACGGCACCGCCGAATTGGGTTTTCTCGCGTACAACACCGAGAGCGGGATGGCAATGCGTTTGTTCGATTCGCCGATCATCCAAGTGGCGCATCCCGAAACCGGCGCGCCGGTCGCGTCGGGCGAAGTGGGCCAAGTGGTTGTGACGACGTTCAACGAAACCTATCCGCTGATTCGATTCGGCACCGGCGACCTCGCGATGAACCTCGACCCCGCGCCGGGCGCGAGTCGTCAGGGCGAACGTTCCATTATTCTCGTCGGACGCGTCGGCGAAGCGGTCAAAGTGCGCGGCATGTTCGTCCATCCGAATCAACTGCGCTTCGGCTTGAGCCAAGTGACGGAAATTGCGCGTGCACAAGCAGTGGTCACGCGCACGGCGGACCGCGACGCGTTGGTTCTACGCGCGGTTCATGCAAAACCCGATGCTGCCGCTGCGGCGCGACAGTCCGTTGCTGCGGCGATACGCCAGGCGATTCAAGCGGCATGCCGCGTGAACGCGGATGCCATTGAATGGGTAGACGCGCTGCCGGACGATGCAAAACTGATTGTGGATGAACGCGAGTGGAAGTGAGTCATCAGTGATCAGTGACCAGTCATCAGTGGTCAGTAATTAGTCATCAGTCATCGGTTATCAGTTGTTTGCGACTTGCGACTTGCGACTTGTGACTTGCGATACGCGAGAGGTTCTATGAATGATTTTCGCGCAAAAAGTTTCTGGCTTGCCACCGCAGGCGACTATACGCCCAACGCGTCGCTGCACGGCGAACGCCGCGCCGATGTCGCAATTCTCGGCGGCGGCTTTACGGGCATCAACACCGCCTATCAATTGAAACGCCGGCGCGCGCTCCCAAACGGCGGGGTAATGCCCCAGGGCGAGTCCAGGGCTTGCGCATAGAGCGTCGCCCGCGCCAGCCCGTCATCAAAAAGTCCCAACCGGCTGTGCAAATCGCTACCTGAACCGCACACACAGCTTGTTAAAGTGCAGGCGAATTCTCACTTAACCCAAGCGACCTATGCTTGGGTCGCTAACCGTTTGTCCAAAGTCCAATAATACAGTATTTGCGTTATTTTCCAACAACTTTATGTCTTCACGGCTAAAGTATACAGCACCGGAATGTTATAGTTCCAGAAAAAGCCGAACTCGTCCTCATCGCCGTAATCGTCCGCAAGGATCTCCCATGCCTTTTTCTCGACGTTGTATGCCCACGCGTGACGATCCACGTCCATGTTGCTGTCAGGATACTGGACGCGGATTCCCGACTGTCTGTACGTTGAGGATGGACGCTGGCGCGTCCTCCCACACGACATCGTTCGCGTTCCGTCAAGGATGGGCGCGGTCTTGACTGGAATCGAAGTAAGAACGCCCTCCTTGCCCAAGACCTTGGGCGTTGGCAACGGCGCCATGATGTATTTGAAACGGGCCCAGCAGTCGCCGCAAGCAACGGCGTTCGCAACAGGCCCAAGTCTCTCGCTCGTCCAAGCCTACGCGGCGCTATCCCAAGATCGGGATGGGCAAACCATTTGGAGTGGGCGCGGTAGAACTCGATGTGAAGCTAATCGCGCCAGAACAGCGGCAGCGCCATGTGGCTGTGTCATCCTTGGCACGCGCAAACGAGATGATGACGAAATGGTACGCTGGTTATCGAGGTTCTCTCCTCGAATACGCTTTATGAGCACAACGGTCTTGCGCTCGCGCGTGATCGCGCCAATCATCGTCGTGGCGCTCGTTGCGATGCATCAACTCTTTCTTAACGTTGTGGTCACGCGTCCCGCGCCCGACTGGCGCGTCCCGGTCGAAGTGACGGTCTATGGTCTCACGGGCATCGCCGCTTCGCTGATCGCCTTGACCGGCTTGGGGCGCGCGTTCGCGCCGCGCGAACGCGCTGAAGCAGAACTGCGCGCCGCATTTGACGAACTGGAATTCAACCATCAGAAACTTCTCGTCCTGCATGATCTCGGCGAGCGCGTGGCTGCCGCAGCAGACCAACAATCGGTGATCGAACTTGCAGCCCACTTGGCTTTCGTCTCACGCACTGCGATACAACTTGGTCAACACAAACTCGTTGTGCCGCAAAACCTCCGCCGCTGTCAAGCGACCATTGATCGTGCGCTCCAACATCGCCAGCGTCGCGTCGGCGGCTTGATCGAGATTCATTTCCATCCGCAAAATTCCAGTCAGGTCAATGTCAATGTGCTCTGACATCGTCGCAACCGTCAACGGATTCGCGGACAATTTGATCACGGGGATGATCGGGTTGCCTATGACGTTGCCTTGTCCCGTTGGGAAAAAGTGGACGACGGAACCTGCCGCCGCGCACAGCGTCACCATCTCCGCCGCAGCGCTGGACGAGTCCATGAAACTCAAACCGGGTTTGCGCGGTTCCTCGGCGGGCTTCAAAAAGTCCATGATCTTGCATCGTCCTGCTTTCTGAATGTTGCCCATCGCTTTTTCTTCGATGGTCGTCAGTCCGCCGCGAATGTTTCCCTCGGTCGGCTGCGAGCCGAGCAGATCAACTCCTTGTGACGTGACCAAATTTTGGTAATCGTCGAACGCGGCTTTGAATTGCGCGGCGATTTCAGGCGTCGCGCACTGTTGCATGATGAGGTCTTCGCCGCCCGTGACTTCGGTCGTCTCTCCAAAGATGAGCGTCGCGCCCGCATCTGTCAAACGCTCGAACGTGCGACCGACCGTCGGGTTCGACGCGAGTCCCGAGGTCGTGTCCGATTCGCCGCATTTGGTGCTCATCGTCAATTGCTTGACGGCGAATGGCTCGCGCTGAATTTCGGACGCGTACTGAACAAACTCTTTCGCTTTGCGCGAGGCGGCTTCGATCGTTTTCAAATCGCCCGCGCGCTCGATGCTGAATCCCGCGACGGGTTTCCTCGTTTTGGCGATTTCTGTCACGATGCGATCGGTCCAATTTGGCTCGATGCCAATGACAATCGCCGCGGCGATGTTCGGATTGCGCCCCGTGCCCGCGAGCGTGCGGAACGTCAATTCCAAATCCTCGCCGAATTGCAGACGACCGTACGGATGCGGCAAGGCCATCGTACCGCGAATGTTGTGCGCGACCGCTTCCGCCGCCGCGTTCGACAAATCGTCCACAGGAATGACGACGACGTAATTGCGCACGCCGAATCGTCCATCGGGACGGCGATAGCCCGTGAGTTTCATCTCCTCAGCCCTCATACTTTCCACCTCTTTGATTTCAAATTGTGCGTGTGCACGTGGGAGCCGCGCGGCGCGGCTTGCGCCGCCATCCCGATCGCGCGTCCGTACTCGATCACGTCCTTGCCGTTCGCGATGTCGCGCAGTGCGACTTTGTGACCGAGCGGAACGTCGTTGATCAACTTGACTGTGCCGACGGGCTTGCCCTCCAGCGTCACCGCGCCGACTTCGGTTCCTGCTTTCAAATCCTCGATGGCGACGCCTACATCGTCGTCGGGTTCGTGCATGAGAATGCTGTGCTTCATATTACCTCCTTGTTGTCAACGGTTGAAAAGTGTACCACCCCAGCGCGATGGTTCGGCCTTTGATCGGCTGAAAGAGATAGTTCAATAGCAGCCTAGCCAAACAACCGCGTCAACGTATCCATATTCTTATCGCGATCTTTTGCCATCTGCTTCACCGTCTCCTCCGGGCTCATCCCTTCATGCACAATGCGATGCACCGCCAGCGCGGCGGCAAGTGGATCGTCGTCGCCGGGGAAGAGCATGTTGCGACCCACCAAAACTCCGCGCACGTTTCCGCCAGCGCGCATGCCGTTCGCAAAATCGCGCAGCAGCGGCGCAATGTCGCCGGTCGCTTCGCCGCCGAGCATGAGGAGGGGAAGCGTCGTCGCTTTCACAACCTGTTCAAAGCCCTGCACGTACGAAATCTTGAGCCAAGTGTGCTGCGACGACTCGCCCAGCGCAGCGCTCACGTTCGCCAATTTCACCAGGATTGGCACACTCGCATTTCCCTTGTACCTGTTGTCAACAAAAACCTGGGGCAGCGGCTCGACGAAAGCGTAAAGCCCGCGGCGATGCAGTTCGGTGACCGCGCGAGCGCAATAGTCAATGGTGAGAAGCGTGCGCTCGTCGTCAGCGACAAAGCGAAACATCATCTTGCCGCCGTCTAGTCGCTCCGCGGCGAGTGACTCGGCGGTATATGCGCCAAAGCGGTCGTCAATCTCGCCCACCACGCCGGCGACGCCGCCGCGCTGCATGCATCCCAACAGAACGCGGTCATCCAAAAAAGATTCACCGCCGCGTTCTTGAATCAGGTAGTCCAGGATCAACAGGTCTTCGATAATGTCAGGCGGACCCATCACTCCGTCGAATGACAAATCAGTCATGATGCGCAGGACGCGACCCAGGTACTCGTGCTTGTTCCCCATGATCAAAGGATCAGAGCCGGAGTTCGTAACGCCGCGCGCAGGATGATCGCAAGCGAGGAGGGTGAGTTTTCCGTCTTTGGTGAGCCGCGTCCGCTTGCGGCGCGCGGCGGCTTGCGGCATGACGACTTCGGGATTGGATACGCGCACTTCGGTGATCATGTCAAAAATGCGGCGCGGCGCAAATTCACTAACATCGAAACGATAATTCTCCGGTGACATTGTGGTCTCCTTGTAATGAGTTTTTTTCAAACAATTCGTTTCACCATTCGTCCGCTCAAGCGCGCGGGCGCAGGCAGCGGTTCACCGATGAGCGGCAAAGCGTAATCGCGAAAAGCCGCGGTGATCCCAGTTCCATCCGGTGTGATGAACCCGTCGGGCAGAAATCGCTCGGCATTCGCGACATCGGCAAGTTTGGCGAGCCCGGTCTGGCATGAGTATGTAGCCTCCGGCGATCGCACCAGCGTCACCATGTAGCCGTCGTCGCCGCTGATCGCCTGACGCACAGCCGCCGCGCCAACAACCACTGCTTCGTCAATATCAACTTGCGAATAATGCGCCGACGAAACGCGCTGGATCGTTCCTGGGCGATTGCAGCGTGCAGCCAAACGCAGCCGCTTGGTCACCCGATCGGCCAAATAATGCCCAACGCCGTGCCCCAGCGCGACGACCTTGTGCCCGAACGCATCGGTCGGCGCCGACGAAACGCCGATTGGCTCGCCTTTTTCGTCATGCGCACCCTCGCTGATTGCGACCGAAACAAAGCCGAGTTGTTTGTAAACGCGTTCGACATCGCTCAAGAATTTTTCCTCGTCGAACACGCGCTCGGGGACATAGACGAGATGCGGCGCATCTCCATCTCGCTGCTTGCCAAGAATCGCCGCAGCGGTCAGCCAGCCCGCATTGCGTCCCATGATTTCGGTGATGCAGACCTGGACAAAAGTCCGCAAGGCAAATAGATCGAGTCCCGTGTCTTGCGTCGTCTGCGCGATGAAACGCGCGGCGGTGCCATAGCCGGGGCAGTGATCGGTGAAGGCGAGATCGTTGTCAATCGTCTTTGGCACACCCATCACTTGAAGCGCATAGCCGCGACGATTGGCTTCCTCTCTCATTCGATGGCAAGTGTCCATCGAATCGTTTCCGCCGGCGTACAGAAAATACCGAACATCGTGCGCCTCCAATACTTGAAAGAGACGATCGTAATCGTCCGCCTTGAGTTTGCGGCGGCACGATCCCAACGCCGCGCCCGGCGTACGCTCAAGCGCGCGAATCGTGTCCGCGTCTTCATTCGTCAAATCGCTTAGATTCTCCGCGAGCGCGCCCTTGATGCCGTTCACAAGCCCATAGACTCGCTCAATCTCCGAGTGTTGTCTCGCCTCACTCAACATGCCTGCAAGACTGGCGTTGATTACTGCCGTAGGTCCGCCGGATTGTCCGATGACGAGCGTGCCGCGCAAAGTCGCCATGTTATCACCTGCCTTTCTGCAAAGCGTTCGAATTATAGCACGCATATCGAAAATGAGCAAATAGCGTAGTTTTGATGCTCAATTTTGCCAAAAATGAGCATCAAAACATTGACAATTGTGCATAAATGTGTTAAGATCTTTTACGCTCGATAGGAGTCTTTATGAGTGTGAATGGTCGAGAACAACAAATTTTCGATCTCCTCTGCCAGCACGGTTCTCTCACCATCCAGCAACTGAGTGAGTTTCTCGGCGTCTCTCCATCCAGCGTTCGCCGCGACCTGGGCGATTTGCGCGAGCATCGGTTCATTCAACGGACGCATGGCGGCGCGACTCTATTCAACGTTGTTTCCTACACGCCTCTCCCCATCCACAGCCCCAGTGTGGATCCGAACGAAGCGCGCACCATCGCGCATCGCGCGCTTGAACTGATTGGACGCGGCGATGTGATCGGCTTGAGCGGCGGGCGCTTCTGCACCGAACTCGCGCTGCACATGCGACTGCACGAGGGAATCACCGTCGTCACGAATGCCGTCAATGTCGCGGCAGAGTTGGTCGCGCTGCCGGGTATACAGGTGATCGTCACCGGCGGCACGTTGGATCCGCGTTCGTTCGAATTGGTCGGACAAGTGGCGCAGCAGAGTCTGAATGGCATCCGCATGCACAGATACTTTGTCGGCACCGATGGCATTACCGTCGAGCACGGCATGACCAATCACAACGAAGCGGCGACGCTCGTCGCGCGCGAATTCATCAAACATTCCGATCAGACCATCGTCCTCGCCGACAGCAGCAAGTTCAAACGATCCAATCTCTCACAAGTTGTCCCGATCTCCGAAATCTCGTGCATCGTCACGACCGATCGTGTGCCCAAAGCGATCATCAGCCAGTTCGAGCAAGCGGGCGTCAAGTGTTTGGTCGAACCGTGCAAAGAGTGCGTGGGGGAAGAAGAAATCGTGTGAACAGTAAACTCGCGCGCATCCGCGCGAGCCATACAGTCGCGAGAACGCGATTCGCATCGGTCAAACTCTCGCCGCAGAGGCATTCAAAGCAACGCGAGACCTTCGCTGGGTCGAAACCGCGATCCTCAAAGCCGCGCGAGAGACCATGCCGCTACGAGCGAGATCGTCGTCAGCAGAGCAGATCGAGAAGGCGCGCAAAAGCGTGGAGGTGTGATTCAATGTTGTTACCTGTTCGTCCCAATCGCGAGCCAATCACTTTGGCCAAGATGCGTTTCAAGATCGTCCCCAACTTGCCCGAACACGACGTCGTTTACTCTGTCGCGACCGGACGGGATGGCAAGATTTACATGGGCGTCTCTAGCGAGTTCGGCGGAGCCGTCCACGCGCATTTCATGTCTTACGATCCCAAGACCGATCAATTGCGCGACATTGCGGATTTGGAAAAGTGTCTCCCCGAAGGCAAGGATCGTCTGCGCCCGCCTCACGCCAAGATTCACACCTCGATGATGGCGCATCCTGATGGGCGAATCTTTTGGATCAGTCATGTCACTCCGCCGATCGCAGGCGAAAAGGCGCATCGCATCTACGAAATTTTTGGCGATCCCGAACGCGGTTACCTGGGCAGTTGCGTTTTCGTGTACGATCCGCGCACGGATGCAGCGCAGAACCTCGGTCGCCTCTATCCTTTCTGCGGCACGCGCTTTGCGACGTTGAATCCAGAGCGCGATGAGATTTACACCGTCTCGTATCCCACCACGCACTTTACCGTTTTTCGTATTCGCACCGGCGAGAGCGTTGACCTGGGGCGCATCTCGCAGAACGATGCGATCGGACCTTGCTGGAGCGCGCAGGGCTGCGCGTACACCACCGACGACGACGGCTATATGATTCGCTACGACCCGGCGAAAGAAGAGTTGGAACGATTACCGGTGCGTATTCCGTCGCCGCCGGGACACATGGGACACGGCAATCGCGTGCGCCGCGTCAAAGTCGGACCCGATGGCGTGAAATTGTACGGCATCACCGGTCTTTCGTGCCATCTGTACGAATACGATCCAACCGCGGGTCGTTGCGGGCAGATGCGCGACATCGGTCTGTTGATGGGCGAAGAAAAGTTTGAAGCGCCGAACAATGTGCCGCAAGGCAAGGCGCTCACTTTTGGGAACGATGGACAAATCTATGTTGCGCTGAATGTATCGGGTGAAATCGAAGGACCAGAGCCAGCGGTGCATATCGTGAGAGTGGATCCGGGCGCGCTCGATGGCGAAGACTATGGACGTATGGAAATCGCTGGAATGCTGCCGCTCCACGCCGTCCAAGATGCATGTACCGACCTGGATGGTAATATCTACTTTGCCGTTGCAATGCCAGAGCCGCCAACATTCCTCGCCGCGTTTCATCCTTCCGGGTTACCCCAAAACATCGCGAAGAATCTGGAGCGAGAGGCGGCTCCGTATCGTCTAGCGCCGGCGCAACTCGCGGAACGAAAACACGCACTGGCTGCTCGAGTCAAGGCGAAGAATGTATATTGGTTCGAACGCGAGTGGGCGTTCGTCTCGCAAGGCACAGTCATCATGCACGACCTGGGATTTGAGGGCTATATGCCTCCGATTCCTCCGGGCGAATGTGCGATCACTGCTCTCGCGTTGGGACCGCATCGCCGCTTGTATGGCGCGACGAGCGGTAAGAAGAGCCATCTCTTTGTCTATCGCGTGGAAGCGCATCAGGCGCGAACGCTTGCGTATCCGATTGACTTGGGCGTTCTCAATTTCGATGGCGTCGAGCAAACCGGCTGTGCTGCACTCATCGAAGGTATTGACGGCTGCATCTACGGCGGGACGAGCGCAGGGATTCTCTTTCGTCACAATCCGGGGACAGAGGTGCCGATCGCGCTTCCCGAGTTCACATATTTTCCTCATCCGTTCGATGGAACGCAAATAGAAGACCTGGGGACGCCGATTGCTGGCGAAGGAATTCAGGCGCTGGTTGCAAATCCAGCGCGCGGACTGATTTATGGACTGACACCCGGGGGGACGCTCTTCTCTTTCGATCCGAAATCGCGCGCCGTGGAAAAACTCGCGCGCCTTGAAGGTCCTTGCGTCTCTCATACACTCTTGTGCGATCCTGCCGGCAATCTGTACGGTTCGATGGGCGAAGGGCAGTTGTTTCAATATCGAACCGCCGAGGCGCGCTTGCGCGTTCTGCCCGACTTGATTCCATGCGGCAAAGGACGCGCTTACCTGAACGCGATGACGGCATGTGTTTGGGGACGCGATGGCATTGCGTACGCCGGCACGAGCGCGGACGGCGTGTTGTTCGCGATGGAATTTCAAGACGAGGATGTGAAGATTCGTTCGCTCGGCAAACCAACTTGGTCGGGACATATTCGCGCACTCATAGCCGGTCATGATGGAATTATTTACGGCATCGCCGGCAGAGCCGATGTTTTTTCGCGCCTCTTTTGCTTCGACCCAAAGACGCGCGAACTGCGCGACCTGGGAATTTTGCAGGCGTCCCTCGTTCGCCCCTGGGTTGGACAGCGATTCGACGCGATGGCAGCGGGACCCAACGGCGAAATTTTCCTGGGAGAGTCAGATCGAATCTCTCATCTGTTTGTCTATTATCCACCCGTTCATTGAGCCAGGCGCGATGGCACCACTCGGTCTCCTGACTCCGCTAGACGATCTGATGCCCAAAGACGTGTTTGACGACATGTATGCCGGCGTTCGCGAGGCGATCAAGTGGACCAGCGACGGCAGATGCTCAATACGTTATCATTCCCGGGCAAAGGGGCAATGGCGATACGCACACCGAGGGAGGATGTGCCAGTGATTGTCGTGTCCGAGGTGATGTGGCCAGCGGGCCTGGATGTGCTCACCACCTTTGCGTCCACCCTTTACGATCCCAGCCTCTGGAGAAGACCAGAGGAGATGTTGCGCCATCTGCGAACCGCATCCGCGCTCATCGTGAGGAACCAAACTCGAGTGGATGGGCAACTGATGGAGCGCGCCCCCAAGCTCAAGGTGGTAGGTCGCCTAGGGGTCGGTCTTGACAACATCGATCTTGACGAGGCGCAGCAGCGGGACATTGCGGTGACCTGGGCAAAGGGCGCGAACGCTATCTCGGTCGCGGAGTTCGTGATCGGCAGCATCCTGACCTTGGCCAGGCAGTTCCACCGCCTGGACCCGTCGGTGCGACAAGGCGAATGGAATCGTCCGAACTTTTCCGGAAGCGAGATCTATGGCAAGTGTCTGGGGGTTATCGGTCTCGGGGACATCGGCAGGAAAGTCTGCGACCGAGCTTGCGCCCTTGGGATGCGCCTCCTAGCTTTCGATCCTTATATCACTCAGCTCGACCCCACGATGCTGGCTCGTGGAGTGAAGATGTCCGATCTTGACACCCTACTCGGGGAATCCGACTTCGTGTCCATCCATGTCCCCCTGACGGCGAGCACCCATCATGCGATTGGCGCCCGCGAGCTGGGGCTGCTGCCGAAGGGAGCCTATCTGATCAACACTTCCCGAGGAGGGGTCATCGATGAGGTCGCCCTCTATGCAGCCTTGAAGGAGCGAAGAATCGCCGGGGCAGCGCTTGATGTCCGCGAGCAGGAACCCCCGCCGGATGACGATCCCTTCAGGTCGCTCGACAATGTCCTGATGAGCCCACATGTGGCGGGCTTCACCGAGGAAGCCCAGACGCGAACATCAATCATGGTGGCCGAGGATGTCATCCGCGTACTGCAAGGAGGGCGTCCCCACTTTCCGGCCATTGGGGAGTTGCATGAAACTCTGCTTCCAAACGCTGCGAGTTGAAAAATCCGATAGTACAAGGGACTACGGAGGTCGCTCAGATGTCGGCACAAGAGGGAAGGCTGTTCCGCGTATCGGAAACTGAGGAAGAACCTCTTCACGGCGGGGCACGCGTCCGGCGGGTCATCACGAGACAGTCCACCGGAGCCGATCTGACGGTGTCTGTCGCCCGGCTGCAACCCGGACAGGGGCATGGCTGGCACACCCACGAGACCAGTGACGAAGCCCTCTACATTATCGAGGGTGAGGGAACCTTGTCCCTGGAAGATAGGGAGTTGAAGTACGGCTCCGACTGCATGCTGTTTGTCCCCCGGGGGACTCGCCACCAAAACTTCAATACCGGAACGAAGGAAGTCGTGCTGGTGTCGATCTTCAATCCGGCTATCAGATAGACGGCTGTCGCATGCACGGGCGATCGCCCCGGTTCGGGGACCACGTGGCGGACGACATCTCCACATACGAGAGGACTCAATGAACGATAGCTCCCAGGAGTTGAACGGAATGACGCAGCTTTCGACCATCGGCCCCGTGTACGGCCCGGGTGAAAGTGTTACCCGCAAGACGGGGTCCTGGCGGATCCGCCGACCTGTCGTCAACCTCGAGCTCTGCGTGAAGCGGGAGGGACAGGCCTGTCCGGTCTGTTGGGTCGTGTGCCCGGACATGTCCATTCTCGAGGTCCATCGTGGCGTCGAAGTGAACTATGACTACTGTAAGGGGTGCGGCCTTTGCGCTTACGAGTGCCCGGCACATGCGATCGAGATGATTCAGGAGGGATCCTGACGATGCTTCGGCTCCTAGATGGGAATGCCGCGGCCAGCTACGGCGCAAAGCTCGCTCGCACCCAAATCGTGTCCGCAACGCCCATCACGCCGGCGTCGGAAATAGCCGAACACCTCATTAGGTTTATTGAAGCGGGTGAGTTGAGAGCCGAGTTCGTGGTGCCTGAAGGCGAGCACAGCACCATGGTCATCTGCATGGGGGCATCCATGACCGGTGCCCGCGTATTTACTGCAACGGCTTCACAGGGCCTGGCGTACATGCATGAGCCCCTTCACTTCGCGGCAGGCGGGCGTTTGCCAATCGTGATGGCGGTCCCGAATCGGAGCATCGCTCTCCCCTGGTGCAACTACCCGGACCATCAGATCGTCGTAGCCCAGCGCGATACAGGCTGGATTCAGCTTCACTGCGAGAACGCCCAGGAGGTTCTTGATACCTGCATCCAGGCGTTCCGGATTGCCGAGGATCCCAGGGTCTTGCTCCCGGTTATGGTGTGCTTCGACGGCTGGACCGTCTCCCTGCATCACGAGGGCGTGGACATCCCGCCCCAGGACGAGGTGGACGCGTATTTGCCTGCCTACACTAGCCAACATTGTGTGCTCGACCCCGATAAGCCGAAGACCGTTGGGGCGGGAGCAGACGCCCTGCTTTACATGCAGTATCGGAGGCAGATGGAAGAGGCGATGGATGCCGCAAGAGCTGTCATTAAAACGACCGATGAGGAGTTCAGGGTTCGATTTGGTCGATCCTATGGTGGGATGCTCGACCAATATCGGTGCGAAGATGCTGCGGTCGTGCTGGTTGGGATGGGAGCGCTTGCCGAAGCCGCCCGCGCTGCCGCAGACGAACTGCGTCTGGAAGGGGCCCCGGTTGGGGTCGCGCGTATTCGTTCCTACCGTCCGTTCCCCCACGCCGAGCTGCGAGCCCTGGGGGAACGTGTTGAGGCAATTGCCGTCGTCGATCGCTCCAGTTCACCAGGGCTCGGAGGTCCTCTCGCATCGGAGGTCCGCGCAGTCCTGAGTGGGCTCCCCCGCTCCCCACAGGTGTATGGGTTCGTGGCAGGTCTCGGCGGCCACGAAATCAGCGTGGCCCATCTCCGAAAGGCTCTTTCCAGCGTGTCGATCGCGACCGGCCCTGCGTCCGAAGACCAGTGGTTGTGGTAGCGCCGAGGAGAAAAGCGATGGAGGTGACTGAGCTAAAGATCTTATCGGAGCTGCCGAAGGAAGAGTACTTCATGTGTGGGCACAACGAATGCCCAGCCTGCGGCGCTGCACTCGTTGTCCGGCTCGCCCTAAAAGTGCTCGGCCGGAACACCATCGTGGTGCTGCCCCCAAACGCCATCCTCGCCTCCGCCGTTCGCCTCTCCAGCTTTATGGTTCCGACGGCGAGCGCACCAATGGCGTCCGCCGCTGCGCTCGCGTCGGGCATCGTTCGCGGACGGCGGGTATTAGGGAACGATCGCGCAACAGTTGTGGTGTTCGGGGGGGATGCCAGCACAGTCGATATGGGGTTCCAGGCGCTCTCGGCTGCTGCGGCAAGAGGCGACGACTTCCTCTACATCTGTTACGACAACGAGAGCAACGTGAACACGGGAGATCAAGCGAGTAGCACCACGCCCCTCGGCGCCGTCACCCCGACGACTCCCCATGGAAAGGCCCATGTACCAAAGGACATGGCGATAATTATGGCGGAGCACGGCATTCCGTACGTGGCGACCGCCTCGGTGGCCATGTTGGGAGACTATGTGCAGAAAGTGCAGAAAGCTGCTTTGATCGAGGGTCCGAAGTATATCCATGTCCACACAGTGTGTCCGTGTGCTTGGAAGATTCCCGACGAGAGGATGCTGGAGGTCGGACGCCTCGCTGTCGAAACGAGGGCTTTTCCCCTGTTCGAGGTTCTTCGGGGAACCTTGCGCCTTACATACATTCCCGCGACATGTCTGCCTGTTGACGCATACCTGGGAGCGCAGGGGAGATTCAAGGAGATCTCCCCTTTGGGGCGTGCGAAATTTCAGGAGTGGGTCAATGACAAGTGGGAGCGCTTGTACCGACGACATACGGCGGGGACCACTTCCGGGGGAGTTACAAGCGAATGAAGATGACAGAGATTCGGTGGCATGGGCGCGGTGGCCACGGGACTGTGACAGCCGGCATTCTTCTGGCAGAGGCGGCCGTCCAATCCGGTCTCGTCGCTAGGACGTTTCCCAACTTTGGCCCGTTCAGGCGCGGGAATCCAGTTCTGGTCTTCACTCGGGTGAGTTCTGGCCCAATCCGAGAAAGAGGACCTATCAAGGCACCCGATGTCGTGGTGGTGATGGATAAGGCCCTGCTAATCAACGGGGGCGCCCTCGACGGGCTCAAGGCCGAATCGGTCCTCATCATCAACACCACGCAAGAGCTGGTAGAACTCTCACGGCAGGTTGCTGGCTTGCTGTCAGAACGGAAACTGAAAGTCGTAGCGGTAGATGCGACCGGCATTGCGATCGAGGAATTGGGGGCCCCGTTTGCTAGCACGACGATCCTTGGCGCAGTCATCCGCGCGACAGGGATCGTGGACTTGGAGGCCATCAGCGCCGCCGTCAAGGCGCGACTTCCCGTGGCAGACTGGGATCGGAACCTTCGCGCAATTCAACGCGCCCATTACACGGCTAGGCAGAACTGACGGAACCTCCTGTGCTGCCTGTCGTGGATGAAAAAAGAAAGGAGGTGCGCTGGGAACAATGACTGTATCTCAAGCACGCGTGATTCAACCGAATTCTCAAGGAGGAGAGATGCGAATCAAATTACTCGCCGCTCTTTGCGGTGTGACCATCGTCGCGCTGCTTCTGGCAGCATGTGCAGCACCTACTCCTGCGCCTACGCCAGTCCCACCTACCCAGCCACCGGCGGCTCAACCGACTCAGCCACCGGCGGCTCAACCGACCCAGCCACCGGCGGCTCAACCGACTCAGCCACCGGCTGCAACTAAACCGCCAGCAGCCAAGGGGATCATGGGGCTAGATGTTCCGCAGGGGAAAGGCAAGTTGCGGGTGGGCGTCTATGCCTACATGACCCAGGGGATTGACTTTAAGCGACTGGTCAAAAAGTACACCGATACCTACCCCGGTGTCGAGGTCCAAATAATCGAGATCCCGGGCGAGGAATCGGCGTGGCAGCCGATGACGCAGAAGATGCAACTGGCTGCCCAGCAGAAGAAAGCCGACTGGGACATCGTCATTGGACCTACACCATTCATCGAACCAGGTGCGATGGCGCCATTGGGCTTGCTAACTCCGCTGGACGACCTGCTGCCCAAGGATGTCTTTGACGACATGTACGCCGGAGTCCGCGAGGAGATCAAGTGGACTGGCGACGGCAAGAGTTACATGGTGCCCTGGTGGAGTGACGTCTTTGGCTTGATCTACCGTCCCTCGATGCTCAAAGAAGCGGTAGGCACGGACAAGCCGCCCGAGACCTGGGATGAGATCATCCAGTACTCGGACAAGATCAAGGCGAAATACGGCGACAAGATCGCAGCGTTTGGTGCAGACTGGACGTTCGGTCACCGCATGTTCATCCCGATGTTGAACACCTTCAGCGAAAAACCCTTCACCGAGGAAGGCGTGGTGAACCTGGATGACCCCGGCGCGCGCAAGACTCTGGAGTACATGCAGAAACTGTATCCGTACATGCCAGCCACAGCGCAGCAGGCGCTCGGATCGTCCAAAGCGTTCCAGTCCGCCGCGCTGGCGATGGAGATCTACTGGCAGCCGCAACTGCTGCGCGCCATCCAGGCGAAGCAACCCAAAGAGGACCTGAAGATGGTGGCATTCCCCAAAGGCACCAAGACAGGTACCATCTTCTGGACAGCCGGCGCGATGATCCCCACCTATTCTGCGAACAAAGAAGCCGCGCTGCACTTTGTCGTCAAGGGCTTGTATGACTATGACGCCGTGCTCGACAGCAACGTCAACAACTGGAAGATCACGCCCTTCAAGTCCGCGATGAATGCGCTGAAGGACAAGGGGGCAATGCCCGATTGGGCGCCCGGCTTGCTTCCCACACTGGACACTGCCAAGCCCATCCCCTGCAACGCGTACTACCTGAACGTCGAACAACAAGTGATGCAGGAAGAGTTCGAGAAGATGTTCCTCAAGGGGCAGAGCATTGATGATACCTTGGCGAACCTCAAGAAGCGGATCGCCGACGGTGTCGCCGAGATGAAGAAAAAGTAGGACAAGATCGAATCTTGTCGTATGACTATCGCCCCGAACCAGAAGGGGATGGCGTAAACCGTCCCCTTCTGCCACCCTGCTCGAGAGGGAGACCCATGACCATACCAAGTCTTGCAAGACCAACGCTGGGCGATCGAATTCACGAGAACTGGCGGCTGGCGCGCCAGAACAAGATTGCCTACTTGTTCATCTTGCCTCTGCTAGTCTACTTTATTGTGTTTGTGCTGTATCCGCTCGCCCGCACAATCGGCTTGAGTTTTTACCGCTACGAATTCCTTCGTCCCGACCGCGTGAAATTCATCGGACTGGACAATTACATCAGGTTAGCTCAAGATTCCCAGATGTGGGACAGCGCAGTCGTGGCAATCACCTTCACTCTCTGGTATGTGCCGATCAGCACCCTCCTGGCGTTGGTCGTGGCATTAGTGCTTGACCGCGTAGCGCAAAAGTATCTCGCCACGATATACCGCGCGATCTTTTACTTTCCGGTCGTTCTCCCCGCCGCGATCATCTTCATCGTGTGGCAGTGGATCTTCGACCCGACCTGGGGCGTGATGAATCATCTCTTGATAGATGTGCTGCGTATCCCCTGGCCCTGGCAGGGCTGGCTCTCGGATCCCAATACCGCGCTGGGATCGCTCGTGTTTATGAGCGTGTGGCGCCTCATGGGCGTGACGATGATGCTCTTCCTAGTGGGGCTTGCTAACATTTCCATAGAACTCATCGAAGCCGCGCGTATTGATGGAGCAAGTGAGTGGCAGTTGCTGCGCCACATCACGCTTCCGCTGCTTCGCCCGACCTTCCTGGTGATCCTGGTGCTGCGCTTGCAGACTTTGGGATTGACTGTCGAACCATTAGTGATGACGCAAGGCGGTCCCGTCCGCTCGACGATGACTTATGGCTTGCAAGCGTACTACATCGCCTTCCGCGATAAGAACTGGGATCAGGGGTACGCCGCCGCTTGGTTCCTGGTCCTGGGAATTGTGTCCTCGTTGTTGGCTTTCCTGGGCTGGAAGTTCCTGCGCGGACGCGAGGCAGAGTAAGGGAGGAAAACCATGGTTGCAATACCTCAAACATATCGGCCCAGGTCAGGGCTAGCGCCGGATCGTTCTCGTCGTTACCTGAGCGGAACATTGAAACACGCCTTCTTGATCGGGCTGGCGCTTTATGCGCTTACGCCTTTCCTGTGGTTGGCCGGGATCGCTCTGCGCCCGGTCTCGGAAACCTACACTACGCCAATGCCACTTCTGCCCCGCACTCTGACGTTTGAGAACTTTGACTATGTGTGGCGCAGAGTGCCAGACCTGATACTCATCTACCGGAACAGCATCGTCATCACGGGTGTTACCGTCGTCTCCGTAATCATCCTCACGTCATTGGCTGGCTATGCCTTTGCCCGGCTGAAATTTCCAGGACGGAACATCATCTTCTGGACAGTCCTGGTGACGATGTTCATGCCCCAGACGTTGAACATTCCCGCGCTTTACCAACTCATCAGCGGGTTGAATCTTTTGGACACCTGGCCGGGCTTGTTCCTCCCCTACACTGCGTACTTTTTGCCCTTGAACCTCTTCCTCATGCGCAGCGCGTTCGAGAGCATCCCTAAGGATCTGGAAGATGCTGCCATCATTGATGGCTGTTCGAACTGGCGACTGTTCTGGCAAGTGATGATGCCGCTGGCAGCCAGTTCCACTGTGACCGTCGGCATTTTTACTTTCGTCCCGGTGTGGGGCGAGTTCCTCTTTGCCTTTACGTTCACTAGCACACTTGAGGCGATGCCGCTGGGTGTCGGCATCAAATTGCTGCAGCCCGGTCCCGCGTCCGGCGAGTGGACGTTTCCTGTTGGCGCCTCCGCGGCATTGCTGGCTTTTATCCCGGCAATCATCATTTACATTGGCTTCCAGCGCTGGTTTACCAAGGGGTTGCTGGAAGGCGCGCTCAAGTTCTAAAGGAGAACCCATGCGCGACTATTACGCCATCCCTGCTGCTGACTTCAGCCAGCACAGTCGAATCCAATTTCAGTTTGTAGAGACCCACGAAGATTTGTGTCGTGTCGTCGCACGCGAACTCGTTGACCTGATCAAGTCCAATCGCGCCAAAGGACAGATGACCAAAGTCATCTTGCCGGTGGGACCGCTAGACTATGGTGCGTTCGCGGATTTGTGCAACCAAGAAGGCGTCAGCTGCGAATCGCTCGTCATCATCTCCATGGACGAGTACTGCGACCGCAGCGGCAAAGCCATTCCCTTCGATCACCTGCTGAGTTTTCGCGCGTTTTACCAACATAACCTGCTCGACCGCCTCGACCGCGACAAGCGACTGCCGCCCGACCAGTTGATTCTGCCTGACTCGCAAGACCTGGGATTGGTGCAGCGCGAGCTGCAAAAATTTGGCGCGATTGACGTGACCTACGGCGGTATGGGCATCAACGGCCACTTTGCCTTCAACAGCCCTCCGCGCGAGGAGGTTGATCTGGAGACGTTCAAAACGACATCGGTACGCATTGTCGAACTGTGTGAGAGCGACATCGTGCAGATGGCGATGGGCGGCACCGGCGGCAATCTGGAAATCATCCCGCCGAAAGCGTGTACGCTGGGGATGCGTGAATTGCTGAGCGCGAGACAGATCCACCTGACTTTTATGCGCTCGTGGCACGCGGGAGTATTACGGCGCGCGCTCTTCGGTCCGGTGACTCCGACGTTTCCGGGTTCTTTGGTTCAAACTCACCCCAACGTCAAAGCCACGATTACCTCACTCGCGGCTCAAGTACCTCCGCTGAGCATTTTGCAGCAACCAGACAAATGAGCAAACAACTTTCACCCCGCGAACGCGCGCTCACCGCGCTCAAACGCCAAGTGCCGGATCGCGTGCCCAAATTCGCTGATTTCAGCGCGGCGGTGTACGACACGTTCGTTGCTAAAACTGGCGCGCCGCCGCCACTCAAATCACCTTGGTCGGTGTGGACGGGGCGCCCGACCGTCACGTTCGAGCAAGACGGCGGGCTTTCGGATCCAGCCAACTACTTTGGCTACGATGTCCGCATCATCGAGTTTGGCGACACGCGGCTCGAGTACGATTTTTCCAACTATCTGCCGCGCGATTTGCCGCGAGAACGAACGCGCATTGACGAATGGGGCATCGCGGAAGTCAAACTCGCGAGTGGCATTTCCGATTTTGTGCGACCACTTGCCTTGTCGCAATCGTTATCGGATATCGAAAAATTTCCTTTCCCCGATGTGACCGCGCCCTATCGCCGCGAAATCGCGCGGCAGCGCATTCAGCAAGTGCAAGCGAAGGGCTATGCGGCTGTTGGCTGGCCCCCCTTCGTCGGCGGAACATTTTTCGAAACGGCATGGAGATTGCGCGGGTTGGACACCTTTTTGATAGACCTGCTCTGCTCTCCAATCAAGAATTCGCAGAATGCTTGCTCGACAAAATCACTCAGTTGAGTACCTCGAACGCTTGCTTCCTCGCCGAGTGCGGTGTGGATATTTTGCTGACTGGCGATGACGTGGGGATGCAGGATCGTTTGATGATCAGCCCTTCAATGTGGCGCAGGTGGCTCAAGCCGCGTTACGCCGAACTCATCGCGCGCGTCAAGGCGATCAATCCGAGCACGCTGATCTTTTATCACAGCGATGGCTTTATCGAACCCATCATCCCAGAGTTGATCGAAATCGGCGTCGAGATATTGAATCCAGTGCAGCCCGAGTGCATGGATCCGGTGAAACTCAAAAAGCAATTTGGCGATCGGCTCGCCTTCTGGGGTACGATTGGGACACAGACGACTTTTCCTTACGCTACGCCGACTGAACTCAAGGCGCTGGTGAAAGAGCGCATCGAAACGGTCGGGCGCGGCGGCGGTTTCTTGATCGCACCAACGCACAAACTGCAGGCCGACGTGCCGTGGGAAAACATCGAAGCGTTCTTCCAAGCCGTAGAGGAATATGGGCATTATGATTCAACTCCCTGATTATCTCATGCTGCCGCCCGATCGCTTACAATCTGCTGCGCGAGTCCGGCTGGAAATCGTTCCTGACCTGCCCGCGTTGTTCCATCATTTCGCGCGCAGCATTGCGGACGAGATCAAAGCGAACAATCGCGCGAGAAACCCAACGCGCGTGATTCTACCAGTGGGTCCGATCGATCAATACCCCATCCTCGCGCGTATCTGCAACGAAGAGCGCATCAGTTGGCGCGAGGTGTTCACATTCAACATGGACGAGTACTGCGATTGGCAGGGACGCGCAGTGCCGATTGATCATCCGCTCAGTTTTCGCCGGGCGATGCACGAACTGCTCTTCGACCAACTCGATCCGAAACTGCGAATTCCACCTGACCAGATTCACTTTCCCGATCCGCTGAACCTGGATCAGATCGGCGAGCAGATTGCACAAGTCGGCGGCATAGACACGTGCTACGGGGGAATCGGTTATCACGGACACGTCGCGTTCAACGAGCCGCCGATTTCGCGTTGGTACAAACTCACGCCGGAAGAATTTCGCAATTCGTCGACGCGCATCGTGCCGCTCGCGCCGGAGACAGTGGTGATGAACAGCATTCGCTCTACCGGCGGCAACCCTGCCGCTCTACCGCCGATGGGGGTGACGATTGGCATGCGCGATATCTGGGCGTCGAGAAGGATTCGTTTGTATTGCCAGGGCGGGACATGGCAGCGCACTGTGCTTCGCATTGCACTGATGGGCAATGCGGGCGTGGACTATCCGGTGACTTTGCTGCAAGGTCATCCCAATTATGTGTTCATCGCCGATGAAAACACCGCGCAGCCTCCGACTCTCAATCTCGCAGCGTGACGCGACAATGAACTCGCGCGAACGGATCGAAGCGATCTGGAAACGAACGAAACCCGACCGCGTTCCCTGGACGCCGATGCTTGGCGATAGTTATCTGCGTTCGATGCCGCGCTACTATGACCGCTTGACGCCAGAGCAGCAGCAAGCCCTCAGAACGAGTTACAAGTATCCATCGCTCGCGCCTCTGCCAAGCACGCTGGGTTTCCAGGAAATCATCATTTGGGAAATGATCAGAGACGTGCGCGGCGATGTGCTCGCGTCAGTTGCGACGGTCGAGGTGGTGGACGAGCAGGTACAGATTCGAGCGCAAGTCGGCAGAGATAAGGAGACCGCGTTCGTCTTTCAAACACCCTGGGGTGAACTGCGCGAAGTGGTCGCGGGCAGCGGCTCTGCCGAAACGGTTTATCGAGTCCGCTTTGCGATTGCGGAGCGACGCGAGTACGAGATCATGACTCGCGTTCTGCAACATCGGCGTTACCGACCGCGCTATGAACGTTACGCAGAAAAGCAGATGGCTCTGGGCGACAAAGGCGCGTGCGTCGTCGCCGGACCCGATCAACCGCTCGTTTCGCTTTTTCGCGTGCGCGATCCCGCTGAACTGATTTTCGACCTGGCCGACGAGCCAGACCGCATGAAGGCGCTACTTGACCTGTTGCACGCGCGGGCAAGCGAAGCGTATCGGCTCATCGCGAAAGGACCAGGGCGAGCCGTGTTGACTGGCATGGCTTTTATGACCACGCAACTGATCTCTCCGCGAATTTTCGAAAAGTACGTGATGCCCTACCTTGCCGAGTACGTGCAAACATTGCACGCCGAAGATAAAATCCTGATCTGTCACATGTGCGGGCATATTCGCCGATTGCTGCCGATGCTGCGCGAAGCCGGAATTGACGGCATCGAATCGCTCACGAGTCCGCCAATTGGGGACACCGCTTTGGAAACATTCTGGCGCGAGTTAGGCGCGCGAGCCATCCTCATTGGCGGCGTTGACGTTAATTTGTTGTTGCGAGGCACGCCGGATCAATTGCGCGCGCATGTCCATGACGTGCTCAAACGCACGGTCGGTTATCCGCACATTCTGAGTTCAGCCGACGAAGTACCTTTTGGCACGCCCACCGAGAACCTGTTGGCGGTAGCAGAGGCGGCGAGGGAATTTAGCGACTGAAGGAGATGGAAATGACACTAGGAGTGGGAATTCTCGGCACCGGAAATGTCTCCACCGAACACATCAATGCCTACATGCGCAATCCGCACACGGAGATCGTGGCGCTGTGCAATCGCACGCGCGAAGGAGCAGAAAAACGCGCGGCGCTCTTGAATTTATCGTGCGACATTTACACCGACCTGGACGCGTTTCTCCGCGATGATCGCATTCAACTCATCTCGATCTGCACGCCGAATGATTTGCACGCCGAGCACACCATCGCCGCGGCGCAAGCCGGCAAGCATGTGCTCATCGAAAAGCCCGTCGCGCTCAATTTGGATGATCTGCGCGCGATGGATGTAGCCGTGCGAAACGCCGGCGTGCGCTCGCTCGTTTCGTTCGTGCTGCGCCGCAATCCGCTCTTGCGAATTCTCCGGCGGCAAATCGAGGATGACGCCATCGGCGAGATTTTCATGGCAGAGGTGGATTACTGGCACAGCACTCCGCGCGCAACGCCGGAGCATTGGACGTCGAAGAAGACCAGCGCGGGCAGCGTCTTTCTCATGGGCGGCTGCCACGCGGTCGACGCCGCGCGCTTTTTGGTTGACGCGGAGATTGTCGAGGTGAGCGCGTATGCGACGCGAGGCAAAGGGCGCCCGCACTTTGATTACGATCCCACAACCCTCGCGCTGGTTCGTTTTGCAAGTGGCGCCATCGGCAAAATTTCGGCGTGCATGGAATGCGAGATGCCTTATGCGTTCAACATCGTGCTGATGGGGCACAAGGGGACGTTGTGGGACAATCGCATCTGGTCGCACAAGTTGGCGGGACAAACCGGTTTTGCGACGCTGCCAACCATCACGCCGAGCAGCGGCGATGTCACGCATCATCCCTTTCAGCAAGAGGTGGACGATTTCGTGGATGGCATTTTAAGCAATCGCCCGGTGCCGCCGGATTTAGCGGACGCGGTCAAGACGCACGAGGTCGTGCTGGCAATCGATCGCTCCGCAGAGACCGGGAAACCAGTTTCAGTGCAATGAACCTCCACGAAGGACGCGAAGATTCACTATGATTTTTTTTCGTGTTTCTTCGTGTCCTTCGTGGAGAAATTTATTTTCGATGACAAATCTCGACTTTTCTTCATTCGCCAATCTGCCCATCCTCGATGGCCACACGCATGTGTGGGCGGGCTTTGAGCCACAACTTCTTTGGGAGACACTGCAACAATCAGGAGCGCGTCGGTGCAACGCGCTCTCGGTGGGCTATCTGCCGGTGACAGACCCGGCAAAAGGCACGCTTAACGACGAGGTGTTGAAATTCAAGTCGCTCTCCAATAATCGCGCGTATGGATTTGGCGCGTTAGACTACACGGCGCATTTTCACGGCGAGGGGTTGCGCCCAGACGATCTCGTCGCGCAGGTGAGCAAACTTGAAGAACTGGGATTCGACGGTGTCAAGATGTGGGAAGGCAAGCCATCGGTCTATGTCCTCTTGCCGGACCGATTGGAAGAACCGCTATACGCTCCCTTCTTCGCGTGGATGGAAGAACGCCGCTTTCCTCTCTTGATGCATCTCGCCGATGCACCGCGCTTTTGGGATCCATCGCGCGTGGGACTCGACCCGTGGTCGTTCGCCGACAGCCGCTATCCAACTCGCGTCGAGATGTACGCCGAACTGGAACGCATCCTGGATCGCCATCCGCGCCTTGTGCTCATCCTCGCGCATTTCCTTTTTCTATGGAACGAGTTGGACGAGGCGGCGCGATTGCTCGATCGTCATCCATCGGTCGCATTTGATTTGACACCGGCAGTCGAGGGGTATGTGCAATTGAGTCAGAACGCGGGCGCCGCGCGTGAGTTTTTCATTCGATATCAAGACCGCTTGATCTATGGGACCGATGTGGGCGCGGGGCCTGTGGTCAATCCTGCCGTTTCGTTTGATAAAACAAAAGAAGCCGGGCAGCCGTGGCTCGTCCGGACTTGGCTCGAATCCACCGGCAGCATCACTTTGCCATCTGGCGTCGGGGCAGTCACGAATCAGTTTGTCGGCAAACGCTTGCGCGGAATCGCGCTGCCGCTTGACGTCTTGGAGAAAATCTACTGGCGCAACTTTGAACGCATGGTTGGCTCCAAGCCGCGTGAATCAACTCACAATGGCTAATTTCCGCATCCCATACGGCAAAACGCACCTCACCTTCGACATCCCGGACTCATTTCACACGCAAATCCTAGCGCCCGCACCTATTTCGGCTGCGCCCGATCCCGCGCACGCGGTCAACCACGCACTCGACAATCCTGTGGGCGGTGTACGGCTGGAGAACTTGGCACGCGCGCGTTCAGTTGCGATTGCGATCAACGACAAGACACGCCCCGTGCCGCTGCCGATCCTCCTCCCGCCGCTTTTGCGGCGACTCGCGGCAATCGGCGCGCCGAAAAACGCAATCACGTTTGTCATTGCCAACGGCGTTCATCCACCGATGACACAAAACGAGTTCGGGACAATTCTGCCTGCTGACCTTCTCACGGATTATCGTGTCGTGAGTCACAATGCCGAGGATCGCACGAGTCTCGTTGATCTCGGCGAAACGCAGCGCGGCACGCCAGTGTGGATCAACAGAAATTACGTGAACGCGGACTTGCGCATTGTCGTCGGCAATCTCGAACCGCATCAGTTCATGGGGTTTTCAGGCGGCGTGAAAACCGCTGCGGTCGGCGTGTGTGGCAAGGAGACGATCAATCACAATCACGCGATGATGCTCGACCCGCGCGCAAACATCGCGCGCTATGATGACAATCCCGCGCGACAGGATGTCGAAGAAATCGGGAAGAGGATCGGCGTGCATTTCGCGCTAAATGCGCTGATCAATGAGAACAAGCAAATCGTCCACGTGATTGCCGGCGACCCGCACGCGGTGATGCCGCGCGCTATTCCCCGCGTGATGGAACTCTATCAGGTTCGCGTCTCTGAACCATTCGATCTGATGATCACCTCGCCAGGCGGACATCCCAAAGACATTAATCTCTATCAGTCGCAAAAGGCGCTCGCGCACGCGACGTTCGTGACGAAAGAAGGCGGCACGGTGATTCTCGCGGCGGCGTGTCCCGAAGGTACGGGCAGCCAAGCGTACGAAGACTGGGTCGCCGGGATGAAAACGCACGAACAAGTGTTGGCGCGATTCAAACGCGAGGGCTTTCGCGTGGGACCGCACAAAGCGTTTCAGATTTCACGTGACGCGGCGCGGGAGCGCGTGCTTTTTATCACGGACATGCCGCACGATTTCGTCAAACGATTGCTGCTGACACCGTGCGAGTCGCTCGACACGGCGTTGGCGATTGTGCTGCGCGATCTTCCGAAAGATGCGCGAGTTGGGATTTTGCCGTGGGGGAATGCGACGATTCCTGTGCTGGGCTAGCCCGAACGCCATGCTCGCGCTGGATTTGGCGTACGCAGGGCTTGAGTCGCCACCAATCGTGTAGAGGTGTGCACCTTGCCCGAGAGAAAGCGCGTGATTGGATACTCGGTATGCCAGAAACGTCATGGCATGATTCCCGAAACAGTCGAACCGCTCATCAAGAAACGCGTCGAACACAAGAGGTGAATCAAGGAAATGCCCCAAGATAGCCCACAACGTGAAGTGTATCGCCGCTGCCAATCGGCGCACAAGTGGCTCTTGGTCACGTGCCTTGGCTATCTCGGTTACAAGAATGCGCGGTTTGGAAAGATCGAGGCGCACGAGGCGGTGACGGCATTCGGTTGCCAGTGATTTCAATCGCCATAGACCAAGGAGACAACCAATGGAATTGAAACAAGAGATCATGCAAAATGTAATCGAAGGCAAGATGCCCGTGGTCAAAACGCTGGTCGAGCAAGCACGGAAGGCAGGTCTGCGACCCGAAGAGCTATTGAATCAGGCGCTGATCCCGGCGATGGGAGTAGTGGGCGAGCGCTATACACGCGGCGACATTTATGTGCCAGAGATGCTGCTTGCCGCGCGGGCGATGAAAGCGGCGATTGCGATCTTGCAGCCGCATCTGGTCCAAGCCAAGGTCGAGCCGGTGGGGCGCATGGTGATCGGCACCGTCAAAGGCGATCTGCACGACATTGGCAAGAACCTGGTCTCACTGATGCTGCAAGGCGCGGGACTCCAAGTCATTGATTTGGGAACGGATGTGCCGCCCGACAGGTTCATCGCCGCCGTGCGCGAGCATCAGCCCCAATTCCTCGGCATGTCGGCTTTGCTGACGACCACCATGCCCAATATGAAGACGACCATCGAGTCACTCCACGCCGCGGGGATTCGGGATTCGGTCAAGGTGATGGTGGGCGGCGCGCCCTTGACCGCCGATTATGCGCGCGAGATTGGCGCCGATCTGTATGCGCGCGATGCCGCCGATGCCGCAAGGCGCGTCCGCGCGATGCTCGTAAGTGCCCCCTGAACCCTTCTGTGTCCCTTTTTCAAGGTAGAAGCATACCAACGAGCGGAGGGAAGAAAAATGCGACGGTCAGAGATCAATGCGATCATGCGGGACGCGGATGCTTTTATCCAGCAGCACGGTTTTCATTTGCCGCCTTTTGCCTACTGGAAGCCAGAAGAGTGGGCGAGCCGGGGCGCTGAGGTGCGCGAGATCGTCGAGAATCGGTTAGGGGGATATTACCGATTTCGGATCAGGTAATTTCAACCAATGTGGTCTGTTCCTCTTTACGCTGCGCAATGGCAGCCCTGCGGATATCAAGACCATGCGGGGCAAGGTCTATGCCGAAAAGGTTTTGATCGTGGATGTTGACCAGGTGACGCCGCTGCACTTTCACTGGGTAAAGATGGAGGACATTATCAATCGGGGCGGCGGCAAGCTGGTGGTCCAATTATACAATTGCACACCTGACGACGCGCTGGACGATACGGACGTCACCGTCAGCGTTGATGGGGGAAGGCGCGTGCTGAAGGCGGGCGACAGCGTCGTGCTTGGTCCAGGTGAAAGCATGGGACAACACAGACAGAGTACGACGCGCTCCTCGCGGAGCTTACCCACACGACCCAGATCCCGATTGCGCTCGAAGGAATTTATCGTTGGATCGCGTTTCTGCCATCACGCCAGGTCTGCCCTGCGATGCGAACGGCATGCGCAGATGAATGTAGCGAATCGATACATCGGTGCCTTTGAAGACGAAGAGAGCAAGGTGCGCGGAACTGAAGCGCGCCGGCGCGATACACCACCATTTATCGCTGCCGCACAGATGGCAATGTTGAAGAGAATCCAATCACCGACGTGACGAAGTCGGTTCCCTGACACGCAGCTTTAACCAAATGGCCGCGCGCCTGGAGGAATTGGAGCATTCCCATCATCGCCAGCTCGCCGCGATCACGCCTGAACTGGCGCGTCCACTCACCGGCATGCGGGCCACGGTCGAAACGCTCCACGATGGCGCTGCGACTGTGCCTGAAACGCGTGACGTGCTCTTGGACGGCATATTGGAAGAACTAACACGGACGCAGTGGCTCGTCGAGCCACTGCAGCGCGTTCAGAAGCGAACGCTGCGCCCCATGAAACTGCACTGCGACGAGGTTTCACTCGACCGCGTGATTCGCGCCACGCTGGCGAATTACGACGCGTTGGCGGCGCAATCCCGCATCACGCTTACAACAGAACTGCCGCGCAACCTGCTACGCGTGTATGTTGACCAGGACCGGCTGATTCAAGTGTTGACGAATTTGCTGGACAACGCCTTCAAGTTCACCCCGCCGGGTGGGCGCGGACGGTGCAGGCAGGTGAAGCCGCGGATCAGATTTGGGTAACCGTGGCCGACGCCGGCGTAGGGATCGCGCCTGACGAGCTGCCGAATCTGTTTGAAGAATTCGCTCAATACCGATTTCGAGGAACGTTGCAAACGACGTAATTTTTTGATATGCTCGCGGTGGTAGAGCGAGCGGACTTGGAGTTTAGGCATACCCCGGGTATGCTCGCTTTACCGCTTCAAAGCAAATCGCCCCGCTCAGGTGAGTCTCGCTTTTGTGAAAGAGCATTACGTTCGTCGTACCGATTGCGTTCATCACGACTTTTCCCGCGTCGGCATCGATCGGACTCTTGGGAATGTTCGAGGTGCTCACGGCATTCCGCTCGCTTCTTTGCTGTTCTTCGCCTCCAACCGTTTTTGGAATTTCGCGATCCGTTCGTACTCGAGCGCGAGCAGTTGATCCGTTTAGGTCGTGCTTGGAAGGGGCAGTCGCAATATGAAACGACGTTGGTTACAATGGGCGATAATCCTTGGCCCGGTCCTGTTGCTCATTAGCTTTGATTACCTGCGTCACGCCGTTTTTCCCGACCTGCATTACTCGCCCGCGGACCTGATTGGCGCGGCGCTGGTCTTGCTCGCCATCTTGCTCTTTTCGCACGCGCTCTTCCGAATGATGGACGCGCTCAAAGCCCAGACCCGCGAACATCAACGCCAATTGAGCGCGCTGATCGAGGTCGGGATGAATCTCACGGCGGCGCTCTCGCTCGACGTGGTGCTGCAAAAGGTGGTGGAGGCGAGTGTGCCACTGGTCGCGGCGCGCTATGGCGCGCTGGGCGTTCTCGACGAAAACGGGCGCATCGCTCAATTTATCACCACGGGGCTTTCGGATGCGGAACGCGCGCGCCTCACCCATTCCCCGCGCGGCGATGGGTTGCTGGGCGTGGTGATCCGCGAGCCGCGCCCGCTGCGCGTCGCGGATATTTCCCGCGATCCGCGCGCCATTGGCTTTCCCCCGCATCATCCTCCGATGAAAACGCTCCTCGCGGCGCCAATTATTGCCAAGGGTCAGGTTTACGGTAATCTCTATGTCACCGACAAAAGGAATGAACGCGAATTTACGGCGAGCGACGAAAATATCCTCGTGATGCTGGCGGCGCAAGCCGGGATTGCAATTGAGAACGCTCGCCTGTACAATCAGATTCAGGATCTCGCGGTGCTGCGTGAACGCGAACGCATTGGAATGGATTTACACGACGGGATCATCCAATCCCTTTACGCGGTGGGGCTCCGCCTGGAAGAAATGGCGGATCAGACTGGCGCGGACAACCCCGCGCTGCACGCGCGGCTGGACCAGGCGATTGACGAGATCACCGACGTCATCAAAGATATTCGCAACTATATTCTCGATCTGCGCCCGCAAATTTCCGAGGGCAAAGATCTGCGCGTGGGTCTCGCCGATTTGGTGAACGCGTTCCGCGCGAACTCGCTCGTCCATGCCGAACTCCTTCTAGACGCGGGCGTGGAGCGATCGCGCCCGCGCGAGTTTCGCTTCCCAGTCTGAGCCCTTCTAGACGCGGGCGTGGAGCGATCCCTTGCGCCGACGACCACTGTGCATCTGTTGCACATCGCGCGCGAAGCATTGACGAACGGCGCCAAGCATGCGCGCGCCAGCGCCGTCACCGTGCGCGTCACGCGCGACAACAGCCGCGTGCAGCTCGAGGTTCAGGACAACGGCGTGGGTTTCGACGTGGAGGCGGCGAGCGCAGCGTCGGGGCAGGGCTTGCGGAACATTGTCGAACGCGCCCAGCGGCTGCACGGCGAGGTCACGATTGACAGTGCGCCCGCGCGCGGCACGCGCCTCGTCGTCCGAGTGCCCAGCGACGCAAGCGCACAGGCGCGAACTTCGCGCCAAGATTTCGGCTCTACTATAGGGTTGGGTGCGCTTGCGTCAGAGGAGTAAATGGAACCGCTCAAAATCCTGATCGTGGACGATCACGAAGTCGTGCGCAAAGGGCTGCGTTCGCTCCTGGGGCGCCGCTTTCAAATCGTCGGCGAAGCGGCGACGATGGCGGACGCGCTCCGCTGCTGCGCGCAGTTGAAACCGAACGTCGTGGTGATGGACATTCGTTTGTCCGACGGCAGCGGCGTGGAAGCGTGCCGCGCCATTCGCGCGATGCAGCCGACGATCCAGGTGCTGATGCTTACCTCGTACGCCGACGACGAAGCGCTGATCGGCTCGATCCTCGCGGGCGCGAGCGGCTATATTTTGAAGCAGACGCGCGGGCGCGAACTGGTGCGCGCGATTGAAACGGTCGGCGCGGGCGGGTCGCTCCTCGATCCCGCGGTCACGCAAAAGGTGTTCGAGCGCCTGCAGCGTGCCAGTACCGCCCCTCAAACCGATCCTGAACTCGCGACTTTGACTGAACAAGAGCAGCGGGTGCTCGCGCTGCTCGCCGAAGGCAAGACGAACAAACAGATCGCCTCGGTCTTGTCGATCAGCGAGATTACCGTAAAACATCACGTCAGCAACATCTTGGGGAAGCTGCATTTGAGTCGGCGCGGCGAAGCCGCGGCGTTTGCGGCGCGGCATACACTGAAACCAAAGAACGATGAAGGGTAGACGCTTCTATACCAGTCTGCGCTTCAAGATTACCGTCGGCGCGGTGCTCTTGTTAGTGCTGATTCTCGGGACCTTTTCCTATCTCCAGTACCGGCGGCATCGCGAGGTGCTGCTAGAAAATCTGGAGCGCTCTACGACGGCGATGGGCCAGGTCATCACCGGCAGCCTGCAGCATGCCATGCTCACCCGGGATTTCAGCGAAATTCAACAAATCGTTGACGAGGTCGCCCGGCAAGGCGAGATTGTCAACCTGGTTCTACTGAACAAAGAAGGCGAAATTCGCATTGCGCCGAAAGGGGAGCAGGTAGGCACCCGACTGAACCAACAAGACCCCACCTGCCAGGTTTGCCATCGCTTTGCGCCCGAGCAGCGCAAGGGTAGTGTGATCTTGGAGCAGCCGGGGGGGAGAATTTTCCGCACGATGACACCCATCGAGAACCGCCCCGAGTGTTACGCGTGTCACGACCCGCGCGCGCGGCTCAATGGCGTTTTGCTGACCGATTTCTCGATGGCGACCATTGATCAGCACCTGGCGACCGACCTGCGCGACAATCTCCTGTGGGCCGCCGCGGCGGTCCTCGTCACCGTCGTCACGATCAATTTGCTGATGAGTCGGTTGGTGCTGACCCGATTGGAGCGCTTTGTGAAGGTCATCCAACTCTTTGGTCGGGGCGACCTGGGGCAGCGGGTGGGTATTCGGAGCGGCGATGAAATCGGCGAGCTAGCCGATGCGTTCAACCGCATGGCTGAAGGGATGCAAGCCAAGGAGAGAGAAAACCGGCAACTCTACACTGAATTACAGCATAAGGAAACCTTGCGCGGACAACTCTTGGAAAAGTTGATCGGCGCGCAAGAAGAAGAACGCAAACGCATCGCGCGTGATTTGCACGATCAATTAGGTGCGACGTTGAGCGGCTTGACCCTGAGCCTCGAGGCCGCCGAGCCACTTTTTTCGGCTCAAAGGGATTCCTTGAAAGAACGCTGGCGGCGCGCTCAAGCCCTGGCGACGCAGGCCCTAGAAGAAACGCATAAATTGATTCTCGACCTGCGCCCGGTGGTCCTGGACGATTTGGGGCTCATTGCCGCGATTCGCGCCGACGCGGAGACGCGCCTTCAAGCGCGCGGCATGGAGCTGCAATTCAACGTGACCGGTCCACGCCGGCGCCTCCCGCCGGAACTCGAATTGACCCTGTTCCGCATCGCGCAGGAAGCCATCAGCAACATCGCCAAACACGCGAACGCGCGGCACGTAAACCTCGCCTTCGACTTTCAAGATTCACTCGTGACGGTGACAATTGAAGATGACGGTCAAGGGTTTGATGCGCAAACCTTGGCGCGTTCCGAGGACAAGACCCGTGGGCTGGGTTTGTTGGGTATGGCTGAGCGTGCCCAGTTGGCAGGCGGTTCGTTTCACATCGAATCGCAAGTGGGCCGTGGCACGCGCATTGTCGTAAGTGTTCGCCCGCCTTGAAAGCCAAGTGCTTTGATCAATCTGGTCGGCGAACACTTATGGGTGTTGACGACGCCCACGCCGAAGGAGCAAGGTTAGATGGAAAAGAAAATCCGCGTGCTCGTGGCTGATGATCACACGATTGTACGTGAAGGAGTGCGTTTGCTGCTGGAAGCGCAACCGGATATCGAGGTTGTCGGCGAAGCCGCCGATGGTCAGGAAGCCCTCGTCCTGGTGCGCCAACTGCGCCCCGATCTCGTGGTGATGGATTTGCAGATGCCGATCCTCAACGGTTTAGAAGCGACGCGCGCAATCAAACACGAGTTTCCACAGACCCAGATTCTCGCGCTGACCATGTATGAAAGCGACGAATACTTTTTTCAAGTTCTCGCCGCGGGCGCGTCGGGCTATGTCTTGAAAAAGGCCGCCTCAGCCGATCTGATCGCCGCGATTCGCGCCGCGCATCAAGGTGACGTGTTTCTCTATCCCTCGGTCGCACGGCGGCTGGTCTTCGATTATCTGGCGCGCGTGAAATCGGGCGAGGAGCAAAGCAGTTATGATGGCCTGACCGCGCGCGAACGGGAAGTTTTAAAATTGATTGCCGAGGGTTATACGAATCAAGCCATCGCCGAAAAGTTGGTCATTAGCCCCAGTACCGTGCAGACCCATCGCACGCGGATTATGCAGCGGTTGAACTTGCACAGCCGTGCGGAACTCATCCAGTACGCGCGGCGTAAGGGTTTGCTCGACAACGTGTAGTGAATTTCTAGGATACCCGGCGCCGTATTTTCATGACTGGACGCTCTCAAAAGAGAGCGTCTTTTTTTTGCAGAATCATTGTCTGAACGATTGTCACAGGATGAAAGAAGGTCTAAAACAATGAAAGAAGGTCTAAACTGGGTTAGCCCTTCGAGGTTTTTAGACCCTTGAGGTCTGGGGAGGAGGACCATGACCAGGACATTCAAAGTAGTGATCGCGGTGGGGAGCCTGCTCTTCCTCGCGTTCTTTATTGCAGGTAGTACGCGCGCGTCCGACGAACCCCAGATCATCCACGTGACGCTGCAAGACGATCAAGTGAAACTGTCCCAGTTCGTGGTCACGCCGGGCAGGGTGGTCAAGTTCGTCATCACCAACCAAGGAGCACTCTCGCATCAGTTCGTCGTCCAACCTTTCGCCAGCGCGGGCGCGTCGAAAGTTGAGGACGCGCCGGTCATCGCGGCGGGCACCACGTGGACGATTCAATACACCCTCAGCCCGGGTATCTATCGCGTTGCCTGTAGTTTGCGGGATCACGCCGAGAAGGGAATGGTCAACGTGCTGGCTGCCGACGTCGCCCGTCCGCTCACGATCCCGATGAATATGGAGTTCGTTCTCCCGATCCTTGCGCTGGTTCTCGGCAGTGCTTACATCATAGGCGACAGTCTGGGGTTGCGCCTGACGCGAGTGGAAGGGTAAGTGATGACACGTCGTCACGCAAAACTCTGGTAGAGCTGTACTCAGCAAGTCGGCGTGACGACGTGTCAGATGTGTACAGGCGGAAGGCGAAAAGTATGGATGCACCGCGGGTGTTTCTGATCTGCGTGAATCGGTTGGTGTGCGAGGCGATGAACATCCTGCTGCGCCGCGAAGGCATCGAAGTTGTTGCCGTAGAGCTGAATCCAGAGCAGGCGCTGGAAAAGGCGCGCGCCTTCCATCCTAACATCATCCTGCTGGAAAGCGCCGACGACGCCACGGATTTGGAGATTGCCCTGGGGCGCCTGGTTCACGAGAACCGCGGACTGCGGCTCATCAGTCTAAACTCGCGCAAGAACGAAATCAGCATTTACTGCCGACAGCAGAGACCGATTACTCGCACGCAAGACCTATTTGAGGCGATTTGCCATGACTGAAAACAAGATTTCGCGACGCACCTTCCTCAAATTATTCGCGCTGAGCGGCGTAGCGCTGGGCGGCGTGGGCAGTTGGCTGGCTCAACTCCTGCGGGCGGCGCCGCCAGCGTCGGACGGCGGAGCCGCCACCTTCCCAGCCTTTACTGCTGACGCGAGCACCACCGGCCGCTTGGTTCGCGCTCCAGCGGCCAGCCCGCCCGCGGCTCCATCGTCGGCTGCGGCGGCTGCGCCGCGCCGCCGTTGGGTGATGGTGATTGACCTCGCCAAATGCGACGGCTGCAAAGAATGTACCAATGCCTGCAATGCGATGCACTTTGTCCCGCCCGGTCAGGAGTGGATCAAAGTCTTTGAGAATCGCGACAATGAGGTGGCGGGCGCGTATTGGTTTCCGCGGCCGTGTATGCAGTGCGACAATACGCCCTGCGCCAAAGTGTGTCCGGTCGGCGCAACCTCCAAACGCGAAGATGGAATCGTCTTGATTGATCAGGAGCGCTGCATCGGCTGCCGCTACTGCATCGCCGCGTGTCCCTACCAATCGCGCTTTTTCAATTGGAGCGAGCCGCCGCACACGCCCGCAGAGCTCGCGCAGCCCTATTCGGTCGAGTGGAATTATCCGCACCGCAAAGGGGTCGTCGAAAAATGTCTCTTTTGCCCGGCGCTCGCGCGCGAAGGCAAACTGCCGGCGTGCGCGGCGGCCTGCCGGATGGACGCGATCTATTTCGGCGATCAACTGGAAGACGCCGTGACAAATCACGCCGGCGAGACAGTCTCCTTCACGCAGTTGATCCGCGAGAAGGGTGGGTTCCGGTATATGGAGGACTTGGGCACCGAGCCGCGGGTGTGGTACCTCCCCCCGCGCGACCGCGTGTATCCCGCGCCAAAGGGGTAATTTCTCTACTTGACGGAGGCACTATGTTTCGCCAATCTTCGCGTAAAGACATTCTGTTTGAACCGCTCAGGTCCACGGGCATTGGCTTTTACGCGTTCGTCGTGCTGCTGCTCGCCGTGATCGCGTGGGGCGCGTACGCCTACTACCTTCAATTGCGCGATGGCCTCGTGGTCACTGGCTTGCGCGACTATGTCTTTTGGGGCATCTACATGACCAATTTCGTTTTCTTTATCGGCATCAGCCACGCCGGCACACTCATCTCTGCCATTCTCCGCGTCACGCGCGCCGGGTGGCGCCGCCCCATCACGCGGATGGCTGAAGCGATTACCGTCTTTGCGCTGATGATTGGCGCGCCGATGATCATTATTGATATGGGACATCCCGAACGCATTTTGAATCTCTTGCTCTATGGCCGTCTCCAGTCGCCGATCCTCTGGGATTTGATTTCCATTACAACCTACCTTACCGGCAGTCTAATGTATCTCTACCTGCCGATGATTCCTGACCTCGCGCTGTGCCGCGATCGTTTAACCGACGCGCCGGCGTGGAAGCAATTCATGTACCGGGTCCTGGCGATGGGCTGGCATGGGGATGAGGAACAGAAACGCAAACTCGAACGCGGCGTGGCGATTATGGCGGTGTTGATTATCCCCATTGCGGTTTCGGTGCATACCGTCGTGTCGTGGATTTTTGGAATGACCCTGCGCCCCGGTTGGCACAGCACGATTTTTGGGCCGTACTTTGTCGTCGGCGCGATTTTCTCCGGGATTGCTTCGATTCTGATCGCAATGGTCATCTTTCGCCGCGTGTATCATCTCGAAGCGTACCTGGAGGTCAAGCATTTCCGCAATCTGGGGCTGCTGCTGCTCGTGATGGACTTGATCTATATCTACTTTACCCTGAGCGAATACCTGACGATGTTATATGGGAACGAACGCGCGGATCAAGCAGTGCTGCAAATGCTTTTCGGCGGTGATTTTGCGCTTCCGTTCTGGGCGATGGTCCTCGGCGGCTTTGTGCTGCCCGCGTTGATGCTCGCGCTGCCGAACCTCGTCAGGGCGCCGGCGCGCGCACGGGCCCCGTTCCCCGTACTGCGTCCCGTCGCGGTGGCGGCTGCCGTCGCGGTGTTGGCGCTGATCACGTTTGCCCCGCGCACGAGTCCGACGGCTAGTCTCCAGGTCGCATCCCTCTTGCCGCTCTTGCGCCTATTCAGCATCGTCGCCGCGCTGGGTGGTTTGTTCTGGCTCGCGCTGCCGCTGATGCGCGCGCATCCCATCGCGACGGTCGTCACCGCGTCGGTTCTCGTCAACGCCGCAATGTGGCTCAAGCGCTACATCATCATCGTGCCGACTCTGTACAATCCGCGCATTCCGATTCAAAATGTGCCCTCTTGGGAGTGGGCGCACTATGCGCCAACCTGGGTGGAATGGTCTATTACGGCGGGCGCGTTCGCGGCGTTCATCCTTTTGTACGCGCTGTTTTCGAAAATCTTCCCGATCGTTTCGATCTGGGAAACTTTTCAAGTTTCCCAAGAAACTTTAGTCTCCCATGAAACTTTAGTTTCCCAAGAAACTTTAGAACATGCGCCAGCGCGCGTCGAGGCGCGCGCCGCCGAGGGAGGAGCAAATGTTTAGGTGGCGGTCTGGACTCGCGATTTTGATCGGACTCGTCGTGCTCGTGACCTTTATGGCGCAACCGGTGCGCGCGGACGATCCCCCCGGCGCGAAACTCTATGCGACGTACTGTGCCGCTTGCCACGGCGCAGTGGGTCAGGGCGGTTTTGCCACCGCGATTGGCAGCGCCGAATATTTGAACACGCACGACGACGACGCGATCATCCAAGCCATTGGCGAGGGAATTAGCGCGCAAGGCATGCCGGCGTGGAGCAAAGCCAAAGGCGGCAGCTTGAGCGACGACCAGATCGCGGATATTGTCGCGTATCTGCGCTCCCTCGCGGGGAGCGAGGGAGGTACGTCCGCGCCGACCGCGACGCCATCGCCAACGACAAGCCTGCCCACCGCGATCGCGGCGTCACAATCAACGGCGAACGGCGCCGCGACTAGCGGCGCAACGCTACCAGCGGCGCAACCGACTGCGACGCCATCGCCAACGGCAACCCGCGTCTGGGTTCAGACCCAACTAACGGTCGCGCAATCCACCAGCGCCGAAGGTGACACGGTTCTGACGGCGACGCTGAAAGATGATGCAGGTCATCCGGTTCAGGGGGTAGCCATCGCGTTTTCACGCGCCGCGCTGTTTGGCGTCGTCGATCTGGGGACCGTCAAGACGGACGCTAGTGGAATGGCTGCACTGGTGCTACCCGTGGCACCGAGCAATGGTGCGCCGCTAGTAGCGGCGCAAGTGATCGTGGCGTTCAAGGGAGAGAAAGGTTGGAACGCCAGCGAGGCTAAAATCGTGCTCGAACCGCGCGAGGTCGCAGCATCGTCCGCGGATTACAACGCTCGCCGCGTGTACCTGTCGCTGGACGAACCGCTGTTGCCACCGGAAGGCAGTTTGATTACACCGAATCCGCCCCTGCTGCCGACTGTAATTCTCGCGCTCGTGGTCGGCGGGGTGTGGGCGACGTATGGCTATGTGATGTATCAAGTGTTTGGAATTTGGAAACGTGGGCGGACGGCACCGCGCAAGAGCGTGTTGAGGATTAGCGGATCGGAGAGGAACTAAGTTTCTGTCCAAATGGACTAGCGGGCATCGTCCGTTTGGCTCATTTTATTTTTGGGGCGAAAGACCCTTCTCGGCACCGCGCGGCCGTGGCATATTAACATGTTGTGAGTTACTCGACTTTTGCGATGTGAAGGATGAACCATTTTTGAATTCACTGTTTCGGTGTTTTGCAAGCGCGCCCATCCAAGCGCGGTCAATGCAACCGCGTTCCAAGTTAACCGACCATTTTCACAAACCGTTTCAAACACTCAAGCCTTCAACGCGTGCAGGATTTGGGTTGCGCTCTGCTCCTCCTTCACTTGTTTGTAA
>JACQWQ010000155.1 GCA_016209205.1 Chloroflexota bacterium
CTCTATGACCGCGACCTTGCCGTCTGCGCGCAGTTGCATGCCTCCGATGCGAACATCGCGTCAAACGTAGTGAATGGGGCATTAGAAGAAAGCGAAGCCGCGCGCTCGCGCACATTCTTGCGCCAACTCGGTTTGGGAGATTTCGCGCCGCCCGCATCTCTGCCCGCGCCGCTCGTGACACGCGAAAAAAATATCCTCACGCAATTGCGCGACATCGAAAACAATCTCGCGGGCGCGGACACGCGCAGCGACCGCATGTCGGAAATGGAACGCACGCTGACCGAACGCCGCAAACAATTGGCAGATGAATTGGATGCGGTGTGGAATGAAATGCTGTCCGCGTCGCCCGATGCCGCTGGCTACATTTCCCTCCGTCGCGGCGACATGCCCACTTGGGATGAACTCGCTGCACTCGCCGCGCGTGTGGGCAAAGACGCGGCGCTCGTCGAATTCCATTTGCTGGACGACCAAACACTCGCGTTCGTCTGGCGCGCGGGTTGGGACGCGCCCAAGATGCTCGCGCTCCCGCTCACGCGCGAACGTTTGTTGTATCGCTATTTGTTACCCTACGAACGCGAAGTGCTCAGCACCTATCGCCGTTCCCAAGCGCGCGCGTCCGAACGCGAACTGTATCACGATTGGCTGGGACTGGGCGAAGAACTGCTCGCGCCGCTCGTGGAGAGACGTTCCAACGGAACGTCTCTACTGGGCGACGCGTCGCTCGTCTATTTCGTTCCGCACGGATATTTGCACTTGCTTCCACTCCACGCGCTCACGGTGAATGGTGAACCATTCATCAAGCAGCGCGCGGTTGCTTACGCGCCGTCGGCGGCGGTGTTGAAACGCGTGCTGGAACAAAACACGCGCGCGCACGGCGACGCGCTGGTGATGGGTTACACGCACGCGGCATGGCAGCGCGAAATTTTTGTCGGCGAAGCAGTCGAGGTGGCGAAATTATTTGGCGCAACCGCCGTTGCGGATGAAGGCGCCACGCGCGCCGCGCTCGCCGAACGCGCGCCCGACGCGTCGCTCATTCATCTTTCGTGTCACGGCGCGTTCGACGGCAACGATTCGCTCAATTCCGCCGTCGCGCTCGCCGATGGATTGTTCACGGCGCGCGAGTGGATGCGCCTCTCCCTGCGCGCCGACCTCGTCACCCTGTCCGCGTGTCAACTCGCCTTTAGCGATGTGAACCCCGGCGACGATTTGGTCGGCATGACGCGCGCAATTTTGTACGCTGGCGCGTCGTCCGTCCTGCTCGCGCTGTGGTCGGTGCGCGCGGACACGACGCTCGAATGGATGTTAGATTTTTATCGGCGCATCAAACCGGACACGACGCCGCAAGCCAAAGCGCACGCGTTCCGCGACGCCACGCTCGCGCTGCGCGCCAAGCATCGCGACGACCCATACATCTGGGCGCCGTTCGTGTTGGCGGGAGATTGGATGTAGGGGAGCTGCCAACGGATAGTGCGCTGGAATACAGCGCGAGCGGATGAACGGATGAGGACGCGCGCATCCGTTTATTCTGACGTGTCATCACGCATAGCGCGAATCGAGTGGCATGGTGCGTTCGCAAGTCGTCACGCTCGCTGTAAATCGTGGCGTGGAGCGTGCTGCGGTCACAAGTGACCGCCACTTGCGAGTGATGATACGTCACCGCTTTCACTCTCCGCTGGCAGTAGTTATTTTCAAAAGAATCCCCCATGCGCCGCAGCGCGCCACCAAGGGATGAAAATGGAGCGCGGGGGAGGAGCTGCCAACCGATGGTGCGCTGGAATACAGCGCGAGAAAGCGGATAAACGGATAGGGGACGCGGGTATCCGTTTATCCGTTATCCAATCCGTTGACCGCTATTATTTTCAAAAGAGAAAGATGGACATGGCGGGTGGAGGAGCTGCCGACGGATAGTGCGCTGGAATACAGCGCGAGCGGATGAACGGATGAGGACGCGCGCATCCGTTTATCCGTTTTTCATCCGTTGGCAGCTCTCATTTCGGAGGATTTTATGGACTGGAATGAATGGGAAGAACTCGCGCCCACGCCCGAAGCGCTTCAAGAAATCACCAAGGTGTATCGCGGCGCGTCGAAAGGCGTCACCGCCGCCGAAGTGAACGAATCGGCGCGCGGCGCGGTGCGCACGCACAAGCCCGACGTGCAGCGCATGACCGACCTTGCCAAAATCATTGCCGCGCCGCACGCGCAATATTTTTTCGTACGGCTCGGCTTTGAATTCGACCTCCCCCACGCGGCGCGCAAGGCGGGCGCGCGTTTTTCCTTTGTGCGTTTTACCGCGCTCTTGCGCGGCGTCGAACGCGTGGATGCCGCCCCGCGCGTGTATAACCTTTATCCGAAAGATTTGTATCAAGGCGAGCCGCGCACGGTCAAGGTCGAATTCGGTCCCGAAATTTCCGCGAACGAGGTTGGCGTTTCGCTCGGCAGCATCAGCACTGACATTCAAATCGGCGCGGTGTCCCCCGCCATCGTCGCCTACAAAGGACACAGTGAACGCGAGCCGCGCTGGGAACTCACGCCGAAACAAAAAGAATTGATTGGGATGCGGAATACGTGGCTCTGGGTCGAGGTGCCCGACGAATGCAAGGGCGCGCGCCTCACCGTCCGCGTCGAAGGCGACATCGAAACGAAATGGGGACCCGTCGCGGTGTCGCCCAAGGAACGCGTGTGGGAGAATCGTCCGAGTATTGTGTTGGCGTGAGAAAGGGCGTTGGAACGCGAAACCCGCGAAATGCGGTAAAAGGCACCGCCACGAAAACCGCGAAACGCGAAAGGGGGCGCACTTCTTTCGCGGTCTTCGCGCCCGATGTATTCATCGGATTTCGCGGCTTTCGTGTTCCAAAGTTCTGCAACGGAGGAATCATCAACATGCCTCAACCATCCAAACACCAGTTCGAGAAACTTTCGTACAAGGTTATCGGCGCGTGCATTGACGTGCAGCGTCAACTCGGCGTCCACTGCATGGAGGTGGACTCTCAACGCGCGCGGCGATGGTATCCCATCGCAGAAATCGCGTTGCCGAAATTCGGCGTCGAGTTTGAACGCGAGGTCGAGATTCCGCTCTATTACGATGGCGTGCTGATTACGCGCCGCCGCGTGGATTTTGTGTGTTGGGATAAAACTGACCGCCTCTTGCTGGAAACCAAAGCGGCATCTACCATCAAACCGGAGGATGTGGAACAAAGTTTGTTTATGTTAGCAAGGGGAATGAAAAACTCGTGCTGCTCGTCAATTTCGGCGAAAAACCGCTCAAAACGCGCAGGTTTGTGAACACGCCCGCAGGCGGCAAGGAAATTTTAGGATAAGGCGGCGAACGGGATAAAATAGACGGTGGAACAGAGTGGGGAGGCACAAGACCGATGGAAGCAATGCTGAATGTAAAATTGGATGCGCAGTTGGTGGAGACGCTCAAGCGCACGACGGCAGAACAAGGCGTCACGGTGGACCAGGTGATTGACGGGCTGGCGCGCAAATACATTGCCGAAGCGCGGCGTAAAATCATTGACCGCGAATTCGAGCATTATCAGACGATGCACGCCGCGTTAAAAGAAAAATATCTCGGCGAAAACGTCGCGATTCATCAGGGACAGCTGATAGACCATGATTCGGATGCGCGGGCGTTGGTACGGCGTGTCCAAAAACGCTTTGGACATACCCCCATCCTCTTTATTCAAGTAGAAGCGGAGCCAATTCCCGAGCTCGTCATTCGCAGCCCACGCTTGGTGAATCTAACATGACAACCCCGTATCAAGCCGGTTATCGGTTGCCCTTTCCCTGTCTCCACATTTTTCTTTTTAACGATACGGGACGATTAGGACCATTACGCGCACTAGTTGACACGGGGGCAGATGCAACCATTGTGCCGATTGATTTCTTGCTCCGGGTGCGCGCGGAGGAATCGGGATGGGCAGGGTTGCACCCATTTATGGGTGAGACGAAACGTGTGCAAAAATACCTGATAGATATTCAAGTTGATACTTGGGTTTTGCCGGGAATATATGTAGTTGCTGACCCAACCGGCCAAGAACTCATTCTGGGACGCGATGTTCTCAACAAACTCCCCCTTTTTCTCGATGGTCCCGAACAACAAACCGACCTGCTCGACGATGCCGCGGTAAAGCGTTTACGCGCGCGGCGCAAGACCTGACAGGTTTCTAAAGCGACCGCTATATATGTCGCGTGCGCGGTGTACGGCGCGAATGCCGTATGTAACGCGTACGCGATGAAAACCTGTCAGGTCTGGCTACGCGGCGCCACCAACCGCACCCGCGTTTTATCCCCCACCCGTTCCAGCGTCAACGCGCCGCCGATCACTGCCAGCATCGTGCTGTGCAATTGCAGACCTTGTCCCGTTCCGTTTCCCGCAGGGAGCACGCCCGCGCCATCGTCTTCTATTTCCAATACCAAACCGTCTTGCCACAACGCGCGCACGCACAAATGCAGCGCGCGTGTCTTGTTCCCCCCCCTGCCGTGTTTCGCCGCATTGCGAACCGCTTCACGCGCGGCGGCGTACAAAACTTCGGCGTTCAGCGACGCCAAATTTCGCGCGACGGATTCGGCGCGCGGTTCGATTTCCCACGTCACGCCTTCGAACGCGCCGCCAAATTCGTCGTCCACCGCGCGGCGTAACGCGCCGATGACGCCGTATTTTTCAATTTGCGGCGACGCGCCCGCGGGCATCTCGCGCAGCAGATTCGACAACGCGCGGTGTACCGTTTGCAATTGTGTCAACGCGTCGCGCGTTTCGCCCGCGCTCACGCTCAACATTGCCGTGTGCAGTTGCGGCAAAATCTCGTCGTGCAATTCGCGGCGCGCGCGGCGGTCAATCACTTGGGTCGTCGCCATGCGCCCGCGCTGCAACTCGATCAAACGCCGCGTCAATTCCGCGCTCGCCTGCGCCTGCACCACGCGTTCGCCCGTCGCCTGCGCGATTTCCATTTCCTCTTGCGTGTACAGACTATTGTCCAGTCGCTCGCCCAGCAACAAAACGCCCAACAGCCCGCGTTCGCTTTTTAACGGAATCGCCCACGACGCGCCGCGATACGTTTCGGGCGCAACCGGCGCGGCGAGCGCGTGCGCGGCGAATTGCGCGTCCAACGCGGCGACCAGCGCGCACGGTGGTTCGGCGTTCGGCGGAAACGCGAGCGGCGAGGCGAATGGGACACGCGGGCACAAGTACGCGACGCGCACGTTCAACACGTTTTCACACAGCGAATCGAACGCGGCGCGCCCCCCCCCTTCGCCGGCATCCATTTCGTGCGCTTGCAAAAAGGGACGCAGTTCGCGCACCACGCGTTCGCGTTCGCCGAATTCGCGCACCGACACCAGCGCGTAAAACGTGACGAGCAGCAGTGTGGCAAGCAGCAACGCATACACGGCAGAAAGCGGCAGCGTCAGCGTCGCGGCGATCAACAAACTATAACCCGCCGCCAGAATCACCGCGCGCCGCCATTGGCGCAGAAAGCCGCGACGCGGCAACACTTTGCCTGTAAAAATTTCGTACGACACGGCGGCTTTGCCGATCAAGATCACCGCAACTGCGACCAGTCCGCCAAGCAGCGCGTCAAAACCCGCGAGGATTTGGCGCAAATCGTTTTCGCGTGTCACCCAACCCGCGTCGAGCCAAAAAAATAAAACGAGCACCAGCGCAGACACGAGCATGCTCACAACCAGCAGCGCGAGCGATGCGCCGGTCAGCCACGGTTTCGCGCGCACCCGCGCGAGGTCGCCCATCCAACGCGCCGATGGTTCGGGATGTTGCAGCGCGTGAATTGCCAGCGCCATGCACGCAATGTTGTACACCGCATACACCACGACGAGCAGCGGCGTCCCCGGCGTCGGAACGTACCCTTCGCGTCCGAACGTGACCACTTGCTTGAACGTGGGCAGCGAACCGACAAACAGAATCAGCACAAACAGCATCAGCGCGCACGCGCCATTGAACGCCAGGCCCGCCAGATGAATGCGACGCAGGGGTGACGACGGCGCAGCGCGCGCGTCCAAAATGCCCGCGTACCACAACATGACAAAGTACCATGCGAGCGGCGCGGCAATGATCGGCAGCCAGCCGAAATGCCACAACACGTCGAGGTCGAACGTCGCCGCGCGCAAGCCGCGCGCAATGATTGCCGTGTGCGTCAAAAAAAAGATGCCGCCCGACAACAGCCCGCCGCCCGCGAGCAAAATGCCCCACCGCTTGCGGTCCGCGCCCAACACGACCACGATGCCGAGCCACAGCAACAGCATCGTATTGAACAACGAGACCGCGAGCACCGCCGTGTCGAGAAGAAAATTACCGCTCATGAGGCAAGATGGAGAGAAAGAGAGATGGGGAGAAAGAGAGATGGAGAGAAAGAGAGATGGAGAGAAAGAGAGATGGAGAGAAAGAGAGATGGAGAGAAAGAGAGATGGAGAGATGGAGTGCGCTCTCTCGCTCTCTCGCTCTCTATCTCTCTGTCACTCTCTCGCTCTCTCGCTCTCTATCTCTCTATCTCTCCCGCTCTCCCTCTCTCTATCCTTCCCAAACAACCCACTCCCCGCGTTCGTTCTGTGCGTGCGGGGCGCCTTGCTCATCCCATTGAATCAAGCGCCCCGCGCGGACGATTAGTGCGGCGCGCGTGCGCGCGATTTTTTCGTCCATCGCGTTGTCTGCCAAGCCCCACGCCGCGTAGATTTGTCCGTTCGTTCGTGCAATCGTGCGTTTGTCTTTGAATCCCATGCGCGCCGCGATCTGTTCGTTGCTCAAACCTTGCGCGAGCATTTTTGCCACCTGCTGTTCGTTCGGTTCCAGCAACGCCATCGGCGCGCGTTCGTCCTTGACGCGCACCTCTTGAACGCGCGCTTCGATTTCGGGATCAATGAAACTGCGCCCGCTGCGCGCATCCTGCAAGAGCGGCGCGATCATTTCGGGCAAAAGGTAATTCGATTTTTTTACGTACGCGTAATGACTGAGAATCCCGCTGCGGCGAAAATCGCGATAATACGCGTCGTCATCCTGGATGGAATAAAACACGACCGGCAGGCGCGGCAGTTCGCGGCGCAGCGCAATCGCGGTTTGAATGCCGTTCCAATCGCCTTCGAGCTGCACATCCATCAAGACCGCGTCGGGCGTTTGCTGCGCCAATGCCGTCAACGCGTCCGCGCCGCGCGCGCAATCAAAAACGACGCGCACTCCGCGCGTCGCCTCCAGTCCGCGTTTCAACGCGTCACGTAATTTTGTGTTGTCTTCGACGAGAAAAATGTTCATGCCGTTATTTTCATCGGAAAACAAATCGCACTCAAGCACTCAGGTGCACAATTGTAGTAACGATTTCAATCGTTCAGGCGCGTTCGTCCAACAGTTGCGCGACAGCGGTGCGCAGATCGCGTTGCGCGGCGCGGGTGCGCAGGGCTTGTACGGCGTCGGCGTCCAACGGCGCGGTGAATTCGTCAAAACAGTGCATGGCGCGTTCGCGCGTGGCGGCTTCGGCGGCGGGATGTTGGACGATGACGGCGCACCAGGCGCGCGCAAAATCCATTTCCCCGCGCGCCGCGCGCAGTTCGGCAATGCCCGCGAGCACATTCAACACCATCGTCGTCGCGTTGATCGCGTGCGCCGTTTCCAGCGCGGACCAATAAAGCCCTTCGGCGGGCAGCGGCTGATTCAGCGCGCGTTGGACTTGGGCCGCGGCAAGCAGTGTGTTTGCCAAACTCCACCGGTCGCCCAGTTTGCGCCAGGTGTTTTCGGCGTCTTGGAGCAGTGCGGCGGCAGTTTGCGTTTCCCCGCGCGCAACCAGAACGCGCGCCAAACTGTTTTGCGTCGTCGCCGTTTCGTACTGATCGCCGGTTTCACGCGCCAGCGTCAAGCATTCTTCCAAATCGCGCTGCGCTTGCACGAGTTCACCGCGCTGAAATTCCAACGCGCCGAGATTTTCCAGCGCACTGCACTGGAGCATTTTGATGCCGGCGCGCCGCGCCACTTCGAGACTTGCGCGCAAATAATTTTCTGCGGCATCGAATTCACCCAACGCGGTGGTGATCTGTCCAAGATTATTGAGCGCCCCGGCAATGCCGAACGCGTCTTGCGAGCGGCGATACACCTCAACACTTGACGCCGTCATCTCACGCGCGGCAGCCAGATTGCCCGCGCCAAATTCGTTCGCGCCGCCAATGAGCAGCGGATACGCAGTGTGTTGCCACGCATCGTGTTTTTGCAAAAGGGAAAACGCGCGCGCGCTCAACGCGCGCCCTTGCTCGAATTGGGCGAGCCGAAAACAAAACCAACTCTGTCCGGTCAAGACGCGCGCCAAAATAATTTCGGATGCTTGGTTCGGCGCGTTTTGGTCTTCCAGCTGCGCGGCAGTATGCGCATACAAACGTTCTGCCGCGAGGTATTCGCCGCGCAATTCCAGCAGCACCATCAAGGGTTCCACCATCCGCGCCAGCACGATGGCGTCCGGCGGCGTGCGCGCGCTTGCCCACTCCCACGCGGCAAGGCTTTCTCATAAAAAATCAACTTGCTCCAAGAAGCCCTTGAATAGCTTTGAGTTGTCAGCAAAATCATCCAGCGCCGCTCGAAAGTTTTTGATGTTGGCTTTGCGCAATAACC
>JACQWQ010000156.1 GCA_016209205.1 Chloroflexota bacterium
AACTATCTGCCGGTCAAGTTTTGACCAACACGTTACGCTTTCAAATTCCGCCATGGGAGCAAGCCCAAGGACATGCCTTTACGATTCGCGCGCTTGCCAACACGACGCGACCAACGGCGATGGACTTGGCTACGGCTCCGCTTTCCCTGCACGTCATCGAACCCGGCGCGGCGCAGCAATTGAACATTGATTTCAAGGTAGAGCAAGACAAATATCAACTGCGCGTGACCGATGCGACTGGTAAACCGCTTCCCAATCCGATTTGGGCGCACACCGAAGTCTCGCAGGAAATTGGAGAGGGCGCTGCATATAGCGGGTTAGCTGGCTCGGGCGATTTTACGAATGGCAAAGCGTCGGGCGAATTGTTTGGCGAACCGTTCGACGCGCGGTATCCGCTGCACGTGCGCGGTTGGATTGCTGCGCCTGACCATGTGACGACGGTATTTGAACGAGACATCGCAGCATTGTATCCGCAAGGCAAGAATGGCCGTCAGGCAAATGCCGCACCAAAGGCGGTATATCGCAGTATCGTTAAAGCGCAAGACGAAGCGTCGTTTCATATTTATCATCCGACGAATCTTCCCGCCGACACGCAGTTGAAACGTGTGACCATCACGCCGCCCGAATCAATGGGTGCGCAATGGATCGAGGTCACACAATTTTACAAATTGACCGACGGCACGCTCAAACTGCGTCAATTCATTTCCAAGCCGATGACGGACCAAGGAATCTGGGGGATTGCGTATCAGGCGTCCAAGCCAGAACGGGTGCGCGTTCATTCCGCCGACGCGTACGTGATTCAAGATAAAACGCAGTGGATTTTGGATTGGACGCAGGACGATTTCGGTTTCGAGCTCTGGGCGCCGGTCAAAACATTTTCGTTGGCGCAAGTCATTGCGCTGGCGGAAAGCGTAAAATAAAAGGAAATAACGAATCCAAAGAATGAAAAAAGCAGCAGCCACATTCTTTGTCCAGTTTTGACCCTTCTTTTGCCGTAGTTTTCCAAACTACGACTTTCCAAACTACGGACGCGGTGTTTCAGAAAGGATTATACAGAATGAACGACGGGCATGACGCAGCGGGACGCCAAGAAATCGCGACCTTGGGGGGCGGCTGTTTTTGGTGCATCGAAGCCATTTACAATGACATACGCGGCGTGAATTCGGCAGTGTCGGGATACGCGGGCGGACACGCCAAAAATCCAACCTATCAACAAGTTTGTGAACACACCACGGGCCACGCCGAAGCAGTGCAGATCGCATTCAATCCCGACGTGATTTCCTATCGCGACGTGTTGGACATTTTTTTCAGCATCCACGATCCGACGACGTTGAACCGGCAGGGGAATGATGTGGGCGACCAGTATCGCTCGGTGGTTTTTTATCACGACGCAGAACAAAAACGAATTGCCCAAGAGACCATCAAAGCATTGACAGAAGCGCGCGCGTTCAAGGACCCGATTGTCACGCAGGTCGAGCCGTTCCAAGAGTTTTATCCCGCCGAAGCATATCATCAAGAGTATTACAAAAATAATCCGTCCCAACCCTACTGCCGCGTGGTCATTGCCCTCAAAGTCAACAAATTCCGCAAGAGCCACGCGGAAATGCTAAAGCATGAGGGCAGGTGACGGGTGACAGGTGACGGGGCAAGGGAAGCGTCATTTTCAGCCAGTGTGCCGCGCGCTCGCGCGCACGCACCGTTCGTCCTCGTCCTCGATCTCGGCACCTCGTCGCTGCGCGCAATGCTGTTCGATGCGAACGCACGCGCGGTGGAAGGATACGCGGCGCGGCGGACGTATCAGGCGGACACGAACGACGCGGGCGCGGCGACGCTCGACCCGCACGCCCTGTTCGACGCGTTCGCGAGCGCGTTGGATGAAATCACCGCGCACAACGATTTTGAAATCGCGGCCGTCGCGGCGTCGTCGCTGGCGTATAATGTTCTGGGACTCGACGCGAACGACGAACCGCTGACACCCGCGTTTTTGTATTCCGATACCCAAAACGCGCGCGCCGTCGAACAATTGCGCGCGGCGCACGATTGGACGCCCATCTGTGCGCGCACCGGCTGTCCGCTGCACACGAGCTATTTGCCCGCGCGTTTTGTGTGGCTGCGCGAAACGCAGCCGGAAATTTTTGCGCGCGCGGCGCGTTGGGTTTCACTGTACGAGTATTTCTTGCGCCGCGTGTTCGGGCGCGCGGCGCTGTCGCATTCGTTCGCCGCGTGGTCGGGAATGTTGAATCACGCGACGCTGGATTGGGACGACGACGTACTGCGCATCGCGGGTGTGGCGCGGGAACAATTGTCGCCGCCGCGTTCGGCAGCGGATGGATTGTGCGGGTTGCGCGCCGAGTATGCCACGCGCTGGAAAGCGTTGGCGAACATTCCGTGGCTGCCCGCGTGGGGCGACGGCGCGATGGCGAACATCGGCAGCGGCTGCACGGACGAAACGCGCGTCGCAGTCACAATCGGCACGAGCGGCGCGATGCGTGTGGTAATGCCGTTGCCAAAAGCGGCAACGGCATTACCACGCGGTTTATGGATGTATCGCGTGGACGAAACGGATGGACTCGTCGGCGGCTCGCTCAACAATGGCGGGAATGTCTTGGATTATTTTTCAAACCTGCTGCAATTACCCGACCCCGCCGCGCTGGAACGCGAACTTGCCGCGCTGGAACCCGACGCGCACGGACTGACACTGCTGCCTTTTTTTGCAGGCGAACGCAGCCCCGGTTATCGCGGCGACGCCCGCGCAACAATCAGCGGATGGAGTGTGAGCACAACGCCGGTCGAACTGGTGCGCGCGGCGTTGGAAGCTATTGCGTACCGCTTGGCGGCGATTTATGATTTGCTGCGCACGACGATTGCGCCGCCGCGCGAAATCATTGCCAGCGGCGCGGCATTGTCGAACCGGTGCGTGTGGCTGCAAATCCTCGCGGATGTGTTGGGCGTTGCCGTCACCGCGTCGGGCGAAGCGGAAGCATCGGCGCGCGGCGCGGCATTGATGGCGCTGCGCGCGTTAGGCGTGATTCCAGCGTTTGACGCGCTGCCTGCGGCACTGGGCGTAACGTACATGCCGCGCGCGGGACATTTCGAGATTTATGCACGCGCGCGCGAACGGCATCAAGTGTTGTATGATTCCTTACTTAGGAGGGAATAGACCCATGAATGGCACCAACCCACTTTTCCAATTGACGGCGCAGGGGCAGTCCGTATGGCTCGACAGCATTCAACGCCGGCAAATCCAATCGGGTGAACTGAGACGGTCGATCGAAACGATGGCGCTGCGCGGCGAGACAGCCAATCCGAGTATTTTTGAAAAAGCCATCATCGGCAGCGACGATTACGATGACGAAATTCACCAGCTTGTCGCGCAGGCCAAGGATATTCTCGCCATCTATGAGAAACTCGCGACGGATGACGTGCGCGCGGCGTGCGATGTGTTTCGTCCATTGTACGAGGAAACGAACGGCGGCGACGGTTTCGTGAGCATCGAAGTTTCACCGCGCCTCGCGTACGATACGCAAGGCACGCTCGCCGAAGCGAAACGGTTGTGGACGACGGTGAATCGTCCGAATCTGCTGGTAAAAATTCCCGGAACGAAACAGGGAGTCCCTGCGATTGAAGAATCACTCTACGACGGTTTGAACATCAACATCACGTTGTTGTTCGCGGTGCAAGCGTATGAAGAGGTCGCGTGGGCGTACATTCGCGCGTTGGAGCGGCGCATCGCCGAAGGCAAACCGGTGGACAAGATTGCGTCCGTCGCGAGTTTCTTTGTGAGTCGCATTGACACACTTGCCGACAAGCAATTGAGTGACGCCGCCAAAACCACCAGCGACCCACAACGGTTTGAAGAGCTTCAAGAATTGCAGGGCAAACTCGCCATTGCCAACGCGCAAATCGCGTACGAACGTTTCAAACAAATTTTTGCGGGCGAGCATTGGCGCGCGTTGCAAACTCGAGGCGCGCGCGTGCAGCGTCCGTTGTGGGCTTCGACTTCGACCAAGAATCCCGCGTATCGCGATGTGCTGTACGTTGAAACGCTCATCGGTCCGCACACGGTCAATACGATGCCGATGGAGACGCTCGAGGCATTTGCCAATCACGGCGTCGTCGCGCGGACGGTGGATGTGGATGTGCAGGCGGCGTACGACATTGTGCGTCGTTTCGAAGCGGCAGGTTTCTCGCTCGATGCCGTCACCGCCCAAGTGTTGGAAGAAGGCGTCGCAAAATTCGATGAGGCGTTCAGCCAACTCCTCGCGGGAATCGAAAAGAAACGCGAGCAAATGCTAAATGCACAATGAAGAATGCACAATGAAGAATGCACAATGTTCAGTGACCCAGTGACCTAGTGACCCAATCACCTAATCACCTTTCAAGGAGCAAACGTGGAACTTGCAATTCTCGGTCTCGGACGGATGGGCGGCAATATGGCGGTGCGCTTGCACAAGGGCGGGCATCGCGTGGTCGTATGGAATCGCAGCAAAGCAAAAGTGGACGAGCACGTCGCGTTGGGCATGGAAGGCGCGTACGAATTCGCCGACTTGCCGAAAATGTTACAGCAATCCCCGCGCGTGGTTTGGTTCATGTTACCCGCGGGCAAAACCACCGACGATGCGATCGAGCAGGTTGCACCGTGGTCATCGCCCGGCGACATCATGATTGACGGCGCGAATTCGCGGTGGACGGACGATAAACGCCGCGCGTCCAAATTAAAAGAACTGGGCTTGCAATACATGGATGCGGGCGTGAGCGGCGGCGTGTGGGGCTTGACCGAGGGGTATTCGCTCATGGTCGGCGGTGAACAAGCCACGTACGATTTTTGCGAACCGATTTTCAAAACGCTCGCGCCGCCCACAGGCAATTACGGTTTGATGGGCCCGCACGGCGCGGGGCATTTTGTAAAAATGGTACACAACGGCATCGAGTACGGCATGATGCAAGCGTACGGCGAGGGGTTCGAGATTTTGAAAAAATCGGAATACAGTCCCGATCTTTTGCAAGTGAGCAAGGTGTGGCAAAACGGCAGCGTCGTACGCTCGTGGCTGCTCGATCTCGCGGTCAACGCGTTTTCAAAACACGGCAATAACCTGGAAAGCATCCAAGGTTGGGTTGCCGATTCGGGCGAAGGACGGTGGACGGTGGAAGCGGCGATGGCGGAAGACGTGCCCGCGCCCATCATCACGACTGCACTCATCATGCGTTTTGTTTCGCGTCAAGACGAATCGTTCAGCGCCCAAGTCCTCGCTGCTTTGCGGAACGAATTTGGGGGGCACGAAGTGAAAGGTACGTGATGCTCGAGAGTCGAACGTTCGTGAATCCCCTGCGCGAAGGCATGCGCGTGGCGCGTGCGCCCGAACCCGCGTCCATCATTATTTTTGGCGCGACCGGCGATTTGGCGCGACGGAAATTGGTGCCTGCGCTCTACAATCTGTCGCGCGAAAATTACATGCCGTCCGTGTTCAACATTATCGGTTTCGCGCGCCGCCCACGCACCGATGTGGAAATACGCGACGAGTACAAAAAAGCGGTGAATGAATTTTCGCGCGAAAAAATCCAAGACGCGACGTGGGATTCCTTTTCCCGAAATATCTTTTACGTTCAATCGAATCTCGACGACCTTGCGGGTTACAAACGTCTCAAGGGTGAATTGGAACGTTTTGATCGCGAACGCGGCACCGCGGGCAATCGGTTGTTCTATCTTGCAGTGCCGCCTGAATTAATGCCAGAGATTGTCGAGATGCTCGGCAAAGCGGAACTTGATACCAGCGAAGGATATACGCGCATCATTTTGGAAAAACCGTTCGGGCGCGATCTCGCGTCGGCGGTGGAATTGAATCAGCGCCTGCACCGCGTCTTTGACGAGGCGCAAATCTATCGCATTGACCATTACCTCGGCAAAGAGGCGGTGCAAAATATCTTTGTGTTTCGTTTCGCCAACGGCATTCTCGAACCGATTTGGAACCGCACCTACATCAGCAATGTGCAAATCACGGTCGCGGAAACTGTCGGCGTCGAAGAGCGCGGCGAGTATTACGACAATTCGGGCGCGCTGCGCGACATTATTCAAAATCACGCCTTGCAATTGCTCGCGGTGACGACGATGGAACCGCCGCCGGTCTTTGGTCCCGATGAAGTGCGCAATGAAAAAGCGCAGGTGCTGCGTGCGATTCGTCCGCTGGGCTACAACGAAATTGCCAACGCGACGGTGCGCGGACAGTACGGCGCGGGCGCGATCGGCGGCTTGAGCGTGTCGGGCTATCGCACCGAGCCGGAGGTCAATCCCGAATCGGCGACGCCGACGTTTGTCGCATTAAGAGTGCTGATTGACAATTGGCGTTGGGCGGGGGTGCCGTTTTATTTGCGCACCGGCAAGCGTCTGCCGAAACGGACGACCGAAATCGCCATCGAATTCAAACTGCCGCCGTTGTCATTGTTTGGGCGCGCGTCGTCCCCCGAGTATGCTGCATTTCCGGGCGACGATGTGCGCGGTCGCAATGGCGCGAATGCGCTCGAACCCAATTCGCTCGTCTTTAACATTCAGCCCGACGAAGGCATTTCGCTGAAATTTGAAAGCAAAATTCCCGGGCAAGACAATCGCATTCGTCCGGTCAACATGGATTTCCGTTACAACAGCACCTTCGGTCAAGCCGCGCCCGAAGCGTACGAGCGACTCTTGTTAGATGCGCTGCTCGGCGACCCGATGCTTTTCACGCGTTATGATGAGGTCGAAGCGCAGTGGGGCTTTATTACGCCCATTCTGGAAACATGGCAGCAAATCCCCCCCCCCGCGTTTCCAAACTATGAAGCGGGCACGTGGGGGCCCGCCGTGGCGGACGAGTTTATCAAACGCGACGGGCACACGTGGCGGCGGCTGTAGGAATTTTAGATTTCAGATTCTTGATTGCAGATTTTCAATCAAGAATCTGAAATCTGAAACTTGTCTTGAACGAACGTGAAGGATCTGAAATCCGAAATGATAACGGCTTTGACTCCCGGCATCACCCACACCCCCACCCGCGTGGTGGACCTCCGACGCGTCGAACAGGAATTGTCCGCGCTGCGGCAAACGGGCATGGTGAATGGAATGCCGGTCCTGCGCGCGTGCACGCTGACGTTGGTGGTACTGTGTGAACCGGGCCAAGACCCCACCGACCTCGCATCCCTGATCGCCGAAATCGTCGCTTCGAATCCGGCGCGCGTGATTTTGATTGCGGCGCATGAGCCCAACGCCGACCCGTGGATCGAAGCGCGCATTTCTTTGTATCGCGACGCGAATTCCGGCGCCGCGCGCAATGTCGGCGAGGAAATTGATTTTTACCCGCGCGGCGCACAATACGCTTCGTTGCCGAGCGCGGTGTTGGGTTTGCGCGTGAGCGGTCTGCCGCTGGTGTTGTATTGGCGCGGGCAGCCCGATTTGGAAGACCATTTGTTTCGCGCGTTGGTGGGCGAGTGCGATCAGATTGTGTTTGATTCCGCGCACTTTACCGCGCGCGCCGAACGCGTCAATCACACGATTACACGTTTGCGTCTGGAATACCCGCGCGTTTCGTTCGGCGACGTGAATTGGCAGCGCATTCGTCCGTGGCGCGAATTCGTCGCGCAATTCTTTGACGACCCCGGCTGTTTGATCTATCTGGATACGCTGGTCAGGGTCGAGATTGAATATTCGGTGGGAATAGGCGGGAATTCGAGCGCGGCGGTGCTGCTGATGGCTTGGCTCGCGAGTTCGCTCGGCTGGCGCGCGGCGCCCGGTTCGTACGAGCGCGCGGGCGCGGACCGCATGGCGCGTTTTGAGAGCCGCACGTACGAGAGCGAACAAGCGCGCGAGATTCAAGTGCTAATTCACGTGCGCGAGCAGCCCGATTGTATCCCAGGGGAATTGACCGGCATTCGTCTCGAATGCGCGGGCGAACCACCGAGCGCGATTTTCCAGGTCAAACGCGCCGTGGGCGGCTTTGTGGATTTTCAAGAATTGTCCATCAATCGCCATGTCGAACGCTGCAGCGCGTTGCTTATGCCCGCCGAGAGCAGCGTCGTCACCGGCGAACTCGATGCGTCGCGCCATGATCGCAATTATCATCGCGCGCTGGAATTGCTCGATACACTCGTCAGCGGTTCCACCGTGCTCGCGCTCTGAATTACACACACTCCGAGGAAATGATCCATGCCGATAACAGATCGCGTCGCCGTCATCATTGGCGCGGGAGGACAACTCGGACCGGCGGTTGCCAAAGCATTCGCGCACGCCGGAGCAAAATTGGTTCTGGTCGGAACGCACGCCGACGTGCTGGCAAATGTGTTCAAAGATTTGGGCTTTCGCGAATCGCGCGCGACTATGCACGTCGCGGACGCGCGCGACCCCGCGGCGATGCAAGGATTGACGCAAGTGGTCCAGACGCGTTTTGGACACGCCGACATTTTGCTGCACCTGGCGGGCGGATTTCGCGCAGGCACTGTCTTGGATACGCCCGACGCGGTGTGGGACGAATTGTTCGACGTGAATTTGCGCACGGCGCTTTATGCGACGCGCGCGTTCTTGCCGCTGCTGGCGGAAAATGGCTGGGGTCGTGTGCTCACCATTTCGTCGGGCGTTACGCAAGCCCCCCCCCCTAACCTCACGGCGTATGTGGCGGCCAAAGCCGCGCTCGAAGCCATGACCATCGCAGTCGCCCAAGAAGTCAAGGACAAGCACATTACGGCGAACGTGGTGCTGATTCGCGCGCTCGACACTCTAGCGGAACGCGCCAAACAACCTGACAAGAAAACGGGCTGGGTGAAACCGGAAGAGGTGGCGGCGACGCTTTTGTTCTTGTGCTCGGACGAAGCAGGCGCGATTACGGGGGCGCGGATTCCGGTGTTTGGAGGAAATTGATCATGTCACACCTTCGTATTTTTGTAAAGGCACTGGAACAATTCCTGCGCGACTATCAAGACCGCCAACTGTCTCAAGCCATCAATCAAGCCGTCAAAGATGCGCCTCCGGACAAAGCGGAACGGGAACAGCTCCGGTACATTCGCCAACATCAGCGGCGGATGGTCGAGCATACATGGTAGTGAATCAAAGTGACATCTTCATCTGTCCAGCCATGATGGCATGATGCAGTCTTTTCTTTTTACTTTCTGCCGCGCTAGCGCAAAAAGAGCGGTATAATCTGTACTGAACACGGGCACATTTTGCGTTTTGTCATTCTGAACCCTGAAGCATGAAGGGTTCAGAATGACAGCATAGAAAAGCGTAATTTGTTACCTCGCGCAGTATATCTTTGGAACGGCTTATACCGCAGAATTACGGTCTTTGGTAATGAAATTTGTGTGGCAGAATTGTGGCATAATTCAGAGTTAGGCGGTCTCACTACGGGGACTGCAAAGGCTGATGGACAAGTGTCGGCATGAAAATTCACGAGTTTATCTGGACGGAAGACCGGATTGATCACATCGCGGAGCATAGCGTCAGCCCTGAAGAAGTGGAAGAGGTATGCTTCGGGCGCGCGCTTGTTCAACGTGCCAAATCTTCAGGCGCAAACCCTGTCTATTACGTGCTGGGGCAAAATGATGCTGGCCGCTACCTCTTTTGCGTCGTGATCCAATTTTCCGATGGTAAGGGCTTTCCGGTGACAGCACGCCCGATGACGCAGAAAGAACAACGGCGATTCAACCCGTGGAGAAAAAGATGAGCAAGACGAAGATTCCACAAACGGATTCGGTTGAAGAATTGGCGCGGTTCTGGGACACGCACGATCTCACCGATTATGAAGACGAGGTAGAAGAGGTACCAGAACCCGTCTTTGAGCGAAAAGGGGGAGCGATTTTGCAAGTCCCCTTGCAGCCCAAAGAGGCAGAGGCGGTAAAGCGCATTGCCGAGTCCAAGGGGATTGCACAGACTACATTGATACGACAATGGGTTCTTGAAAAAATTCACGAGCATTGATCACTTGATCACACCGGCTTTGTGAATCCGACCACCGTCCAAGATGCGCCTGCAGCCAACATGCGCGGTGAGCGTAGCCGCGTGCGCAAACGAAATGGCGCCGATTCTTTTATTCCAATCTTTCCGCGCACGCTTCACGATACCCGCAATACTTACACTTGACCGCATCATCGTGACTGCGCGCCACATTTTGCGCACGCCGCGCGCGGCGCATGTCTTGGAGAATCGCAAATAACTCCGCGCGCAAGGCGTCGGTGAACTCGATGCGAAACACCTCGTCGCGATATTTCAACAACCCGTACGTGGGACGCACCCCAAATTTCTCCTCCACCAAAATACCGTACGCCATCAACTGCATCGTATCGGAATAACGCGGCTGCGACGCCGTGCGATTTGGTTTGACCTCCACCGGAATCGTCGCGCCCGTTTCGTCCGCGACAAAGTAATCCGGTTTGCCTGTCAAACGATAACGCCGCGAAAACAGCGGTTTCTCTAAACGCGCCCACGCGCCCGTGTCGGAATAAATAACGCGCGCGTCTAGCGGAATGCCCGCGTGCGCTTGTTCCGCGCGTCCTGTGCGGCGCAAGAAAAACGCGGCGAGCAGCGCGATGATGACAGTGATAACGAGGAGGATTTCCAAGAGTTGGGTGGTCTATTCATTCAAAAATTTTTTGGCCAAAAAATTTTTGAATGATGGGGAACTCTAGGTTGGGGCATAGCCAAGAAACAGCAAAAGCAGCGTTAGTGTTATCGTGCTGCCCAACGTCGAAATAAACACCACGTTCGTCACAAAATCGGAACGCGCTTGAAATTCCGTCGCAATCAACGACGCCATCACTGCGGTCGGCATGGATGCCTCGATGACCGAGACGGAACGCGTCAAACCCTCCATGTTCATCAGCGCGGCAAGCGCGAGCGCAATCAACGGCGCGACCAGTAATTTGATGCCCGCCGCGATAAAGACGCGCCAATCGTAATCGCGCACGCGCGCCCGCGCGAGCTCCAGCCCGAGATTTGCCAACATGACGGGCAGCGCGGCCGTGGCGGCCAGATCGAGCGCGCGCGTGAGCGGTTCGGGCAGCGACCAGTGCAGCATGTTAAAGGTCAAGCCCAAAAGCGCGGCGTACGCCACGGGCATTTTGACCACCGCGCGCAGTGAAGCGCGCAGGTCGGTATGACCTGCCGACGCGATATATACGGCGACGGTGTTGGCCAGCATCGAATTGGTCGTGAAATAAATCGCCGCGCGCGCGACGCCGTCCGAACCGAACGCGAATTGGTTGAACGGAATGCCATAGTTGCCCGCATTGACAAACAGAATGCTCAACAAGAACGCGCTCGTCAACGTGCGGTCGAACTTGAAAAGGCGCGCGAGCAAAAAACTGGGCACGCCCAAGAGAACAGTCATCAAGATGACAAAGAGAATGATGGAGAAAAAATCAGAGGCGTTGACAGTGGATTTGGCAAGCGATTGAAACGCGAGCGCGGGGCTGAAAAAATAAAGCGAAAGGCGCGCCAACGGACGCTGGTCGGTGACGATGCCCGCTTTGCCCAACCCGAACGCGACCGCCGCCAACAACAAAATGGGCACGACGATGGTAAAGAGTGCGGTGAAAAAAGTGTCGAGGGCAGCCACAACGCGGAGTGTATGCGCAGCGCGCGGGAACGTCAAATCAGTGACCCAGACCCCAAGTGTTTGGCGATAGATGCGATGAACTCCATCGCCGCATCGCGGCGCAATACGCGGCTCGACGAGCAACGCGGTTGAAAAACACTTGGGGTCTTGCGCCGTCGCGATTTCGAATCGTCAAATGCTTAACGTTCAAGCAGTTGCGGCGCGAACGCGAGTGCGCCATAAATGAGCAGGACGGCGAACGAGTTGGTCGTGATGTGCATGATGATGGGCGCCCACAGCGTTTTACTTTTCTCGAACACCCACGCATTCGCGAGTGCCAGCACAAAACTCGAGGCGACTACGCCGAGGGCGTCGAGATGCCCGAGGGCAAAGAGCGCGGAACTTGCCAGCAGCGCGAGGGGGAAATTATAGCGCGTGCGAAACCACGTAAAAAGCGCGCCGCGAAAAAACAATTCTTCTGCAATGGGCACGAGGATGCCCGCGCCGAGGAGCGTAGCGATAAAACCGAACCACGTAAAACTTGCCGGGGCAATCAAGTTCATGCGCTCCTGCAAGCCGTTCAAGTCGCCGCTAACCGATTGTGCGAGCAAACCGACGACGCCACGCAGCGGCAGCAGCGCGAGCGACAAGACAATGGCTCTGCCGAACCACTGCGCACTGAGGCGCGGCGGAAAAAAGCCAATGGCGCGCAAACTTAATTTTCCGCGCGCAACGCCGACGACCAACACACTCCCCGCAAAGAAAACGATGTTCAGCGTGTAGGCGACCAGACTCACGGGCAGTGTCATGGTCTCGACGTGCATCACCGCCCCCGCGATCACCGACGCGACGATAAAGCCACCGCCGCCGATAACGACGTACAAAATTAAATCGCGCCACGCGGGCACGCGCGGCGCGGTTTTCAATACCGTTGAATTGGTTTCAGTCATGTCGCGAATCGCAGATGGCAGATGGCAAATCGCGAATCGCGGATTGCACTATCGCACGATTGCACGATTGCACTATCGCACTACCGCACTATCGCACGATTAGCGCTTGCGGCGCGGGCGCAGTGCGCCGTCGTCCAACAAATCGCGCGGCTCGTCGTCCTCGTCCGCGTCGAACAATTCCTCTTCCTCCTGCAATTCTTCTGCGAGAATTGCTTCTTCGCCACTTTCCAGCCCAATGTCCACGAGCAGCATGTTCGAGCCGCTCGCAAATTCCAATTCGTCCAATGCGTCCTGCGCGATTTCGCGCGCCACTTCGTCGTCGCCTTCGAGGATGGCGATCAACGCGCGCCGCGCTTCTTTGCCGCCAATTTGCCCGAGCGAGGTAATCGCCGCGCTTTGCACTTCGCGGTCGGCATCGTCTACCAATTCGATCAAGCGCGGCGCCTCCGCTCGAAATTCCAGCTCGCCGACCGCACGCGCCGCTTCAAAACGCAGCTGCGGGTCCGGTGAATACAATTCTTGCGCGACGGTGCGCTTCCAGTACGGGTCGGCGCTGCGGCCCATCGCAAACACGGCCGTCGCGCGCATTTTCGCGTCGTCGTGCGCATACGCGGACGCGATAATATCGCGCACGGTTTCATTGCCGACGTAAGCGAGGGATTCAATCGCGCGGCGGCGGACGATTTGCTCGTCGCGGCTGCGAATCACGGCGAGCAGCGCGGTTTGGATTTCATCGCCCAGCGCTGCGGGCAGGCGTTTCGTTTCCGCGCGCAGGACAAAGCGCCCCAACCCCTCGGCGGCGGCAGCGCGTACATTGACGGCCGGATCGCTGCGCAGTGCGCCAATCAAGAGCGCGGCGAGTACGGGGTCTTCGTCTTCCCACAAACCATTGATGGCGTTCGCGCGCACGGCGGCATCTTCGTCGTCCAAAAGATAACGAAAAATGCGCGTGAAATCGGCTTCGATGCGTTCTTCGGCAAGTTCCGCCATTGCCAGAGTCACGCGGCTGCGTTTGGCGGCGGGGAACGTTTGCCACGTTTTGGCAAATTCCTGCATCTCTTGTCGGTTCAAATCGGACAATGCAAACAACAGCGAAGGGGACAGCGAAATTTCATCGCTCTGCAAATAGCGCAGAGCAGATTTGAAATCGGCGTCAAACATACGTTCCGGACGGCTGGTCATAAAATCTTTCTGGGTATAATTTTGCATGAAGGTGTTCATGCGGGTATGTCGAAATTATAGCACAAAGCTTACCGCGCCGCCGACAGAAAGGCGACCATCGGATGTACGTCAAAATTTTGAGTGACAGGATCGGGCGAATAAAATTCGCGCCAACGAAAACACAAAGACGTGCGGCAATCCAATAGATTGCCGCGCACGTTGGGAAAGACCAACCCCAAAATAGGACGCACACCCTATGCATCATCGAATGGAATTCGACGCCTGAAAAACGCGTTGGGAAAAACAATGCCAAGACAGATGCCAATCGTTCCCCGCCTTGTTTTTTGCGGGGCTTTGTTGATGGCGCGCACTTCGCGCCACGAATTACCATTCGATGGAGAGCGCTACGTTTGCGGGTTGGGGCATTCGTACAAGTTGAATATAATAGTCCCGTTTGTCATTTGACGGATACCGTGAACAGTGATGCGGCTTGCCCCGTCACTCAGCATTGAATCTGCCCTGAGTAAAACGAAGGGGCAACCGTCACATTTTTCAAGGAGCACGACTATCAAGTGGAAAATTTTGCGGCATAACGGGATTGCATTTCCGCCCGAATATGCGCCGCGCGGTCTTTCGACGACGATTCGAGGCAAACTCGTCAAACTGGAACCTTTGCAGGAAGAAATGCTGATGGCGTGGGCGAAAAAGATCGGCACGCCGTATGTAGACGATCCCGTTTTTCAGGAAAACTTTTTATATTCGCTGTGCCAAGCGTGGCCCCAAGTTTTCGCGGGCGTGAGGATTGACGACCTGGATTGGACCGAAATGGTCGCCATCGCGCAATCGGAAAAATTGGCGAATCTGCCTGAAGAAAAACGCAAAGAGCTTTCGGCGCAGCGCAAACTCCAACGCGCAGAACTCCAGGCGAAATACGGGCACGCGCGCGTGGACGACCATCAAGTGGAAATCGGCGCGTATCTCATCGAGCCGCCGGGCATTTTCATGGGGCGCGGCGCGCACCCGCTGCGCGGGCGTTGGAAACCGCGCGTCTATTCGCACCAAGTCACGTTGAATCTGGACGAGGACGCCGACGTTCCCGCAGCGCCGCACGGCCGTTGGGCGAAAATTGTTCACGAACACGATTCGTTATGGATTGCGCGCTGGCTCGAAACCCTCACCGCCAAAGTCAAATACGTGTGGCTTGCCGAGACCTCACACCTGCGCCAAGAACGCGAACGCGCGAAATACGACAAGGCATGGACGCTGGCAGAACATCTGCGCGAGGTGCGCGCGGCGATTCGTAAAGGGATGCGTGACCGCGCAGAAAAGAAACGCCAAGTCGCGACGGTTGCCTATTTGATTGACCGCTTGGCGATGCGCGTCGGCGACGAAAAGGACGAAGACGAAGCGGATACTGTTGGCGCGTCTACGCTGCGCGTGGAGCATGTCAACGTCCGCGAAAACCAAATCACGTTTGATTTTCTCGGCAAAGACAGTGTGCGTTGGGAAAAAACATTGCGCATCGAGGACGACACGGATCGCGCGCTCGCCGAAAACCTTAAGGAATTTGAACGCGGCAAGGCGCCGGGCGACCAACTCTTTCCTGACATTACTTCAGCGCGCGTGAACGATTTTCTCAAAAGCGTCATGCCGGGTCTGTCTGCCAAAGTGTTTCGCACGTATCACGCCACGACGACGGTGGACGGTTATTTGGACGCGCACGGGAGATTAAAAAAAGACGCGACGGACGCGCAAAAAGAATACGTCGCGAAAATGGCGAACCTGCAAGCCGCCGTCACGTGCAATCACAAACGCACGCCGCCGAAAACGTGGGCAGAGAGTTTGGAAAAACGCGCACAGGGCGTGGAAAAACTGCGCGCGGCAAAACCCGATTTGGCAAAGCTCGACGCGGCGATTCAGCTGCGCCAAGCCGCGCTCGACAAAGTGGCGGCGGAGCAAAAAGCGTTTGCGCAAAAGGCGCCGGACGCGGTGCACAAGAAACAAGCCGCGCGCGCCGCACTCCAAGCCCAACCCGCGCCGACGGACGAGCAGAAACTCAAAGAGCACACCAAAAAACTCAAGCGCGCGGAAAAAGCCGCGCGCGACGCGGAAAAATTGTTCAAGCAAAAAACAAAACGCTACAAGGACCGTGTGGCGCAAGCGCACCACGCATTGCTCGCCGCGCAGGATGCGCGCAAACGCGCCGAGACCCACTACCGCGAACGGCTCGAACGCGCGGAACTGCAATTGAAACTCGTGCGCGAGACCAAAGATTACGCGTTGAACACGTCGCTGAAAAATTACATTGACCCGCGCGTGTACAGAGATTGGGGCGAACGCGTTGGTTACGATTGGAAGAAACTGTATACGGGCGCGCTGCAGCGCAAATTCACATGGGCGATGCGCGACGACGACGACAGGACCGACGATGCGGAACAGGACGAATAAACAAGGCGTGGGAGTTCCCACGCCTTTTCTATGTCCGTATCTCTTTGTCGGATTGCCCTTTTTCGCGGCTCACCGCAAGCAGCTTCTTGGTGTTGCAGGGATGTGTTGAAAGGGGTGTGGGGCACATTTTTGGGCGAATGTGTCGAGCGATTCTCAATCGCCCGGTGGCGCCAACCCAAAACTCTGACGCACACTCGTGTTGAAAAGATTCCTTGATGCCGATTTGAATCCGCGCTACAATCTTGTCGCGCGAATTTCGTTCTTTGTGCGGTACATCTTAACTCTGTCAGCATGAATCCTAATCGCCGTATCCGGTTGTTTGGCTCGCTGCGCGTGCAAGAGGGCGCGCGCGCTCTTTTGCTGTCAGGCAGGCGGGTGTTAAGTTTGTTTGCGTATCTGATACTGCATCCGCACGCGCGGCACCCGCGCGAATTCCTCGCCGAATTGCTTTCGCCGGATGCCCCGCCGGAACGCGTGCGCCGTAATTTTTCCGACGCCCTCTATCGTTTGCGGCAGACCCTCGGCGCGGACTGGGTTGAAGTTGACGCGGAACGCGTTGGTCTCGCCGAGAATCCTGCGCTGACGGTGGACGTGTGGGATTTTGAACGTCTCGTCGCAAGCGGTGACCGCGTATCACTTGAGAGCGCGGCTGCGCTATACGCAGGCGACCTCTTGCCCGAAATGTATGACGACTGGATTCTCATCCCGCGTCTGGCGCTCCAAGAGAAATACCTCTCCGTCCTCGAAACTTTGGCGCAAGCCCACGCGGCGCAAAATGATTTGTCGCGCGCCCTCTCGTATGCGCGGCAGTTGATGACCGCTGACCCGCTGCGCGAGACGAGCCACCAAATGTATTTGCGTCTGCTCGCGCGTTTGAAACGTCGTTCGCAGGCGCTCGTGCATTATGAATACGTCCGCCAGCTCTTGCAAAATGAATTGGGCGTTGAACCATTGGCGGAAACGCAGGTACTGGTCGAAGCGATTCGGCGCGAAGCGCAGACCGCGCCCGATGCGCCACCGGTGGTCGAGCATACGCGTTTCGTGGGGCGCACACACGAGCGTGAAGCGGGCATTGACCGTATCGAACACGCTATGGCGGGGCAAGGCGGAATCTTGTGCCTCGAAGGCGAAGCAGGGATTGGCAAGAGCCGCCTCTGGCGCGAACTTGCATCCAGCGCACGGTGGCGCGGGGTCGTGACGGCGTATGGCGGCGCAAGCGAGACTCCCGGCGGGTCGCCCTTTTCTCCGCTTGCCGACGCGCTGCATTTGCTTTTGAGCGGCGCACGCGCGTCACAACTCGAAAGTGTCTTGTCGGTGGAAACACTTGCCGTGATGGGAGTTCTCTACGCGCCGTGGCAGAACCGGACGATCCCACCCGAACTTCCGCCCGCACAAGCGCGCTTGCGCTTGCAGCATAATTTTGTCACGCTGATGCAAACGCTGTCTCGGTTTGCGCCGTTGGTCTTGATGCTGGACGATTTGCATTGGGCGGAGGCGGCGCTGTGGGATTTGCTCGACGCGCTCGCGCCACATCTGGCAAACGTACCGCTTTTGTTGTGCCTCGCGTATCGCCGCCCGGAGATTGAAAAAAATTCGGGTTGGGAGCTGTTGCGCAAATGGGAGCGCGCAGGAGTTGTCCAAACCATCGCACTTGGTTCCCTCGACGCGCAGGAGGTCTCGCACCTTTTGCCGCAAACAGAACGCGCCGATGCCGCACGCGTCATTGCGCTGACCGGCGGCAATCCGTTTTACATTTCCGAGTATTTGACGGAGCGCGCCGAAGGGCATGCGTTTAAGCAAAACTCGCTGACGGCGCGCATTGGCGCATTGTCGGACGCGGCGCGTGCGGCATTGGACGCCGCGGCGGTGTTGGGCGAACAAGTGGCGTTTCGCCTCTGGACAACGGTGCTGCAAGCATCGCCGCTCGCGCTCGCCGCGTTGGGCGAAGAATTGACCGCGCGTTCTGTTTTACAGCCGACGCCTGCGGGGTATGCGTTTGTATACGACATTGTGCGCGCGGTGGTGTATGAAAACATCGAACCGACGCGACGCGCTGCACTGCACTCGCGTGCGGCAGATACGTTTGCCGCGTTGGAACCCGATAACTGGCGCGCGCGGGCGTTTCAACTCGAGCGCGCGGAACGAACCAAGGAAGCGGCTGACGCGTATCGCCAAGTAGGCGCACAGGATTTGGCGCAGCTGGCTTTGCGCGACGCGCAGACCGCGTTCGCCAATGCGTTGACGCTGATGCCATCCGAACCAAGTATCGCGTACATTGAAACCGCATTGGCGTTGGCGCAAGTGTCGAATGCTTTGGGCGACCGCGCACAGGAAGAGCGCGCGTCGAATGAGGCACTGCGCGGCGCGCGAACGTCGGACGACGCGCCGTTGCTGTTACAGGCGCTGGTTTCGTCGGGGCGGCACGCGCGTCAACGTGAGCGTGCGCGTGATCGGCGTCGGCGTAACGGTTAGTGTGGGCGTCGCCGTCGCGGCGAGCGAAGCGATTTGCGACGCGCCCAGCGCGAACGGAAGAAGCAACGCGCACATCGTGATGCCGACGCCGGACGCCGCCGACGCGAGCGCGAGGACGAGCGCGCCGTTTGAACCGAGCGCGCCCGCGCCGGATTTCTTTTTCAAAGACTGCCAACGCCACGCCACCACCGCGCCAAACGCGCACAAGAGCAAACCGAAAATAATGCCGAGGGGTCGGAGCGGACTGTCGAGCAAACGAAAAAGTAATTCCATCGCGCCCTCCCTTGCGAAAAATTGTTTGTCCGCGAATTACGCGAATCGAAAAACAATATCGCCAACCTACTTGGCTTCTTTGACCGCCTGCACAAAACTCAAACTGCCCGCGCTCGCGTCGCGATTGAAAACTGCAACGGCGTTGTCGTCAAAGCCGGGAACGTAGACGTGTTTGCCATCGGGACTGACCGCGACGACATGCGCGTTTTCGAGACCGTCCACGCCGTCCGCGTTGTCGCGCAACATTTGCGTAAAAGTCAACGCGCCGGTGGTGGAATCGCGCTTGAACACGATGAGCGTGTTAATCACATCCGCCGAAACGTAAACGAATTGTCCATCGGGGCTGATGGCTAAACCGCGCGCGCCGTCCAAATTCGAGAACGCCGCATTGCCCACGCGATTCTTGAGCGTTTGAACGAACGTCAGCGCGCCCGTGTCGAGGTTTCGCGCAAAAACGGTTACCGCGCTGTCAATGCGTCCGGTCACGTAGAGATGCCGCAGGTCGGCACTGACGACGACCGCGCGCCCGCCTTGCAATCCATCCACGCCGTCCACATCATCTTTGTACGCGCGGACGAATGTGAGCAAACCGGGGTTGGCGTCGCGGCGAAACAGGACGACGGGATCGTCGCGCGAACTGGGATCGCTCGTTGTGTACAGAAATTTTCCGTCGGGGCTGACCGTCGCGCTCATCACGCGATTCAATCCGTCCACACCGCCCACGCCGTGTTTGTACATTTTCGCGAACGTGAGCGCGCCGGTCGTTGCATTGCGCGTGAACACGACGAGCGCATCGTCTTCGGAACTCGTAACGTAAACGTGCTTGCCGTCGGGACTGAGCGTAACGAAATTCGCTTCGTTCAAGCCATCCACACCGCCGACGCCGTCCTTGTGCATCGCGACCCAGGTCAGCGCGCCGGTTGTCGTGTTGCGCGTAAATGTAACAATCGCATCGTCGCTCAAGCCGATGGCGTACACGTTGCGTCCGTCGGGACTGACCGCGACCGAGTTCGCGCCGTCGAGTCCTTTGACGCCCGCGACGCCGTTCTTGTGCATTTCGACAAACGTGAGTTTGCCCGCGCTCGTGTCGCGGCGAAACACGAACAGCGCTTCGGATCCAGAGGCAGTGATGTACACGAATTGTCCGTCGGGACTGAACGCGATGGAACTGGGTCTTTGGATTTCTTTCAACGCGCGCGCGGTGGATTCACGCGCGGCTTGCTCCAACGCGCTACTCAATTCGCCCGCGTTCGTCGCGTCGCGGTACGTGCCGTTCGATACGCGCGCGATGCACTGCAACTGTGCACGCGTCGCATTGTCCACCGCGAGACCGATGGCGTGAATCACCAACTTGACATCGCTCGCGGCGAGTTGCGCGGCGAGCGCACACGGATCGCCCGCGCAGGTTTCTTCGCCATCCGACACCAACACAACTTGATTGCGTTCGCTCGCGCCGACCGGCAAACTCGCGGCGGCTTGGCGGAGCGATTCGGTGATCGGCGTGTACCCCTTTGCCGCGAAACCGTGCGCGACGGTATTAGAGCGGATTCCGAATTGATTGGTGGTGTCAGCGTAGGGGCGACGGCTTGTCCTCGCCCATTCCAGTTGGGCAACCACAAGGGATTGCCCCTACCATCCCACAAACGAATCAGGAATTCGCTCTAAAGCGCGCCGCGTCCACCGGCGCGAGTTTGATGACTTGTTCAATGTCGCGGCACGACGCGTCCTTGTTCGCTTGCTCGACGCGATGACCGTACACCCACAAACTCGTGTTCATTCCGGCGGGTAATTTGGAAGCGAGTCCGCCAACCGCGTCCTGCGCGATGGCGAGGCGCGTGCGCCCGCTCAAATTGGCGGGCATCGAACCGGACGCGTCGAGAATAATCGCGGTGTTGAATCGAAGCGGCGGCGCGGGCGTGGAGGTAACTAGCGCGGGAATCGTAAACGTGGGCGAGGGGAGCGGCGCGGCGGTTGGAGCGGGTGAAGCGACGACGACAATTGTGTTCGTCGGCGTAGGTTGCGCGCGCGTTGGTTCGCTTTCGCGCGTGGGAGGCGCGGGCGGCGGCATGCAAGCCGCGAGGGTGAGCAGAAGAATCGCCAAACCGTGACGATAGGTGAAAGGCATCGTGCCCTCCAGAATTCTGAATTGTGGGTTTCGGGCTTTCTATCGAGCCGCCAGAGTCTGGCAGTGCATTGCCAAATGATCTTCTGTGGCGCGTCGTGCGATTCGATTTTTGGTGATGCTATCCCATTCGCGTTTTCCCGTCAATTGTCAGGGTTCACAACAGCGTGAACACTTTTTGACATTCGTTTAGGTCAGCATGGGCTCACAACATCGTGAACATATTTCGTCGTCGCTTGGAGCGTTGGAACTGCGTTTGCAACGGGACGACTGGTTCGCCCACCGTGTAACGAAATACTTTGACTAGGCGTGGGCGGGCTTGTGCCGAGCGACGATGATAAATCCGGAGGCGTTGTTCGTGCAACGTCAGCGTCGCCCAAACAGACTGACCCGCTAAACGCTGATCGACATGCCAGACTTCGTGCAGAACGCGAATATTGCCTTCCGGGTCCACCAAGCCCGAACCAGTCAAGCGCCTAACGCGCTCGCGCAAGGTCTCGCACACCGAAAAAGCGAAACAACCCTATCGTCCGCCTGCGAATCACCCGTGGCGGCATTCCCCGATTGGACGTACACGCTTCAAACCTATCGCTCTGGCCTTAATCCAAAATCGTGACGCATACCCGATTGAAATTGCCGCTACGTAATCCTTTGTTGGTTCGGGAGTTGGACTCCCGAACCCGCGCGAGTTGGAGTTAAATTCCTTGACACGTATGAGAGCATCAAGAATCTTGGATCCACAAATGTCCTAACCGACGCGCCTGTTCAGTAAAAAACATCTTGACTTGCGCCCATGCAACTGGTACCAACAACTCGGGTTCATCTTGCTTGTCCGCAATCTCAAAATCCACCAGCGCCTCAAGTGACCGGCTAACAAAATAGGGCGTGTTTGGGAATTTCGCGTCAGCTTGCTGAAACAACGAATCCAGACTCATTTCACGCGCGACACAATACAAATCATAAAAATCCTTGCGCGCGCCGCGGCTTGAAATGGCATCCAGCTTCATCAAACCAATATCGGTCAGTCCTGCAATCTGTACCCTTGCTAATTCATCTGTCGAATCGAGCAAGGCATAGCCATAGGTCATGAAACTGACCGATGCGCCCTCCACATCCAACGTCACACCCAAGAATGAATCTCTTTCGACGCGCACGTCAAACTGAGCTCTGAACTCTGAAATCAGGCGTTGTGTCCAATCGTCGTCAAAATTCTCGACCGCGCCAAAAAAATCCAAATCCTGTGAAACGCGATGGCCGCGCCGCAGCGCCAGCGCTATGCCGCCCGCGAGGTAGAACGGGGCAAGCTGGACAGTTTTGCCGATTCGTTCCAACACGTCACGGACACGCGGCGGTATCGCTTCCCAATGCGGATGCTCTAATGCGGCCATATTCGGTCAGGGCATCTTGTATCAGGTAGATCGAAATACACAATCCAAAACTTGTAGCGGCGTCGTGGTAAAAGGCGCGCTCCGTATTTCTGTACAAAATCTTTCAGACGCGCGGAACCATATTGCCGAAAAAGCCAGCGCAATTCAGCGACCGTTCCCCATGCAAGCGCTCGCTCTATGATTGTGAATGCGCTGTTTTGCAAGTCCAGTTTTTCCAGAACATATTCTTGGAAACAAGGACGCAAGGAAATGGGGACGCCGTTAGGGGTAAATTCCAACGGTTGATCCAGAATCGGCGCGGGGAGATCGCTCATGCGCCAATTGTAGCACGCGTGGAAAAAACATCAAGCCGCCCGAGGCAACCGGGTGTGCGTCACAATTTTCAGTCAGCGCGAATTCGCACGTCGGGCAATTCAAAAGTGGAGATCATTTTGGCTTGATCCATTTCTTGCCCAGACGGACGGTTTCCTCGACAAAAAATCTCTTGACCTCTTCCCAATCCGTCGGGACAAGCATTCGAAGGTCGGATTCTGCATCCGCCACATCAAATTCGACCAATGCTTCCAGTGAGCGTATGACAAAATAGCGATCGTAAGGATATTTCTCTTTGCTCAAGGAAAGCAATTGTTCGAGCGTCACGCGTTGCGCAATGAAATACAAGTCAACAAAATCTTTGCGCCTGCCGCGATCTGCAATCGCGTCGAGTTTCATCAAACCAATGTCGGCAATTCCCGCGATGGGCACATCCACCAACCGATTCAGCGGGTCAAGCATTTCATACCCATACGTGTAGAATCCGACGTCCACGCCTTCGATTCCCAATACCAGTCCTAACGGGGAATTTTGTGGTACCTCGATTGAAAAGTGCGCGCCAAAATCTTGAATCATACGATGGCGCCACACATCATCGAAAGTTTCAACCGGTCCGAAAAAATCCAAATCCACTGAAATGCGGTGTCCCAAGCGCAATGCCAATGCCGTCCCGCCCGCGAGATAAAAGGGTTCGAGCGAGGTTGCACGCGCCAAATTTTGCAGGACCTCAGCAACTTTTGGCGGGAGCGCTTCCCAATGCGGTTGAGCTAGTGCTTCCATATTCGATCCTTGCGCGGTGCATAAGGAACTTGGAAAAATAAAGCCCAAAATCTTGCTCTGCGACGCGGCAATAGGCGCGCCCCGTATTTTTCCACAAATGCTTTCAAGCGTGCGGAATCAAAACGCTGAAACAACCAATGCAATTCGCGCACATCGCCCCACGCAAGCGTACGTTCAATCACAGTGAACGCGTCGCGCTCGGGATCGAGCTTTTCCAAAACGTATTCTTGGAAAAAGGGACGCAAGGAAACGGGGATGCCGTTGGGCGTGAATTCCAGCGGTTGATCCAGAATCGGCGCGGGGAGATCGCTCATGCGCCAATTGTAGCACACGCGCGGGGAATCGAGCGATTATCGCGTTGAACGATTGAAATCGTTACTACGAGATTACTATCATTCTAGCGCGCGCTGTGCCTGCGCCTGTGCGTCCGCGAAATTCAATTCGCGCACGATTTGTTTCGCTTGCGGAATGAGGGGGGGGGACATGGACAATTCGTCCACACCCAAACCAACCAGCAGCGGAATCGCCTGAGGGTCGCCGCCCATTTCGCCGCACACGCCGACCCATTTCTTGTGCGCGTGCGCGGCAGTGACCACTTGCGCGATGAGCTGGAGCACGGCGGGCTGGAACGCCTCGGTGAGCGCGGCGATATTCGGATTACCACGTTCGGCGGCGAGCGTATATTGCGTCAAATCGTTCGTCCCAATCGAAAAGAAATCTACGATGCGGGCAAAATGCGCCGCTTCGAGCGCGGCACTGGGGACCTCGACCATGATGCCGGTTTCGATGCGCGCCGCCGCAGCCAGATCACGCGCGGCGAGTTCCGCGCGCGCGGCGTCGAGCAACGCTAGCGCGTCGTGAAATTCTTGGAGGGTCGAAACCATCGGGAACATGACGCGCAAATTGGAAAATTCCGCGCCCACGCGCAAAATCGCGCGCAGCTGCGTTTTGAACAATTCCGGTCGGGCGAGACACAAGCGCAGACCGCGCACGCCGAGAAATGGATTCGCTTCCGGCGGCAGGTTCACGTAGGGCAGCGGTTTGTCGCCGCCAATGTCGAGCGTGCGAAGCAACAGCGGGCGACCTAGCAATGCGTTTGCCGCCGCGCGATACGTTTCGTATTGTTCGTCTTCGCTTGGCGCGTCGCGGCGGTCGAGAAATAAAAATTCCGTCCGAAACAAGCCAACCGCTTCCGCGCCCATTTCGACGGCGTGGCGCGCGTCTTGCCGTGAACCAATGTTGGCGGCAATTTCCACGGGATGCCCGTCGCGTGTCATTGCCGGTGCGTGACGCGTACGCCGCGCAGCTTCCGCCGCACGACGCGCGTTTTCAATGCGCACGTGATATTCCTGTTGCAGCGTCGCGTCGGGGTTCACCCACACGCGCCCGGTCGTTCCATCCACGACCAATGTGTCGCCGTCGTTGACCTGCAAAATGCGTTCGCCCAAGCCGACGGCTGCCGGAATGCCCAAACTTTTTGCGAGAATCGCGCTGTGCCCGGTCGGTCCACCAAACGCGGTGCAAAGCCCGTTAATCGTTTGCGGGTCCAAGCTCGCGGTTTCGGCGGGCGTGAGATCAGATGCGACCAAAATGCCCGGTTCCGTCGAAAGTGTGTGCGAGATGCCGAGCAAACTCAAGAGCACTTGGCGCGCAACCGCACGCACATCCGCGCCGCGTGCGCGCAGATACTCATCGCCCAACGCGTCATAATCGGCGGCAACCTGTTCCGCCGCGTCATAGATTGCGTGCGCGGCATTCTGCCGTTGTTCAAAAATCGCGCGGCGTGCGGGTTCTTGCAGCGCGTCGTCCTGAAGCATCAAAACTTGCGCGTCGAAAATATCCGCTTCCTGTCGCCCCCCGCGTCCCTGCAAAGCCGACCGCGTTGCGCGCAGCTGTGTTTGCGCCTGCTGAATTGCCGCTTGTAAACGCGCCCATTCGCGCGCTGCATCGTCAATTTTATTTTCGGGCAGGGGCGGTAACGTAGGACGATACACCCGCGCCGCGCCAATCGCATACCCCGGCGACGCGGCGCGTCCGACAAGTTCGTTTTGGCTCGACGCGGTTTGTTCCATCGGTTGCGGCGTCGCCGCTGGCTCTACAACCGTTTCGACATCACCAAAATTTTCGTCCGCCAGTTTTTGCAGCGCGTCGAGCGCGGCTTGCGCATCTTGTCCCGCTGCGGTGATTTCAATTTCATGCCCGCGCAGTACGCCCAGCGTCGTGACCGCGTTAATGCTTTTGGCATTGACCGGACCGCGCAGAGTGGTGAGATTGCAGAGTTGAATTTTGGATTGGAACTGTGCGGCGATCTGCACAAAACGCGCGGCGGGTCGCGCGTGCAAGCCGAGACGATTTGTGATCGCGCGGGTCAGTCGGAGGGTCGGGTGGTTGGTCGGGGAGTCGGGTGCCGCGGGGGAAAGTTGTGCGCCCAAGTGCGCGAGTTTGGCGTCGAGCGCGGTGCGCGCTTCGTGGACGACGGCATTCAAATCGCTGCCGAGGCGCGCTTGCACAGCTGCGGCAAGACCGCCTTCGACCAACGCCGCAGGCGCGAGCATGATGCGCGCGCGGCGTTCGGGCGCGAACATTTCGACTGCCATTTCGGTCGAAAGAATCGCGCTGCCCAAATCTGTCAAAACTACAACGCCGTCGTCGGAATAGACTTGCTCGATGGCGCGCCGAATCAAATTCACGTCCGTGCCGAGAGGGCGCGCCGCATCCGGCGAAACAGCAGCGCTCGAGGTTTTTGGCGCGCCGGCGGGCAGAGGCGCGAGGTCGGGGAGGTCAACACCGCCTGCCGTAGCAATACGCACGTCTGGTCCCGCCATCCCGCGCATGAGTTCTGCAACGCCTGCCGCGAGCTGCGCGCTGTGCGAGACAACAACCAAGCCAACCATACGGAAAGAAAATGCTCGAATTTGAAATCGTGCGTCCACACGATTTCAATTTCGAAAACAGCGCGGACACGAATCCACTTCCGTCATACCGATGCCACTGGAATCCAAACCTGCTTTGAATCCGACGGCGCCGCATTGGCAGGCGTACCAGCCGCACGGCGCAGCCGCGTACTTGAGCGCGGCGCATTCAACGCGATCGCGTCGACCGCCATGCTCCAGCGCGCGTTCGTAATCAAACGTTGACACGCGACGCGTTCCAATTTTTCACGATACAGAGCAAAGTGTTGGCAGTGGCGCATCAGCAGCACCGCGGCGGTAATGTGGTTGGGAAATTCGAGCACGCGCGCATCGCCGCAAAAAATTTCGAGGTTGGGCGCGGCGGCATCGCCCAACGAGTCCGCGCGTTGCTCCAGTGCAATCACGCGCTTGACGCGCCGCGCGGCGCGTTTGGCAAAACGCAAATCGCCTGCGCCAATGTCCAGCACCACGTCGTCTGGTTGCAGTGCGTCCAGCGCGGCTTGATACGTCGCTTCGTCGTACGGCGCAAACGCGGCTTTCCATTCGGCATTGGTGCGCGGAACCTTCATTTTGGCAAAAACGCGGTCGAGCTGCTGCCGGTATAGATTACGGTATACGTAAGCCAAAAGCCGTACAGCGCGGTTACAATTCCGACAACGCTCAACCCTACTGTTATCCGGCGTTCGGTCCGCGCGCTCAAGCCGAGGTCGAACAAAATCGAGCGCACGCCAAGCAGGGCGTGGGTTGTGACACAAATCAGAAACGCGATTTCGAGCACGACGATGATTGGATTGCTCAAATACTCGATCACCTGTTGAAAATCGCGCAAGCCACCTGCGGCGACGAAATGATGCGCGACCGTATGCAACCCAAGCAGCAAGAGCAGCGCGATGCCCGTGACCGCTTGCCAGAACCAAGCCCAACTGGAGCGTTTGTGATTCATCTTTTATCCCGCAAAAATTTTCAACGCACCCGCGATGAGCGCCACCGCCGCGACGAGCATGAATGCAACAAACAGCGGCTTTTGCCCGCGCACGCCGACCCCAAATCCGGTTAATGCGATGCGCAAACCATTCAGCCCATGAATGAGTATCCCCGCCAGCAAAATTACGTCGAGGGTCAAAAAGAGCGGCGAGCGCGCGATTTGCACGAACGCGTCCCACTGCGCCGGTCCACCTGCCAAGATGCTTAACACGGCGAGGTGCAGGTACAGGTAAACGACGAGTCCGATGGCGGTGACGCGATTCAGAATATACGCAATCATGCCGAGACGCCCACTGCGAAAATCGAACCAGCGCAGGAATCGCAAGCGTTTATTTTCAGGAAGGGATAAATTCATGATTGGAAGTTGGAAGTTGGAAATTCAAAATTAGAAATTCAAAATTAGAAATTCACACCTTGTCTGCGATGTATTCATTTTGAGTTTTGAGTTTTGAGTTTTGAGTTTTGACTTTTCAATTTTGAATTTTCAATTTTCAATTTACCGCGCAAACAGTTTCTTGAATCGCCGCGCGGTTATTTGCTTACGCAAGTCCATAATCGCTTCGGCAGGATTGACATTTTGCGGACACGCTTCGGTGCATTCCCACGCGCTGTGACAACGCCACACGCCCTGTTCGTCGTCGGCAAGGTCGAGCAAACGCGCGCGTGCGTTGGGGTCGTCCGTTTTGTCGACTTCGCGTTGAATCGCCGCGAGTCCGGCGGGTCCGAAGAATTTATCGTCTGCGGCCATCGTCGGACACGCGCTCAGACAGATGCCGCACTCGACGCAATTTTCAAAACGGTTGAACGGGACGATGGCTGCGGACGCGGGGGCGAGGCACTGTGTATGGTCAACGCGCTTGCCGTCGAGTGAATCTTCCGTGGGACGCGTAATGACGAATCCCGTCGCTTCTTGCCTTTGAAACAAGCCCGTCACATCCACGACCAAATCGCCGACGATTGGAAAATTGCGCAGTGGTTCGATCGTGATGGGTTTCCCGCCGTCCAGATAATCGCGCACCGGCGCGATGCACGGCAATTTTTCACGCCCGTTGATGCGCACCGCGCACGTGCCGCACGACGCGTGATGGCAGGCATGACGAAACATCAAGTCGCGGTCATGTTTGTCCCACGCCTGCTCGATAGCATCCAACACGTTCGCCGCGTCGGGCACGGTCACATCGAACGTGTCACAACGCGCGGGTTGGTTAGGACGATAACGAAAAATTTTTAGCGTGACGTTGAGAGCCATTCACCCGGGTCACCGCGAATCTACGCGCAAAAAGGGAAAAAGATTCGCGCAGATTCGTGTGGATTCGCGGTTTCAATTATAGAACATGCGATACGACGCGAGCGGCGTCTCGCGTGTTTTGCACACGGCGGTCACGCCCAATTCCGCGCACACCTCGTCGGAAACTTTTTCTGCCATGCCGCGCGCCGTCGTCGTTTTGCCGCCCAAAATCGTAATAACGCCCGCCGCGCCGCCTTGCTTGCGATGATTGAACGCCTCGAACGTGCGCGAAAAATCGCGGGCGTCCACATTCGCGCTGGCGATGAGCGGACGCGCCACGGCCATCACGCCGCGCTGGCGCCCCTCTTTCAAGACCGGCATCAGCAGTTCGCCAGCTTGCATCATCTTGTCAATTTGGTCTTGCGGAATTTCAATCGCGTCGGGTTTCGTCACGCGCCATGACGTCGTGCCGATGATGGACGTATTGCGCACGGGCACGACAATGTCGCCGTCGTGCGGCTTGTGCATGCGATTGATGACCATGTTGTTGAACCGCTTGCCAAGCGTGACCATGACCCCCGCAGTCGGGACAACGGGCACATCCACTTTTGCCATCGCCGCGACCGTACCGGCCCATGCGCCGGTTGCATTGACAATCAGATCCGCGCCGATGGTTTCGGTCTTGCCCGTACGATGCTTGAAAACCTTGACGCCCGCCACCGCGCTGCCTTGAAACACCAAATCAGTCACTTCTGTAAAGTTGTGAATCGTCGCGCCGTTCCTTTTCGCCGTCGCGAGGAATGAGGTGCAAAAGCGCCACGGCTCGAATACGCCGTCGGGGACCTGCACGGCGGCTTTGATGTTTGGATTCAAGAAAGGTTCGAGTTTCAACGCGTCGGCTACCGAAATTTCGCGCGCGGGAATGTGACATTCTTCGCAGCCCGCGAGAAATTTTTCTTTGAACGCGTAATCTTCCTCATCCAGCGCGACAAACAACCCATCGTTCATTTCGAGCGCGTGCGGCATGATGCGGCGCAAGATCAAATTTTCCTCGATACACTCAGTCGCGCCCTCTTTATCGTTGACGCAATAGCGCCCGCCCGAATGCAGCAGACAATGATTGCGTCCCGTCGTGCCAGACGCAATCTCGCCGCGTTCGACGACGGTGACGCGCAGCCCGCGCAGTGCGAGATCGTGCGCCGTCGCGCTGCCGGTGGAACCCGCGCCGATGACGAGGACGTGTGGAGCGGAAGAATTACCCATGATTATTCTGGTCTGGGCGTGATTTCAAATTCGAGGGCGTAACGTTGGAAGCACACGCGAAATTCGTTAAAGAATTGCATCGCGTTCACGCCAGACGAGCCCCAGTTGTTCGCCCAGTGAAAAAGGCAAAAGATTGACAGTGGCGCCACTATCCACCAAACCAATCGTCTCCATCTCGCGATGATTCAATCGTAATCGCAGCAGGATGCGCGGCATCTTTTCGGCTTCGGTTTGAAGAGCATGTGCTTTTGAGTATGTGAGTTTCATTCAACTTTTCCCTCTTTTGGTTTTGCTTTTTCAAACGCTTCCATGAGTAGATGCGCGACACCATACATGTTGTAGGGAGTGTAAATGTGATAGACCTTGTTTGGCTCAAAAGGAGCAATTTCGTTTGTTGCATCAAGTTCATCAACCAGAATGCGAACGAGATGTAGTTTGTCATTGCGCGAAAGTTGTTGCACAGTGGGTAATACTTCTGTGAGTAGCATTGCCTTTTTTTCCTTTCCTGCTTCAACTTGCATTTTTTCTTTTGCCTCCATCAGCGTCCTGCCTGCGCCGTAAGCATCATACGGCGAGAAACTGTCAAAAGTAATTTTGGGATTTTCTTTCCACTTACTCGCCATCTCGATCATTCCCGCGCCCACCTCATCCCAATCGTGCAGCGTCGCCGGATCGAAATCTGCCTCGTTGGGCCAGACAATCGTTCCGATTTCTTGATTCAGTTTGACCTGATTAAAGAATTCCAAATCGCGCAGTGGACCATAAAGTTCACCGCGCAACACGGGTGACAAGTCAATCGTCTTTTCAACGCCATCGTCAAAAGTGAGGCGCAAGGTATAAGGCGCGACGATTTCAACCTTCGTAATGGTATAGATTTGGTGAGGCATATTCGTTTCTCCAAATCAAAAAAGCCCAGAAGCCCATCGGCTCCCAGGCTTCCACTTGTACTATGCTTGGCTCGTCCTGACAGCGCATCGGGACAGTGCCTCTTGGCTGTGCGTGCGCGTTGGATGCGTCCGCGGCGTCTGCTTCGCCCGATGCCTGTCAAGCGAGTTCCTACCAGCCCTTCGAGGTTTTCTATGCCGATGCCCAATTCTACATTGGCGTTCGAAAACCTCGAAGGGCTTGGGTCTATTCCACCCAATCGAACGTGCGCGTGACGGCTTTTTTCCAGCCCTTGTACAACGCGTCGCGTTTCATCGCGTCCATCTTGGGATCCCATTCCCTATCTTTGCCCCAATTCGCGCGCAGCCCTTCGACGCTTTCCCAGAAACCAACCGCGAGACCCGCCGCGTACGCCGCGCCGAGCGAGGTCGTCTCGGCAACCGTCGGACGAATCACGGGCACGCCGAGTATATCCGCCTGGAACTGCATCAGCAAATTATTATACACCATGCCGCCGTCTACTTTTAGCGCCGTGAGCGGCACGCCCGAATCCGCGTTCATCGCATCCAACACTTCGCGGGTTTGATACGCCGTCGCTTCGAGCGCCGCGCGCGCGATGTGTGAACGATTGATGTAGCGCGTCAGACCGACGATGGCGCCGCGCGCATCACTGCGCCAGTACGGCGCGAACAAACCGGAGAACGCGGGCACGATATAAATGCCGCCGCTGTCCTCGACCGTCGCCGCGTAGTCTTCGACGTGTTTCGAGAAATCGAACATGCGCAGATTATCGCGCAGCCACTGCACCAACGCGCCCGTAATCGCGATGGACCCTTCGAGACAATACACCGCCGGTTGATTGCCGATCTTGTAACCGAGCGTCGTGAGCAGCCCACTCTGGGACGGAACGATTTTCGTGCCGGTGTTCAAGAGCATAAAGCAGCCGGTGCCGTACGTGTTTTTCGCTTCGCCGGGCGAAAAACAGGTTTGTCCAAACAACGCGGCTTGCTGATCGCCGAGATCGCCCGCAACGGGAATACCTGCCAGCGAGCCGGTCGCGTTGCCATATTTTTCCGACGACGGACGAATCGCGGGGAGCATCGAACGCGGAATGCCCATGACCTTGAGCATGTCTGGATCCCAATCGAGCGTTTGGAGATTCATCAACATCGTGCGCGACGCATTCGAAACATCGGTGACGTGCGCGCCGCCATTGACGCCCCCCGTCAAATTCCAAATGACCCACGTGTCAATGTTGCCGAACGCGAGGTCGCCGGCGTCCGCCGCCGCGCGCGCGCCATTTACCTTGTCGAGAATCCATTTGATCTTGGGACCGGAAAAGTAGGTTGCGAGCGGAAGCCCCACCTTGGCGCGGAACCGATCTTGCCCGCCATCTTTGGCGAGGTCATTGCAAATCTGATCCGTGCGCGTGTCTTGCCACACAATCGCGTTGTAAACGGGCTTGCCGGTTTTCTTGTTCCAGACGACGGTGGTTTCGCGTTGATTCGTCACGCCGACGGCGCTGAGGTCTTGCGGGTCAATCGCGCCTTTGGCGAGCGCACCCGCGATGACGGATTGCACTGCGCCCCAAATTTCCATCGGGTCGTGTTCGACCCAACCGGGCTTGGGGTAAATTTGGGTGTGCTCTTTTTGATCGAACGTTACCACTTTGCCGCTGTGGTCGAAAATCATAAAGCGCGAACTGGTCGTGCCCTGATCCACAGCGGCGGCATACTTGGCCATACGTTTGCCTCCCTGTAAAGTCTCAGGTTGCAGGTTACAAGTCTCAAGTCGCAATCTGCAACCTGTGACCTGTAACCTGTGACCTGCAACCTGTGACCTGTAACCTGTAACCTATAACCTGTAACCTGTAACCTGTGACTATTTCCACGTTTCCGCAGCCGTTTTCATTAAATAGTATGAGGATGTCGCGCCCGGGTCTTGGTGATTGGCGCTGCGTTCGCCAAGATAACTGGCGCGTCCTTTGCGCGCGACGAGCGGAATAGTTGCCTCCATGCCTTGGCGGGTTGCAGCGGCGGCGGCGTTCAATGCTTCGGGAATTGCCGCGCCGTTGTCGCGCTGCCCTTTGAGCGCTGCCAACCCGGGCGTCAAGGCATCCACCATGGTTTTGTCGCCGGGCTGCGCTTTGCCGCGCATAATGACGCCATCGTATCCAGCTTGCACAGCGGCGACCCAATCGTCGAGCGTCAGTTCCATTTTGCCCGCGGTGGCGTTGCCCATTTGCATAAACATCGTGCCGTACAAGGGACCGCTTGCGCCGCCCACGGTAGACACGAGCTTCATGCCCACCGTTTTGAAAATGGAACCGACATCTTTATCGGCGACACCGGGCAGCGCGGTCAAGACCGCTTGCATTCCACGATTCATGTTCGCGCCGTGATCGCCATCGCCGATATCGGAATCGAGCTGCGTGAGATACGCCGCGTTTTCGTTGATGGTTGCAGCAAACGCTTTCAACCAGTCGAGGACTGCGTCGCGTGAAATGGTCATAGAGTTCGATAGTGCGATAGTTCGATAGTGCGATAGTGCAATAGTCTTTTTACTATCGCACTATCGCACTAAAGCACTATCGCACGAATTCACAATTGCACTAAGCGCCCCATCGCATTCCTGGCGTTTTCACCGGAGCATCCCATAGAGCTTGAAGTTGATCGTCGAGTTCGAGCAGGGTGATGGAGCAACCCGCCATTTCGAGCGAGGTAATGTACGAGCCGATGAGGTTGCGCGCAATTTTGATGCCGCGTCCTTTGAGAAAATTGTGCAGTTCATTATAAACGACATAGAGTTCGATGAGGGGCGTGCCGCCCATGCCGTTCACGAAGGCCAATACTTGATCGCCGGACTTGTACGGCAAATCGTCCACAATCGCACTCGCCATCATTTCGACGATTTCGTGAACCGTTTTTAATTTCATGCGCGTGCGTCCCGGTTCGCCGTGAATGCCGATGCCGATTTCCATTTCATCGTCGCCGAGTTCGAAGGTCGGTTTGCCCGCGTGCGGCACGGTGCAGCTCGTGAGCGCCATGCCCATCGAACGCCCGTTGTCATTCACTTGACGCGCGATGTCGGCGACCTCTTTCAAAGAATGCTTGCGCTCCGCCGCCGCGCCCGCGATTTTTTCCACAATGACGGTGATGCCGACGCCGCGCCGTCCGGCGGTATAGAGTGAATCCTTGACCGCCACATCGTCGTTCGTCACGACGGATTCTACTTCGACGCCGTCGCCGCGCGCGAGGTCTGCCGCCATTTCAAAATTCATAATGTCGCCGGTATAGTTTTTGACAATGTGCAAAACCCCCGCGCCGCCATTCACTGCTTTGGTCGCTTCGAGCATTTGGTCCGGCGTCGGCGAAGTGAATACCGCGCCGGGGCACGCGGCGTCGAGCATGCCCAGCCCGACGAAGCCGCCGTGCATCGGTTCGTGCCCCGAGCCGCCGCCAGAGACCAGCGCGACTTTGCCTTTCACCGGGGCATCCGCGCGCACGATATAATTCGGTTCATAATGTACCTTGACCAAATCGGGATGCGCTGCCTCAATGCCGTGTAATTCCTCGACGACAACATCTTCCGGCTTGTTGATCAGTTTTTTCATAGCCCAATTCCTCCGTATTACCTCTTACATGGTGAGAGCACCCGCCAGGACTGCCGCGATAATTCCGCCGATGATTGGACCGACGACCGGAATCCAGGAATAGCCCCAATCGCTGTCGCCTTTGCCCGCAATCGGGAGCACGAAATGCGCGATGCGGGGACCCAAATCACGCGCGGGGTTAATCGCATACCCCGTCGGACCGCCGAGCGAAAGACCAATACCCCAGACCAGCCCCGCCACCAAAAAGGGCCCCAGCCCCGCGGGGATCGCGCCGACGGCTTTGCCAAAGATCGCATAGACACCAAAGACCAGCACAAACGTGCCAATGATCTCGGTGACCAAATTCCAGACGGGGCTGCGAATCGCGGGCCCTGTGCAAAAGATGCCGAGCTTGAAACCCTTGTTGTCGGTCTCGGCCCAATGCGCGTAATAAGCCAAAAAGACGAGCACCCCGCCGACGAACGCGCCGACGAACTGGGCGATAATGTAACTGATCGCCTGTGTGACATCGGTGTTGCCGCGCAGCAACTGGGCAATGGTCACTGCCGGATTCAGATGCCCGGGCCCGCCCAATGCAACTGACGCAAAGACGCCGACCATTACGGCAAACGCCCAACCGGCCGTAATTACAATCCAGCCGGAATTTTGAGCTTTGGATTTGCTGAGCAAAACGGCTGCTACGACGCCATCGCCCAACACAATCAGCATCATCGTACCGAAAAATTCACCGATCAGGTTATTCATCGTAACTACCTCCTTGTAGAATCTGCGACACGAGTCGCATGCGAGAACGGATGGCCTTTTGTTAAAGCGCAGTTGGACTGCGCGTTGTCCGACGGCAGTCCAACTGCCTGCACACAGATCAAAAGTCGCATGCGACAACGGATGGTCGCAACGGTTTGGATTACGGGCAACGAACGAAAGCGGAGTGTGGTCGTTCGGAACAACACCTCCTTGGAAGATGTGACGGGTGACGAGTGACGGGGAAACCCAGCCGCGTCACTATTCATCCAACCGCTGATGCGCCGCAAGGCGCAAAAGCAACGCCTTGGAAAATTGTGTCAGTGGCGGCGTCTGGTGTGAGTGCCGGGAGCGGGAAAGCCGCCGTTGGCTTGGGGAAAAGCGATAACGCAAGCAAAATATCACGCGAACAGAGCTGTTGTCAACATAAAGGCGCTGGATGTTTCAAGATGAAACATCCAGCGTCTTGGCAAGTGTTTTGATTTGAAACACTGGCGCGCGCTACGCCGGATGAAAATCTTTGGCGGTCAAGCCCAAGTTCCGCATCTTGCGCCACAGCGTGCTGCGCCCGATGCCCAACGTACGCGCCGTTTCACTCAAATTGCCGCGCGCGGCGCGACCCGCTGCCAAGATCGCCGCTTCTTCGCTTTCCGCCATACTGCGCACCGGCTCGACACCGCCTTTGCGCACGGCGTACACGCGTCGCTCGCGCACATCCACCGGCAAATCGTGTACTTGAATCACCGTACCTTCGCAGTGCAGCGCCGCGCGCTCCATCACGCTTTCCAGTTCCGTAATGTTGCCGGGAAACGGGTACCGCTCCAAACGCTGGCGCGCTGTCGTCGAAATACGCACGGCATGTCCGAATTGGCGGCTCAATCTTTCGAGCAGCCGCTCCGTCAACGCCAGGATATCGTCGGAACGTTCGCGCAGCGGCGAAATCTGAATCACGATGGGCGCGAGGCGATAATACAAATCGCGTCGAAAGGTGAGGTCTTTGAGATTGGTTTCCAAATTTACTTCGCTCGTCGCCATCACGCGGACGTCCACCGGAATCACGCGCGTGCCGCCCAAGCGAATCACTTCGCCGTACTCGATCACGCGCACCAGCGCGGCTTGCATGTCCAACGGCAGCGCGTCCACCTGATCGAGAAACAACGTGCCGCCGTTCGCCAATTCAAATTTGCTCGGTTGGCCCCCCGGCGCGAGCGCGTGATGCGGTCCGGCTTCATATCCCAAAAATTCGCTCAACACCAAATCGCGCGGGATGGCGCGACAGTTCAGCGCGAGAAAAGGGCCCGCCGCGCGTTTGCTGGAATTATGAATCGCCCGCGCGAGCGCGTTTTTGCCCGTGCCCGCTTCGCCGAGAATGAGCACGCTGCCTTTGGCATTCGCCGCGGCGAGGGCCTGCTTGCGCACGCGCCGCGTCGCCGGACTGTTGCCCACGATATCGTCAAGCGTGAGCCGCGCTCGTGCGCCCACCCACCGCGTCACCAGCTGGCGCACCTGTTCGATGCGGCGCAGCGTCGCGATGAATTGTACGGGTGCGCCATTCTGCTGTTTGAGCACGCGCAGACTCACAAAACATTCGCGTGTGGCGCCGCCGCTCTGAAAACTGGCTTCTGCTTCCCGCACGTCTTCGCCCGCCGCCGCCGCGCGCGCCAACGCTTCCGGCAAGGTCAGATATTCATTCAGCGCGCGGCCCACGACCAGATTCGGCGTGAGACCCAGCAACTTTCCCGCGTGTTCGTTCAAATGCATGACCACACCGCGCGCATCCCACGCCAAGACGCCATCCGAAATCGCGTCGAGCGCCGCGTTCAATTCACTCGCCCGCTCATTCGCTTCGCGCATCAAGAAATCGGCGGACAATTGATTCTCGATGGCTTTGGCGGCAGCGACCACGATGCCCAGTGTGTGCGGCGTGTGGCGTTCGACGCGCTGGATAACACCGATGATGCCAACCGCAGAACCATCCAAATCAAACACTGGCGCGGCAACCGTGCTGTATGCATGAAATGTGGCGAGAAAATGTTCTGCGCCGACGATTTGCGCGGGCGTACTTTCGGTCAAGGCAACGGCGAACGCGTTGGTGCCAATGCGACTCTCGTCCAAGAAAACGCCGCGTCGAATGCCCAATGTCTCTATTTCACGTGCAATCGCCGCGTCGCCCAACTCTTCCAACACACAATGCGTACTATCGGCAAGTAGAATCATTGCGCCCGCGCCTTCGATGAATTGATAGACATCTTCCATCAACGGGCGCGCCAGCGCGAGCAGCGACGCGTGCTGCTGACGTGTGCGCGGCAAAACCTCTTCACTCAAATAGGTCCACTGCGGCGCGCCGCGCGGATTCAAGCGCGGCGCGCTGCGCTGCCACGAGCGTACGACCAGCGGGTCCAGCTCGGGCGCGATTTGACGACGCGAGACAAAGTGCTTCCATGCCCGCGTCAGAAAAGCATGATCGGGCTGGGAATTTGCAGGTTGCATACGTCCACTCTGGTTATGGGTCGAGCGCCGGGGCGCGCTGGAGTTCTAATTTCAACGCCGCCTTGACGCGTTCAAATTCATCGCGCAGTTCGGGCACCAATTCCGCCGCGTCGCGGGTTGCGTTTTGCTTGGCAACCCTTTCGATTCGCGCGGCCTGTTGCGAAAGCCGGTAGGCGCCCAGCCCTGCGGCGTTGCCCTTGATAGAGTGCGCCGCGTGATGCAAGCGTTCCACATCGCCCGCGGCGATATGTTGCTCCAGCTGCGAAACATAGTGCCCGGTGTCTTCCATAAAAACTTGAAGTAAATCATTTAACGCGCGCGCTTGTGCGCCCGTCTCCAACGCGCGCATTTGCGCAATGACCGTGGTATCCAAGGCCGTGGCTGAAACGCGCGCGTGTGACATGTCTGTGTGTTCCATTCTTGCCGTGGGCACAGCATGGTTTTGGGGCGCGAGCCACTTGGCGGGCAAGCCGTTGGTTTGCCTGACCTGGAGCGGAAGCGTAAACCAAAAAGTGGAACCTTGACCGGGCGTACTCGTCACGCCGATTTCGCCGCCCATCAATTCTACCAGCCGCTTGCTGATTGCCAAGCCCAGCCCGGTCCCGCCAAAACGGCGCGTAATGCTCATGTCCGCTTGCGTGAACGGTTGGAACAAATGGGGCAGCGTCCCGGGCGACAATCCGATGCCGGTATCGCAAACGGTGAATTGAACGCGGCGTGTGAGTTCTGTCGCAGCTTGCGCGTCGGATGACTCGGATGCCGGATTCACTTGTACGACGACCTGTCCCCGCTCGGTAAATTTCACGGCGTTGCTCAACAGATTGAGTAATACCTGCCGGAGGCGTCCCGCGTCGCCAATGCAATTCTGCGGCAGCTCGGGTGAAATTTCAACGTGCAAGGACAATCCCTTGTCACGCGCTTGGGTCCCCAGAATTTCTGCGGTTGTCAAAACCAAATGAGGCAAATAGAACTCGACCCGTTCCAGCGCGAGCTTGCCAGCCTCGATTTTGCTCAAGTCCAAAATATCATTGATGATCGTCATCAAGCCCTCTGCCGAACGCCGTACCTGTTTAGCCAATTCGCGCTGTTCGCCAGTCAAGTCGGTTTCGAGCAGCAGTTCGGACATGGCGACGATGCTGTTCATCGGCGTGCGAATCTCGTGACTCATCATGGCGAGAAATTCTGATTTCAAGCGTGACCCTTCCAACGCCTGATCGCGCGCCTCCGCCAGTGCGTGCTCGACGCGCTCGCGTTGAATTGCCGCGCCGAGCGTATTCGCCGCCGTTTGCAGCGCGTCCAATTCCGTCGGCGACCAAGTGTGTTCTTGCACGCACGAATCGAAACCGATAAAGCCCCACCATTCGCCGCCGACAAAGATCGGCATGACGACGAGCGAAAGAATCTGTTGAGCATTTAACAGTGCGCGCTCGCTGGCGGGAAAATCGCGAACGTGCCCGTGCACCGTTTCGCCTGCGCCGAGAAGCTTTGCCCAACGCCCAAACCCCGACTCTTGAACGGCGGCATTTTGCAGCGTGGGATTGTCAATTTGCGGGGCAGCGCCGGGCGCACACCATTCGTACCGCTGGCTGCTCAAGAGGATGTCGCCTGGCGCGCGATGGTTTTCAAAAATATAAACGCGACTCACTTGCGCCGCTTCCCCCAACCGCGCCAAAACCTCTCCGCTATGCTGCTCCCACTGCGGCGCGCGTAAAAACGCCGCGGCGGCAAAACTGACCGCTTTCAGAATTGCATCGCGGACTGCCTTGTCGTGAATCCACACCATGTGCCCATCGCGCGCGACGAGACGATATTCCGCATCGAACGGTTCGCCGGTTGAATTGTGCTTGAGCGTGGCTTCCAGCACGCGCGCGCGGTCTTGCGGGTGCAGCAGTTTTTCCCACAACTTGGGATCGGCGATCCACTCGGCGGGGGAATATCCCGTCATGTCTCGAATCTGTGGGCTGACATAAATGGTCGAAGCACTCGCATCGAGCGCGTCCACAAAGGTCACGGCAGGCAATTGCTCGACCAAATTACGAAAGCGCGTTTCCGCTTCCTTCAGCAAGAGTTCCGCGCGCTGGCTGGACGCCGTAGCGCGTTCCACCTCCAGCGTCTGCGCGTCCGCTTCCTGCTGCAACCGTTCCAAATGGTTCAGGGCGCGATTGCGCAGTACGAACGCAACCATGGATACCGCCACCGCGCCCAACATGATCGGACTGAAACTGAGCACCTCTGAGGCGGGTACGAGCATCGCCGTAATGACAAGCCAGAGGACCAACGTTACTCCCGTCGTAAGGGCGTACCAACGCGCCGAAAGGAAAAAAATTCCCCCGGCAATAATGCACAAGGCGAGGTTGGCGCTTTGCAATAGCTCGCCCGAGAGATAGAGCCGCAGCGCGGCATGGAAAACGGCGATGCCAAACAACAGGGCCGAAATCGGCTGCACCCATTTGACGGGCACGGGGCGCGTGCGAAAAATAAAAAACAGAATCAAATATGCCAGCGCGCAAAATCCCGCTACGAGCGACATGGTCACTCGAATCGCGGGAGAGAACAGCAGCAAATGGCTTACCGCAAACAGGGCATAGAGGATGGCTAAACCCAGTGCAACCGGGCGAACACTTTCGGCTTGGGCACGCGCCGGTAAATCTCGAATGGATCGCGCGGACGCCGCATTCGACAATGGGACAACGTTCGGCTCGGGTTCATTCATACGATAAATATACCCCCAAACGCGCCCCAAAATCCATGCTACCTTGTGGGGATAGGTGACCCATCATCACGCATGATGCCTGCCGAGTCCAGCGGTGCGTGATGACACATCGCCGCGTCCAAATTGTGATGTCCTGGCTTACGGCGTGTTCAAACCGCTGAGCAAGCTTGCCAAATCTTCCAGCGCGGTGAAATTGTGGGCGGGTAAAAAATCGTCCACAAAAGGCAGCGCCGCGCGCAGACCGAGCGTGAGCGGCGCGTAATCTGCCGACGCAATCAACGGATTAAGCCAGATGACGCGATCCACGCTGCGGCGCAGGCGCGCCATTTCGCGCCGCAACAGTTCCGGATCGCCGCGGTCCCAACCATCGCTGATAATCAAGACCACTGCACCGGGGCGCAGCACGCGCCGCGCCCACACAAAATTGAAGGTCTTGAGGGCCTCGCCGATGCGCGTGCCGCCCGACCAATCCACGACGGCTTCGGCAACCCCGCGCAGTGCGCGTTCCACACTCCGCGTGCGCAATTGGCGCGTGATGCGCGTCAAGCGTGTGCCAAACACAAAACATTCCGCGCGTGTTTCGCGTTCGCGTTGACGGGTCCGCGCATGGTGCGATATGCCACGCGTTGCGCGCGGACTGGTCAGCAGGGCGTGAACAAAGTGCAGCAGCATCCGCGAATAATTTTCCATCGAACCGCTAATGTCGCAAAAAACGACGAGCGGCCGTGGTTTGTATTTTGTCTGCCGCCACGCAGGTTCCAGCAGCTCGCCGCCGAATTTCAAGTTGCGCCGCAGCGTCGCGCGCGCGTCGAAAAATTCATTCCCGCCGCGCTCCTTGCGCCGGGTAGCACGTTCGCCGGTGCGCCACGGTAAATCCCGCATCCATTTTTTTACCTCTTCAATTTCATCCCGTGTGAACGCGCCAAAATCTTTGCGGCGCAATTGCTCTTGGTTCGAATAGGTTTGCACTGCGACGACCTTGCCCTTTTGCGGCAGCGCGGCGTCGTCCAACGGCGCGAGGGAGGTTGTGAGGAACTGCGGAGGGGGAGGGGGCGGCTTGGCAAAGCCCGGCGTGATGGCGGCGGCGGCGCGCCGCGCCGCGGCGGAATAATCGCGCTGTTTCCAAAACCAATCAAATGCTTGGTCAAACAATGCCAAGTCTTCACGGCGCGTGACGAGGATACAGCGCGCCGCATCGCGGAATTCGCTCCGCTGTCCGAGATCAATGAATTTCAACGCGTGCGCGAAATCGTGTGCTTGGGTCGCGCTGATGTGGACACCGAGATGCCGCAGCAGCCGCGTAAAGACGATGAGATTGTGAAGCAGCTGAGAGGGAGCGATGGAGCGATAGAAGGATGGAGTGAGGGAGAGAGGGAGCGATGGAGCGATAGAGGGATGGAGTGAGGGAGTGTCCTCTCGCTCTCTATCTCTCCCGCTCTCTATCTCTCCCGCTCTCCCGCTTTCTATCTCTCCCGCTCTCTCGCTCTCTATCTCTCTATCTTCCGCTGACATAGCCCAGCTCTTGATAATTTTTGGCGCGCGTGGTTAACTCCGTCGCCACGCCGCCGCGAATTTGTTCCACATCGTCCTGATATTTCAGAATCACGCCGAGGGTTTCGTTGACGAGTTGCTCGTCGAGCGCGGATTGGTCGAGCGCCGCGAGCGCGCTTGCCCAATCCAAGGTTTCGGCGACGCCGGGCATTTTGTATAAATCGCGCGTGCGCAGCTCTTGAATGAACGCGACAACCTGTTCCGCGAGCTGCGCGTGCGCGTGCGGCACTTTGGCGCGCACGATGGCGAGTTCTTTGTTGAAATTCGGATAATCAATCCAATAGTACAGGCAGCGGCGCTTTAACGCGTCGTGCAGTTCGCGCGTGCGGTTCGACGTGATGACGACGACAGGCGGATGCACTGCTTTTAGCGTGCCGAGTTCGGGAATGGTAATCTGCCAATCCGACAAGAGTTCGAGCAAGTACGCCTCGAATTCGGTGTCGCTGCGGTCCACTTCGTCAATCAGCAGCACGGGCGCCTGGTCGCGTGATTCTTCAATCGCTTGCAGCAGCGGACGCTTGATCAAAAATTCCGCGCTGAAAATGTTTGGGTGCGCGTGCGGCGTCCCATCGGCGTCGTGGGCGCGCAGTTCGAGCAATTGCCGCGCGTAATTCCATTCATACACCGCGTGATTAATGTCCAGACCTTCGTAACATTGCAGACGTATCAACTCGGTTTCCAACAACGCGGCGAGCACCTTGGCAATTTCCGTCTTGCCGACGCCCGCCTCGCCTTCTAAAAAAAGCGGCTTGTTGAGTTTCAACGCCAAGAACACGGCAGTAACCAGTCCGCGGTCGGCGACATAATTGCGCGCGGCGAGTTGTCGTTCGAGCTCTGGAATCGTTTGGGGAATCATTTGGAAATTGGAAATTGGAAGTTGGAAGTTGGAAGTTGGAAGTTGGAAGTTGGAAGTTGGACGTTGGAAATTGGAAGTTGGAAATTGGAAATTGGAAATTGGAAATTGGAAATTGGACGCCCCGACAAACTATGTCAACGTTTTGCTGCCCAATACTCTGTTCAAACCTGGCATCACCAAATGCTCTAACATCTGCACCATTTGTTCCGGCGAGTATGGCATGTCACGGTCAAGCCACCATGTCAATAACGCCAGAAACGAACTCACGACGAATTCTGCCTGCACGTCCAGCGGCACGCCGAGTTTTTTTTCACTGCGCGCCAGCGCCTTGAGATTTTTTCGCACATGGTCCAGCAAATACTCGCGCACATGCTTGAGTAGCATATCCCCGCTGCGTTTTCCCAGCATCGCTTTGTAGTAGCGCTGGTTCGCGCTGGCGTGTTGAAAGAGCGCGCGCCACAAGTCGGTTGGTTTGCCGTGCGCCAGCCCCTTGCCTGCCATCCAGCCCTTGGTGTGATCCTCGAACACTTGCCGCAGAACTTCGAACCCGCTCAGGAATAACGCGTCCTTGTCGGTATAGTGCGCGTAAAACGTGGAGCGCCCCAGATTCGCGCGGTCGAGAATATCCTGCACGGTAACGGCTTCGTACCCTTTTTCCAGAATCAATTCCGACAGCGCATTTTGCAAGAGCTGGCGCGTGCGTTGAATGCGCCGATCCATCTTCGGCTGTTTCATGTGACCTCCCGCGACCATACATTTTTCGCTAACTGCGCGGTAGTGAACACGCGCCGCGTTTTGGTTGTTGACAGGCAGCGGTGCGGTTCTACACGGTAATGTGACATTGTGTTCACTATCGAATATAGTATACCACACGGAACAACATGTCAAGGAGGCAGAATGCAGAGTGGGGACGCAACCTGACAGATGGACTCGCCGCGCGCAAATACGATGTGGAGATAGGGAATTTTTATCGGCGTGTTGAGTGGAGCATTGGCAATTGTTTTGTCACAGCCGCTCTCGGCACTGGTCGGAACGATCGTGGGCAACTTGTCCTTCCGCGTGCCGCTGCCGCTGGTGATTTCGCCGACGGCGGCAGTGCTTTGGGCAGTTATCGTTTTAGTTGGCTCGGCGCTGGCGGCAGCAGTGCCCGCCTGGAGCGCGGCGCGGCTAACCATTCGTGAAACTTTGGCGTACGTCTAATAGTGCCCGCACTCTCCTGCGCCCCTCTCCTGCTCTGGGAGAGGGGCGCAGGATTTAGGATACCTTTTTCCAATTGCGAAAGAGCTGGAGCAGTTCTTGCTTCGATTCGGGTGGGATAGACTCTTCGGTAAGTTTGCCCAACGTACGAATCGTCCGCCGCATCTGCTCGAGCCAGGTCCGACAGCCCGCGCACGTTCCCAGATGCGCGTCAAAGCGCGCCCGCTCGGTTGGCGATAATGTGCCTTCGAGATATTCCGTTACCAGTTCTATCAGTTCCTGACAAGTGAGTTCGTTTGCAGTCGTCATTTCAATTTCACCACTAGAGCAAATTCCTATTCCGTTTGCGGTAGGCATCCACGCGCACAAGGCGCTATGCTACAGCCCGCAAATCAATTCGGAATTCGCTCTAGGTTGTCCGCGCGCTCGGACGTTTTCCGTCGAAATACTTTTCCAGCGCGCGTCGCACTTTGGAACGCGCGCGGTGCAAGAGCACACGTTGATGAGTCTCGGAAATACCGAGAACATTACACACTTCGCTCGACGTCCATCCCTCGACGTCACGCAAAGTGATGACCGCGCGCTGGTTTGGCGCGAGTGTTTCGATGGCGTCCTCAATGTACGCGCGCGTCTCTTGCGCCAAGAGATATTCTTCGGGAATTGTGTCCCAATTGTTTGGAAACGAGACCCAATGCCGCGGCGTCTCGGGGTGATCGGGCGGGAGGAACCGTTCGGGATCAGCCGCAGGTTCATACGGCTCCGCGTCCCCGTTCCACATCGCGGAGAATGGAATGCTGCGGCTTTCGCGCTGCCCGCGCGTTTTGGCGCAATTGATCAAGATCGTGAAAATCCAAGTCTTGAGCGAAGAGCGTCCTTCAAAGCGATCCAGACCTTGAAGTACGCCCAGCCACGTTTCCTGAGCAACTTCTTCAGCTACCTCGCGGCTTGAGACGTACATCCTGGCCAGCCGCGTCAGCGCGACCTGATAGCGTTCCAATAATAACGCGAACGCCGCCTCATCGCCGTTGCGTAAAGATTCGATCAGCCACTGTTCCTCCGTGGCCGTTTTGGCTTGAGCCGGAATTGTACTCATGTAGGTTAATACGATTTGGAAATCAGTACAGATTTCTGGCTGTCAGGAGTCCAACTCCTGACAGAACAATGACTATTTTGGGTGTAACGAATTGACCATCGGCGAGACGAAACCATTGCAAATTGCAATCCGATTTGAAAAGGGGGGCTGGGTATGACAGATAACTGAACCTAGTCAAATCCGAGGTCAACCAAAAATTACTATATCACAATACATCACAATGACAGAGGTCACGAGAATTCAAAAGGAGAAATCAAAATGAAACGCTTGATCATTTTTTCATTTGCCCTCGCGCTCGTGTTCGCGATGGCAGGTCTTGCCACAACGGCTTCAGCGGGCGGCAGTCGCACGCTGTTCATCAAAAGCGCAATCGAAAATCCCGACGGGACTGCCACGTTCCCGCTCTATCGCGGTACCAGTCACGGTCAGACCGTTTGGTACATCTTGCTCGACTCGTCGGACGGAAATGATGCTGACGCACGCGGCATCAACCACGCGCAAAAAGTGGATAACGCGCGCGGCACTGCGGCGGTACAAAAAGTGACTATCGTGGACGGGATCATTGATTTTCCAGCGACCGTTGATTTTAGCCCGGTGCGCACAGTGGTGCCGGGGCCGCAGGGTTTTCCACCCGATGTGGCGGAACCCGGCGCGGTCGGCGAAACCGGCTATAGCCCGTTGATCGAGCTGCCGAATGGGATTATTTTGAACGCGCCGCAGATTGCCAATGATACCGGACGCGCGGACAAGGTCGTGAGCATGGATACGACCAACGGCACGGTCGCCTATCTCGAAACGAAAGGTTTTCAGGGCGGCAAAGCGGTCAAATATGTTTCGACAGACGCATCGGATCCGGGGGTGGCGGCGCTAGAAAACTCGACGTTTGCGCCCGCACTCGACGCCGCTCCATTTGTCGGCGGGGATGGCACAAATTCGTCCCGCGCCAGTCTCGCGGCGTTCCTCAACGGTCAGACCGGCGCGAACAATCCACAGCGCCAGGGCTTGAATTCCGCGCTGCTCGATGGACTTGATCCGCTGAATGTGCTGCGCTGGAATCCGAGCCAGGGTCGCTACAGCCCGCTGTGGGACGTGCATCCCGCCGCGTGGACGGAGCAAGCGATCGCGCAGGGCTTGAATTTACGCCAAAAGGATTTTGGCGATGTCAAGAACCTTGCCAAGGACGGCTTGGTGACCGGACCGGGTGGCGCCAAATTCAAAGCGGTCGGATTCGTCGTAAACTGTCCCATTGTCAGCTCCAAGTAAAGCCAATCCGATTTAGAAAAGCCAGCTGCCGGAAAACCAAGAAACAGCCCAAGATAATCTATCTTGGGCTGTTTCTCATTTTTGGGACGTTGCTAAATAAGTTGCACTCCCTACGGCACAGCAGTCCAACCATGTGGTGAGCATAGTCGAACCATGCTGTGCCAACAAGCTGGGCGTTGGGAAATGAGTTGCACTCGGTTCCTTGCGAGATGGTCATACTCTTGGGTATGTATGGCGGCAGAAACTTTTGTGCGCATCCGTTATAATGATGACCTACGTCCAGACAAGCTAAGACCGTCTGTTCATTGGTGCGCGAAGCCCGTTTGCGAGATTGGTTCTGCGC
>JACQWQ010000157.1 GCA_016209205.1 Chloroflexota bacterium
AAACGCGAGCAGCTCTGCGCGTTGGAACCACGCAATGACCGCCGCGCCGACGAGCATCATCGCCAACACTACAAGCATCGTCGTACGTTCGAACGGCAGCGCGCGATAACTCGCCAGCGTCCACGTCAGCCACGCCAACGCCAGCACACCGAGCGTTTTGGTGAACGCGTAACCGCGGTCTGCAAATTTGCGGAACGCGACAAAGACATACGGATACGCGAGCAGCCCAATCAGCCATATCGCCACGTACCACACGAACACCGGATACTGATTGACAAAATCATTCGGATTGAAAATTTCGGACCAGGTGCCGCCCGCGTAATTGGCTTGCATCAATTCGGGCGTCATGCGGAAACCGCCTTTGGACGCAACCGCGTTGAGCGGTGTCAGTTTTTCCAATTCCGAAATGTCAACGCTGTCGAGCAATTGCGCGGTGTGTTCGGACGAATAGCGCGCGCTCTTGATGAAAACCAAAACTTTCGGATGGTCATAAACGGTGAACGCTTCATCCGACGAATCGTCGTTGAAGACGATGCCGAACAATTGCGGATACGAAGTGAATTCCTTGATTTTGTCGAAACCCAATTCGCCGTCAAACAACCATTCGTAATATTTCGTCGTCAGCGGATAACGGCGCGGCAGACGCGGGATGGATTGATACAAGCGATTGCTGGAGAGGACGATATAATCGGCTTCGTCGAGCCACGCTTTCAAGGCATCGCGCTTGGGCGGGTCGTCCTCCCAGTAATTGTCCATCAACCCATCGTTCGATGTCGAAAGCCCCTTGTAGCCGCCAAAAGGCAGTGGGTCATCCCAATGCTCGTTGGCAATCACCGCGTTCGGCGGGATATTTTGCTTGAGCCAATCGGACGCGACGACGCGCGACACAGGGCGCGTATAAATTAAAGTGAACGCGGCTGCCCAAAATAATGTGTAACCGACCACAACCGCGATGAACGCAGCGGTTGCAACGCGCGCGACAATATTCCATGGAACGCGCAGTCCCTTGGCACGGTCCCATAACCAAAAAATGAAAAAGCCCGCGTAGATGGCAAAGAACGGATACAGCGGCAAATAGTAGCGCACGACCAAACCGAACAACTGACCCAAATACAAAAAGAATCCGCCGACCCATAATGTCATCAGCAAAAAATTCCAGCGGCGATAACGTAGAATTTCATACAACCCGACGATAAATCCGCCGAGCGCCGCCGTCGCAAATGGAAAACCCAAGCCGTAATTGAAAATGTTATAAAGCGGGAAAAGGTACGCGGCGCGTCCCGTCCATTGCAGACTGGGCGGAGAATCGGCGATACCGTTGACGAGGTCGCCGACATATTTCATGTCGTTGACCCATTTCGGATTCAGCCCGAACAATCCCTCAAAGGCATACGGCTGCGCGATGCGGAAAACAATCAGCGCCGTCAGTACAGCGAAAAACAAACCCGCGCCGACGAACACCACCGCGTTCCAAAAATTCGTCGTTGCGACAATATCATCCCTTGCACTCGCTTCAGCACTCGGCGCCTGCGATTCAATTTCAATAATAATCGGTCCCAGCGTAATCGTCCGTGTATTCCAAGTGACGTTTGACCCTTCGTTCCTCAGGGCAGGCGCATCACGGCTCACTAAGGACTGAGGACTGAGGACTGAGGACTCGTCACTGACCACTGACGACTGATCACTGATTACTGATGATTGATCACTGATTACTGATGACTGATCACTGATTACTGTTGACTGGTCACCGATGACTGTCCCCGCTTCCATCGCGTACGTTTTCGACGCGGCTTGTTCCGACGCCCAACCCACGCGTTTGACCGAACCGAGCATGGTCGCCAAACGCAGCAGTGCGGCGACCACGATGATCGCGGCGAATACCGCGAAATTGATGCGCGAGGCAACGGCAATTCCCAACGCGATGCCCAAAAACACGAACGCCCACCAGCCGCGCTTGCCTTGCGCGATGTCGAGCGTGAACCAAAACGCCAGCACGATAGGCACATTGCCAAACGAGTCCACCGTGAAAAAATGCGACGCCTGAATCGGGAGCACCGCGCAGGCGTACAGGAACGCGGCGAATAGACCCACCCGCGCGTCGAACAAACGCCTTCCGATGGCAAAGACCATCGCACAGGTGAGAATATCAAACAGCGCGGACAGCACGCGCCCGACGATGTAGATGTTCCAATAATCGGTTTGCTGGACCAGTTCCGCCGTGATGCGCACGACAAACAACGGCGCCGTGCCGTACACGAACGAGCCAAAATTGTTGTTGTACGGATTCATCGGCGACTTGAGCGTGTCAAAGTATTCGCCCAACGAAGAGGGCAAGCGAATCGCCGACGAGACCATCGTCAGGAACCGTTCGTCAGGATGCAAATGCTGGTCGTTATCCCACTTGACGCCCGTGAGGCGAAACACCGCCGCCAACAGCAAAATGAGCGCGAGCAAGACTGCGACGTGGTTTTTCGCAAACCACACGCGCGCTTGTTCCAACGCCGGTCTGTTTGATTCCGTCGTCATCATTGCGGTCATTCCATTCTCGTTCGACATACGCACCTAGATTCGCTTTATCCCGATGTGGGAAAGGGATACTTGAGATCGCGCGGGTGTCCCGGCACATATACACCAAAATAAAACGCAAGATCCGTCAGTATAATCAGCGCGATAACGGCTGCCGCCAGACGCCAATGCCCTCTGCGCACTAACCAGCCGAGCGGGATCGCGATCAGCCAGACCATTGCGGGCATTGAAACTGCAAAATGCGAGCTGGATGGCGCGCCGCTCAACAGGATTCCGCCAAAAATCACCGTCAATACAATCCATAGCACCGGCAAAAACTGCCGTTCATAGGTCGCCCACAGAAATCCAATCACAAACAACGGACTGGCAATGCCGATCAACAAAGGCGTCCCCGGGCCATAAAAACCCGTCACATCAGGATAGACATTGAACGCGCCAACCGAATAGGTGAGTTGATGCCAGAAATAATTCCACACATTGAGGTCCGGCGAAATCGTCCGAATCGCCTCCACACTCCATCCGTATGCCTCATTCGTCCGCGTCAAATACGCGGCGGGGTTGCTTATGACGAACATAAACAGCGGCGCGGCAATCACCGCCGCAGTCAAGACGAGTTTGCCGAGATGAACGATGAGAACCGGACGCTCTGCCGCCGCAGTTTGAAACCAGATTTGCAGAATCAGCATGCCCAACATAAAGAGCCCGAGTTTACTGCCCAAATAAAAGTACTGTGACATGCCGACGGCAAAACCGGCTACGACCGCCCCGCCGCTCCAGCGCGTTTCCCAACCCCACACAAACGCGCCCAGCATCAGCGGCACCCACACCGAATCCCAGATATTGTTCAATGCCAGCCGCGACCAGTGCAAATGATAGGGAAACGTCACCATGAGCACGGCTGCGATGAGCGCGGTCTTTTTATCTTGCATCACTGCAATCAAGCCGTACGTCGTCACCACGCTCAACGCGCCGATAAACGCGCTGGGCAGGCGTAGTCCCGTAATCGTCGCGCCGAACAAACCCATCGAGACGCGTTCAATATAGTAATACAGCACGGGCCACGACGCAGGGCCGGTGCGAAATGGATTGATCGTCTTGGACGAAAAAGGCGTGACCTGCAGCATGGAAAAACCCGCGGTCCCGGTTTCGTCGGTGTGCAGCCCGCCGGGAATCGTCTCCAAAAACAACGCGCGCAGGAAAAACGCCGCGACAAAAATGATGCCGAGCCAAATCCACGTTCGCTCGGACTTGAGCGGAGGAGGCGTCGTCGGGAAAAGGGCAACCAACGTAATGAACACACATAAAACCCAGACCCACAGCTGCCAGCCCTGCACATGCACTTGGCTCGCATAGCCATAGCCGAGCAGCGTCGTGACGATCAAGCAGGCGAGACACGCCAACACCCGCTTGGCGCGGTTGTCGTCTCCCAAAAGATCGCGTCCGAGTGATTCAAAAAAAGTGGGCACGGCACGGAGCTGTAACATTGGCACAATCCTTTCTTGCCCAATCCACGCGCCAAAACACAAAAGAATTCACTGCGAGATATCTCAGTCCCTTCGATATGACAAATTCTGAACAGGGATTGATTTTATTGCGCGCGTATGAAAGCCAGATTAGCGCGTGTTGACTTCGTAAATAAAAAACAACAAGCTGCCATCGGGCTTGTTAAAAGTGCGCACGATTCCGCCCGGAAATGTTTTTTCCACAATCGGGAATTCATTTTCGCGCGCGGGCACAAAGACAAACAACGCGGGCCGCGAACGCTGTACGAAATCCAAATCCTCCGCGCTCCGAATCGGATTCAACACATCTTCGCCGTTCAGCTTTGGCATCAAGAATTTACGCGAGCCGATATTCAAGTACATAATGGGCGGCGCAACAAAATAGACGCGATATTTGTCGCGGCGCGGCTGCACATACTTGACCAGCTCCTGCGCCACCCAATTGGGATCGCCGCCGTACGAGTAACGCGGCGTGTATTCTATGAAATAGAATGCCAGCCCCCATGCGGCAATCAACAGCACCACTACTGCGGCAGCTTGCCAACGCACACGCGCCAGCGGGCGGAGCACGCGCGCTGCTAATTCGATCAATTTGTCCAAACCGAGCGCGACAAAAAAGATGGCAGGAACAGAGACCATCACAAAGGTGGGGCTCGTCGGCGGATTTTCCAAAAGCGTGCTGCCCAAGAAAACTCCCAAGACCAGCCAGATCAAGAGCAGCGCATAATTCTTTTTTCGAAACTGCACGACGCTATACGCCGCACCAAATACAAAGAACATGCCGGAAAGTGGGTCCAGCAGCGGCTTGCCAGTACCGAACCAAACCATCTGATCCGGCACCAAATTAAACGCGAGAAAAGAACGCCGCAGCTGTTCCAACATGATCTCGCTTGCCGTCTTGCCATTCTTGATCTGATAATCGAACCAACCCGATTGAAAAATCCCGCGCTGGTTCAGGCGCGCCATAAAATCATTGGGATGCAAATAAAAGAAATACAAGAGCGGGCCCGCGACAATCAACGCGCCCAAACCCATCCACACGAAATTCAAGATATTTTTGAAAATCAATTCGCGTTGGGTGATGACCAGATAGAGGGCAAACACTGCGACAATGATCGGAATGAGCCGCGTGCCATGATAAAAATAAACGGCCAAGCCCATCGCCATACCCGACAAGGCAAAATACGCCGCGCGGCGCGATTCGAGTCCCGCATACAAAAGCAACAATACTAACGGCGCAAATACCACATCAAAGATGTTGTTGACCGCGAGCCGGCTGAAATGAATATGAAAATTATAGACCGCCAAGAGCGCGGCGGTAATGAGCGCAAGCCGAACGTTAAAGAGCCGCCGAATCAAAAGATAGGAAACAAAGACGCTCAGGGTACCGCCAACCACTCCCACCAAGCGCAGACCGTACACCGTCGCGCCCATGAGCCGCAAAAAAATGGATTGCGCAAAAAAATAAAGCGTCGCATGAGATAACCAACCTGTCACAAACGGATTTTTCAAATCGCCGTTTAGAACGCTGAGCGCCTCGGCACCCATCTCGCCTTCGTCGCCGCCAAAAATGCCGGGAATCCACGCGAGCCGCCAATAGCGTACGACGAACGCAACAACCAAAATCGCCGCCAGCAAAACCAACTCGACGCGGTGCCACCACAACGACTGGAAAATGGATCGGAGCCAACTCACGTTTCGCGTACGGAGCCACTGCGCCAAGCGTGACCATGGCACGAACGCAAACGCATACAACACAATGACGCCCATCCACAAAACAATGTTCTCGGTCTGCGGCACATTCCACGCCGTCGTCGCTCCAACAATTGCCGCGACCAACGCGCCGAGCGCGGCAACAATCATCAGCGCCATGCGCCCGCGACTGCGCAAGGGCGAGTCAAGCGTTGCCTGCCCAAAGACAACCGATCGCGAAACGTGATGACGGAGGGTCGGCTAACTTGACGGGCGCGCGAACCAAGCTGGCGCGCGTTCGTCCCCACCACCCGGCATCGTACCGTACGACGAAACGATTTCCCCCCAGCTGCAACTGCCACGTAAGGGGTTGTGGTGGTGCGGTCACATTGGATGTGGCAAGCGCGGGAGCGAGAGGGGCATTCGAACGCGCGACGCTTGCCGCGTGCATTACCAGCGCGCCCGTCACCATTCCGCCGAGCACGAGGAGCACCATCGTGAGCAGCCCGTACCGGTCGGGCATGAACCAGCGACCGACAAGCACGCCGACCATCAGCCCCAGTGAAAGCATTGCAATAGGAAAGACGAGACGCCGATTCATCGAAATATGTCCAGGCACAGGGCGTGATTATAACATAGCCGTTTCACGCTTTGCGCTTTGGCGATTGTGTTACGCGTTGCTTTATTGCCCTTGCGTATAAAAAACCACATACTCGCGCCCCGGCGTTTGCGAATCCATCGGTACTGCAATGCCGCCGGGGTAGAGCCGCTCCAACAGATTTAACGATTCCAAGTCCTGATTTTTCAGCGCATAAATTTTTGGCGCGAGATCGCGCGCTTGCGCTTCAAACTGCCCCACATTTTCTACGAGATGCCCGTGAAAATCAAAATTACCCAAATGAATCCCCACCGCGCGATAGTCCACCCAATGGGGCGCAGAGACGATATAAATATGTTCCCAGTCGTTGTGCGCCAACGCAAACTCGCGCAGTGTCTCGGCAATCTCGGTCGAATTCCACGCCGCGCGCCGGTACTGTTCGGCATAGCGCGAAAAATACAAATCAAAATTCGTCACGCCAATTCCGAGCAAGACCAAACCGACGACGACGACGCCGAATGTTTCATAGCCAAGCCGCGCAAATTGTCGCCGCCACTGCACCAGCGGCAGCGCGGCAAGAATCATCACGAACGGCGCAATGCCCCCCGTGCGCACGACGCTTGGATTTTCATCGGGAAACGCCAGCGCCAACGTCGAAGGCAGCCACAAAACCAAAAGCGCAACAAAAAGCAACGCGAACGGATGTTCGCGGTAACGCAGCAAACGATACGCCGCATACACGACCCCGGCAAAAAAACACGCGCCCAACAAAAAGTCCACCACCGGTTCATTGGGCAGCGCGCTGACCCAGACGACATCTCCCTGCGCATTGAACATTCCAAACGCGCGCAAATTGTTATTCAAAAAAATCGCAAGGGGATCGCCCTGGATCGGTTCTTCGAGCGAAGTCAAACGCGTGGCCATGCGATACGCGAACAGCTCGGGATGCAAAGAAATGTATCCGAGCAGCGGCACAAACACCAACAGCGCGGCGCCGTACATGAGCGCGGAATTCCCGATAAAACGCTGCAAGCCCGTCGCCCCGACGTTCAAATCAAACAACACCCATAACCCCAACCACAACATGGCGAGCAGCACGACCACGCGGAACGGACTGTAGCCGTTCAGTCCAACGCCCATTAGCAAGCCCGCGATCAAGAAATCATTGCGCGATTGTCGCCGCAGCGCGCGCAGCAGGAAAAACAACGTCCACGCGACAAACAAGGGTGACAGCGGATAACGCAAACCGATACGCGCCAACGCCAGCGGGAAAATGCTTACCGCGAACAAGAACGCGGCAATCAAGCCCACTTCGTCGTCGAACATTTCGCGCGCGAGCAAAAACACGGCGGGAATCGTCAACACCCCCGCGCACGCGCCGACGACTTTTAGCGCGAGCATGTCCAACGGCGCAATGCCCAACGCGACGACCAACGCGTTCGCATAAAACTGTAACGGTTCGCGTCCGGTATTGCGTTCAAAAAAAATGGAATACCTGCCTTGCAAAATGTCGTACGTGTCGAGCAATTTTTCCGCGTGGTCGCTCGTCATTTCCGCGGGCGCCGCGTCGAGCCGGTAAAAATAAAAAAACGCGCCAATGCCAAAGATGACCATCAGCGCAATGAGCAACCACCGCGTGCGCTGTCCCGCCTTGTCGCGTCGAAACAAACGCGCGAGTTTTTCGCGCAAACCGCGCCACACCTCTAACGGCGAACCTTCCCATGCCGCAATCAGAAAGAGTGCGAGCGCGGTCAACCATGCGGACGTGCCAAGCAGCGTGAATTCGTTACTGCGCGCTTCAAAAAACGCAATGAGCGCAAACACATACGCGGGCAGCATGAAAAGCCAGCGCGCAGGATTCGCGGGATTGGTTTGTGTAATCTCGCCGTGCGGCAGTCGCAGCGGCAGCGCGATGTCCGCGCCGCCGTTGCCGAACGCGGCAACGAGAAACAAAAACGCGCTGAAATAAATCAGCCCCGCCGCGAGCGACGCGCCACTTTCGTAAATGACGCGCTGCATCAGAAACGCGACGAGCAACCCGGCGGTAAAGAGCGCGAGGGTAAGCCACTCACGACGGTTGACGTCGGTAAAACGTATGCGGACATGCACCATCGGGGAATTCAGAATAACGTAGCATAGCCCCTTGTGGGCGTCGAAGGGGGTGTGCGTCACGATTTTGGCTAGGACACCCCTCGCGCTGGATTGGCGGATGCGTTACATCCGAGTAATCCAGCACGCCCAGCATGGATTACAAATCCACGCGAGCGGGAGATTGTGACCTCTGACCCAGAACTTTGGCGCACACCCCGTCGAAGGAAACTCGAAACGCGCACAAGGCGTTATATTACAATGGCTTGCGGAGCAATAACGCATTTATCATGAACGAAGTGTTTTCGGGCAGGTTCTCGTTGAATTGATCAATCCAATTAAAAAGATTCAAGCCCATCCGCACTGGATTCAGCGGGTTGGGGTGCGCGGTCTCGCCGCCAAAGCGGTCTGCCGCCGCGCGCATATTTTCGGGCAGCAGCCCCTTTTCAAACAACGGCTTGCCCAAGCCATAGACGAGGTTGTGCGCGAATGGAAAACAATAGTGCAGGACCGGATAAAAGGCGCGAATTTCAAAACCGGCGCGCGCCACCAACGCTTTGATTTCGTCGGGATAATACAGCCGTTGGTGGTTCGCCCAAATGCCAGAGAACGTACCGTTCTGAATGTGGGTGTGAAAAACATCTTCGAGCGTCTTGTTGAGCGGGTCCCACCAAAACGGATAATTGTGATTCGGCACGGTGAGAAACAGCAAACCGCCAGGTTTCAACACGCGCTTGATTTCATTCAGTCCGCCCCAATCGTCGGGCAAATGCTCCAGCACTTCGCTGAAAATAATCTTGTCGAACGTCGCGGACGGAAACGGCAGCGGGTCAATATAACTGCGCGCGACGCTCGCGCCCTTGGCGCGATTTTGGCGCAGCGCGATTTCGATGTGCTCAAGCTCCAAATCCACGCCCGTCAGTTTGCACGGCGCGAGTTCGGTCACGTATTTGATAAAAAAGCCGCGCCCGCAGCCCGCATCCAACACGCGGTCGGTGGGTTGAATGTCGAGTAATTGAAACATCAAACGCACGCGGCGTTTGAACCCCATATCGGCTTCGTTCTGCAAAAGGCGCATCAGGCGCGTTTGGTCAATGCTAATTTTCGCCATCGTCTCTATTTGTCATTGCGAGATGGTCATACTCTTGGGTATGTATGGCGGCAGAAACTTTTGTGCGCATCCGTTATAATGATGACCTACGTCCAGACAAGCTAAGACCGTCTGTTCATTGGTGCGCGAAGCCCGTTTGCGAGATTGGTTCTGCGC
>JACQWQ010000001.1 GCA_016209205.1 Chloroflexota bacterium
CGCGCCAGTCTCCCCTCGCCCGGTGGGAGAAGGGCAGGGCATTTCGATTCCCGCGCCAGTCTCCCCTCGCCCGGTGGGAGAAGGGCAGGGCATTTCGATTCCCGCGCCAGTCTCCCCTCGCCCGGTGGGAGAAGGGCAGGGCATTTCGATTCCCGCGCCAGTCTCCCCTCTCTTTGCAGGAGAGGGGCTGGGGGTGAGGTCGGGCGAACGACCCTTGAGCAAAATGCGCCAAACTATCGCGCGCCGTTTGCTCGAAAGCAAAACCACCGTCCCGCACTATTACCTCACCATGGAAATTTTCATGGGCGAGGCGATGAAACTGCGCGAACAGTTGAACGCGATGGCGGCGAACGAAGCGGAAAAACTTTCGGTGAACGATCTCCTCGTCGTCGCCGCCGCGCGCACGCTGAGAAATTTTCCGAACGTCAACGCGTATTTCAAGGGCGACCGCATCGCGTTCAACGAAGCAATTAACATCGGCGTTGCGGTCACGGTGGACGATGGTTTGTTCACACCCGTTTTGCGCAACGCCGATCAAAAATCGCTGAAACAAATCGCGGTGGAGACCAAAGAACTCGCCGCGCGGGCGCGTGCGAACAAGATGAAACCCGATGACCTCGGGCCCGGCACCTTCACCATCAGCAATCTCGGCATGTTCGGCATTGACGAATTTGCAGCCATCATCAACCCACCCGAATCGTGCGTTCTCGCGGTCGGCGTGGTGAAAAAAGTCCCCGTCGTCGTCAACGATTCGATCACTGTTGCGCAGGTGATGAAGATCACGCTGTCTGCGGATCATCGGATTGTAGATGGCGCGTGGGGCGCGCAGTTTTTGCAGGCGCTGAAAAGGCTGTTGGAGAATCCAGTAAACCTGCTATTGAGCTAGCGCGTGGCGAACAACCTCGAAAAACAGATCAGAGTGGCACCACAAATGCCACTCTATTTTTTTCGAGTGGACGCCGCTTGATTTTAGCGTATAATCTTTTGTATGCCATTTCCACTTGCTCTTATCGAACTGCGCAAAAGCATCTCGCTTGAAACAGCCAAACTATCGTATCCTGGTCGCATGGCTGGTGGGATGAGACCTATAGTAACGAAGGGGGCAAAAGAAAACATTGAGAAATATTTTGTGTCAACTTTCCCAAATAATCGAATTTGGCTGGATTTGGCAGAGATCGGAGCAAATTATGATGAGTGGCACAGAAATGAATCTTACCTTCTCAGCGAGTACTTGGAGCGAGGGCGATACCTTGATGATCCTGGAAACACGTCGTCTGTTGTTGCAACGAAGTTTATTAACACATTCATGCATCAATTGATGAAATATGAACACTTCCGTCCACTCTGGACGAAGATTCATCTCCCACTTGACAGCCAAGTCTTTTCTGGATTTCAGTCATTGCGGAGGACTTTGCCAAACTGTGTTGCACTTGAAAATATTAACCGAATTGCGCGCCTAAAATCAGCGTATTCAATTTCATTCGAGTCCACATGAACTCCGTTCACCACCAACGATGAAAATCTCCCCTCGTCCTTTGGGAGAGGGGGCGGGGGTGAGGGGTTATTTTCGAATCAGCAATATACGAATATACAAGAAAATTTATGGGGGGTTTTATCCGATCTGAATCAGCGTCCACAAATGGAATTTCGCATTACATCCCGGATCGAACTCAATTATTTATGGTCAGGGGTCTAAACATGATTATCGATTTCCGACACCAGGAGATTGGCGTACATGAAATCTTATCGTCTGCATTGCCTGTTCGATTTGTTTGACCATAACATAGCGCGGCTTCCAGCCGCAACCGAAATCTATGGGACGCGGATAAACGCGGATGAACGCGGATTTTTTCTTTCCGCGAAAATCCGCGTTTATCCGCGTCCAAAAAATCTTCGCGGTCGTGATAGTTATTCGAGAGTAATACTATAAGGGCGACGATGCCAAAATGAGAAAAGACATCACGGAGCATAAAGGACAGCTTCAGGAATTGGATCGGTCTTTCGATCTCCAATTTTGGCAAGCCCAGAAACCCCAAGCGCGCTTTGATGCAACTTGGGAACTTGTTCTCCACGCCTACGCAGCGAAAAGAAACGATATTCGTCAACTCCGCCTTGACCGCTCAATTGAAAAGTATCAACGTCAGCGCCGAGTGAATGGAAGATGAACGAATATGTCATCTGCATTGACAACAAAAGCAACCCCGCGAGTCTGATTCTATTCAACGTGTATCGGAATTTGCGTGACGCCGACGCCGAGGCGCACAACATGATTCGCGTGATTGACGAAGATATATCAGAACGAGAGGGTTATCTTTATCCCGCGTCCATGTTCGTTCCTATCGAATTGCCCAAAAGTGCGGAACGCGCTCTTGTTTCAGTACAAGGAAATTGAGACTCCTCCAGACCCCAAGGGTTTTTCAACGTTGTTGCCTATCGAGTCACCTACGCGGTAAAAACCCATGGGGTCTTGAAAATCATCGCGACTTTGACAGCGTCCTGACATCATTACGAGATTCCATACTGTTAGAGCGGCAGTTCATCTGTCGCTCTTTTCTTGCGCTCTGGCAGCGAAGCAAAACCGGCGATTCGCGCTTTACATTCTCTTTTCCTGCGCAGAGTTTTTTGAGCGTATAATCACAACACTCGATGAACACATCGCTGGAAGTCCGCATTGCAGGCAAACCATCAACGCGCTTTTGGCTCGAACTGTTTGGCAACTCAGCGCAATTTTCGATTGCCAATATCCTGTTCGAATTGTTTCACGAAGGCGTCGAGGTGATGATCCACCCTGATGTCTATGCGCTGGTCGGCGCGAGTGTCGCACAAGCGTATTTTTTGAGCAAGCCCTCGTTCGGCTCGCCATTGCACCGACTCGTGGGCAATCTGATCGGTCCGCTGATTTATACGCTGGTTGAAGTTTTGGTTGAGGGTTCGAGTTTTTTTTCCAGTCCGAATCACATCGCGTATTGGGTTTTTGCTTTGCTCATCGGTCTATGTCAGGCATATCGCGCGTTGGGGCATGGTCTTTTCGGCGAGATTGTGTTGGTGCTTGAAAATATGATTCGGACTAGCATCTTGTTTTTCATGTACGCTTTATTTGAAATCTACGCGAACTCGCAGCAAACCACTTCGCTCCAAACATTCTTTGATGACAGGAGCCATCGCTTTATCGCGACTGCTGTACTCTTGCTCGGTCTCGGTCTCGGCTTGGCAAATTTGACCTCTGAGCGGTATCTCGATTTGCTGCGTCAAACGTCGGTGCAGCTGCGGACTTTTTCCGAGTGGCTCTTGGGACGACATTTGCTCGCGCGTGTGATTGCCGATCCCACCGCGCTCAAGTTGATGCGGACGCAGCGCGTCGTACTGTTCATGGACATTCGCAAATTTACCGCGTGGAGTGAAGCCCAATCGCCCGAAGCGGTGGTGAGCCTGCTGAGTCAATACTATCAAGTTGCCGAAGCGGTCCTGAATCAATTCCCCATTATCAAATCCAAACTCTCGGCGGACGAAGTGCTGGTCGTATTCAGTTCGGCGGACGATGCGCTGGCGGCAGCCGCCAAGCTCCGCGAACAAATTTGCGGGCTGCTCGCGCCGATGCAGCTGGGCGTTGGGATTGGCGTACATGCCGGTCCCGTCGTCGAAGGGTTACTGGGCAGCGGCGACGTCAAATTTTATGACGTGATCGGCGACACGGTGAACACGGCGAAACGGATTGAAAGCCAAGCGCGGGCGGGCGAGGTATTGATTTCACAAACCGTTCACGATCTGGCACTGGCTCCGCTGCAACCCGGGGCAGCCCAAGAAATCAGCGTCAAAGGCAAGACCGAGCCGTTGACGGTTTATGCGATTTAGAGCAAGGCAGTTGGTTTGTTGAAAGGCAGTTGCACTGCCGTCAGCCCACGCGCAGTCCAACTACGCTTTAACAAGATGCAGGGTATCACTAGAAATTTTTTGAATGGACGAAGCCGCATTTTGGCGTATAATCGCACGCATAGAAACTTGATGCTGTGACGCTATGCTGCGCTGTCTGCGGCACAAGGTGGGGAATGAGCATACGATGAATCAAATGACCACGAGCAAGCCGATAGATTGGACGACCTGTCCTGCTGTCGAGCGCCAAACGGGCAAGGTGAGTGGGGCTTGGGTTTTCAAAGGCACACGCGTGCCTGTCCGCGCGTTGTTTGAAAATCTTCGTGACGGTGCAACCGTTGACGAATTCTTGGAATGGTTTCAAGGCGTGACGCATGAGCAAGTCGAACAAGTTTTGGAGCATGAATTGAATTCTTTGGGTATTCGACAATCAACATGAATTTTGAAATCCTCACTCCCATTATAGAAATTGAGACGATTGCCAGTGGGCGAGGCGTTGAGATTCGACGTTATTTGGAGCGTGTCTATGGGAAGGGGCATTGGCGCAAGATGAACGGCAGAGCAACGGTTCAACTTGATGATGGGACAGTGTGCGATGCAGAAATCCATTGGTTCGAGGCGCATGGCATCGGGCGGAAGGATTTCAAAATCAAGAGGTTTGTACGATGAACGAATTTGTTATTTGCATCAACAACGCAAGTAATCCAGCAAGTCTCATTGTCGGCAAAGTGTATCGCAAATTGCCGGATGTGGACGCAGAGAAACACAAGATGATCCGTGTGATTGACGAGGAAACCGCCGAGCGTGACGGCTACTTGTATCCCGCGTCTATGTTTGTGCCCATCGAATTGCCGGAAATGGCAGAACGCGCCTTGATGCCGGCAATCGGATAATTTTATACAGAGGAAAAGTTTTGTGATTACCGAACAACAAGTATTGAATGCGTTAAGCAAGGTGCAAGAACCCGAACTGCATCGCGATCTCGTCACGCTCAAAATGATTCGCGATCTGGCAATCAAGGACGGCAATGTAAACTTTACGATCGTGTTGACCACGCCCGCGTGCCCGTTGCGCGGACAAATTGACGCGGAAGCGACGGCGGCGGTCAGAACCATTCCCGGCGTCAAAGGCGTCAATATAAAATGGGACGCGAATGTGCCGACCGATGCGCGCATCAGCGGACGTTTGCAACTGGATGTGCGCTCGACGATTGCCGTCGCGTCCGGCAAAGGCGGCGTCGGCAAAACCACGATCGCGGTGAACCTCGCCGTCGCGTTGGCGCAAATGGGCGCGCGGGTGGGACTGCTCGACGCGGATATTTATGGTCCGAACATTCCTATCATGCTCGGCGTGGAAAATCAAAAGCCAATGGCGGAGAACGACAAAATTATTCCGCTCGAAGCGTTCGGCATGAAATTGATGAGCATGGGTTTTCTCGTGACGCCCGAACAGGCAATGATTTGGCGCGGACCGATGCTGCATTCGGCGATTCGCCAATTCCTCACCGACGTCGAGTGGGGCTCGCTCGATTACATGGTGATTGATTTGCCGCCGGGCACCGGCGACGCGCAATTGACGCTCGCCCAAACGTTGCCCTTGACCGGCGCGGTCATTGTTGCTACGCCGCAAGATGTCGCGCTGTCCGACGTGGTGCGCGGTGTGACCATGTTCCGCAAACTCGAAGTGCCCGTGCTGGGCGTCGTCGAAAACATGAGTTACTTTGCGTGTCCGCACTGCGGCGAACGCACCGACATTTTCGATCACGGCGGCGCGCGGCGGATGGCGGACAAGATGGGCGTGCCGTTCCTCGCCGAGATTCCGCTCGATCCCAAAATTCGCTTGGGGGGCGATACCGGGTTGCCCGTTACGATTACCGAACCCGATTCTGCTCTGGGGCAAGCGTTCAAAAATCTGTCACAGCAAGTCGCGGCAAAGATTAGTGTCTTGAACGCGCAAGCGGCGCAGGGCGAATTGATTTCCGCAGGTTCGATTCCGATTATTAAAAGATCGTGGTAGAATTTTGACCAGACACCCCGATTGGAGCATTGCCATGTCTTCAGACTCGAAAACATCCAACGCAACTTTAACGGTCCTCTTGCCGGAACAAGCCATCGAAAAATACAAGGATCAAGTAAAGGCGAACGCGACGGCTGCCAATTATTTGGAACTCGGCGCGGCATACTATATTGCGCATCGTTGGGAAGACGCGCTGCTGGCGCTCGAGCAAGCGATTGGCTTGGATCCCAAACAGCCGTTTGCGCATTACTATCTTGGCGTCCTGTACGCTGCACTGGGCCAGCGTGACAAAGCCAGCGCCGCATTAGCCCAGGTGCTTCAGGTCAGCAGCAATCCCATGCTCAAGGAACAAGCCAAGGCGCGCATTCCAAATATCAAGAGTATTGCTGACTTGGGCGGAAAATAATCTTGTACCTTCGAGGCGGGATTTCTCGCGTAGAGAACCCGCTTTTTTCATGTACGACCCCGCAAAACCCGTTTTCTTTACTTTGCTTGACAACAACCCGGTGATACCCTACGTCTTGTTAAAGCGCAGTTGGACTGCGCGTCCCCCTACGGCAGTATGCAATGCGCTTGCATTGCCACTGCCTCCCGACATTTATGGGTAACCACCAGACAACAATGCGTTGACACACAATTACTTTTATCACACCGGGCAACGGACAAACACAACGACGTGTAACACGCGCGGGCGCGTTTATCCGTTGCCTTTACAAAAATGTCACACCGTATCGAAAAAGATTCGATGGGCGAGTTGCAGGTCCCCGCAGACGCCTTGTGGGGCGCACAAACGCAGCGTGCGCTGCACAATTTTCCCATCAGCGACCTAAAGCAACAACGCGCGTTTATTTGGAGCATGGCGTTAATCAAACGCGCCGCGGCCGAAGTGAATCGTGATTTGGGCTTGCTCGACCCGAAACTCGCCGACGCGATTGTGCAAGCGGCGCAAGAGGTGATGGGCGACAAGCTTGCCGCGCATTTTCAATTGAATCCGTTTCAAGCGGGCGCGGGCACTTCGCACAACATGAATGTCAACGAAGTCATCGCCAATCGCGCGAACCAAATTCTGGGCTATGACATTACGGACAAGCGCAAGCCGGTGAATCCGAACGATCACGTCAACATGGCGCAAAGCACCAATGACACCATTCCGACTGCGCTGCGGCTCGGCGTGTTGTGGCATCTGGAGCGACTGCTCGGCGCAGTGGACGGGCTTGCCGACGCGTTGAAACACAAGGCGGTCGAGTTCGACGACATTGTGAAATCAGGACGTACGCATTTGCAAGACGCGGTGCCCGTGCGCATGGGGCAGGAATTCGGCGGATACGCGCAGGCAGTGGCAAATGATCGCGAGCGCATTGCGACGGCGGCGGAGCGTGTGCGGCGGCTCGGCATCGGCGGGACCGCAGCGGGCACCGGCTTGAACGCGCACCCCGAATATCATCAACGAATGATCAAGCGAATGAACGAATTGACAAATTTTAATGCGCGCTCTTCGGGGAATCTGTTCGAGTCAATGCAAAGCATGGCAGACCTCGCCGATTTTTCCGCGTCGCTCAATACGTTGTGCGTCACGTTGACGCGTATCGCAAATGATTTTCGCTTGTTGGCTTCGGGACCGACGACCGGTCTGGACGAAATTCGTTTGCCTGCGGTGCAGCCCGGTTCGTCCATTATGCCCGGCAAAGTAAACCCCGTGCTCGCCGAAATGTTGAACATGGTCTGCTTGCAGGTCATGGGCAATAATTTGACGGTGCAGCTCGCGAGCGCGGCGGGTCAGCTCGAACTCAACGTCATGATGCCCGTCATCGGCTATGATTTATTCGAGGCGCTGGAAATTTTGACGAACGCGCTGAATGCTTTTACCACCAAGCTCGTGGTCGGCATTCAAGCCAATCGCGAAAAAGCCGAGGGCTGGCTGGGCAAAAATGTGATTATCGTCACTGCGCTCAATCCCGTGATCGGATACAATGCCGGGGCGGCGTTGGCTAAAGAAGCCACTGCGCGCAACATCACGCTGCGTCAGGTCGCGGCGGAAAAGATTGACAAAGGCGAATTAAAGCATCGCGATCAGGATCGTCCCGTTACGCTGGCTGAAATTGATGCTGTGTTGAGTGATTTGCGCTCCCTGACCGAAGGCGGCGTCCACGGCACCGGAAGCGGCGGTTAATCTTTTCGCCGGCATGGAAATCCGAAACCCCCTGATTATCTCCACCGCGTTCGATGATGGCTCGCTCGCACAGTCCGAACCCATCGTCGAACGCAATGCGCCGCGCGCGCTACGCGAGTCCGCACTCTTTCTGCGCGTGGCGCACCTCTTGTCCTCCGATCTGGCGTTCAACGAAATTCTCGCGCACCTTCTGGATTTGCTCTCCGGGCTTATGCCGGTTGACCGGGTTGTGGTTGTCGAATATATGCCCGGGGAGCGTTCGAGTGTTTTTGCCTTTCCCGCCCTCGACTCGGCAGATGATTCGATCCGCGCCTATGATTTTGCAGCGACACAAATGGCGCTCCAAGATTACGCGCCGCTTTGTCTGACCGGGGCGGAGCTGAATCAGACGCTTGGCACAACGGCGGACGGGCGTGTGCCTTCCGACATTCATTCACTCGCCGCCGCTCCGCTGGTGCAACACGGGACGGTGTGCGGCGTGTTGATCGTCGAGGCGCATCATGTGACAGCCAGTTTCCAAGAAACCGACCTTCAGGTTCTCGGCGCGTTGGCGCTGCATCTCGCCATGGTGCTGGAACGCGATCTTGCCGTCCTTGAATCGCGGCGGCGCATGGATCAAATGGGTGCATTCAGCGCAGTCACCTCTACGGTGAACGAGTGGGTGGATGTGGAACAATTGGCGCGCCGATTTCTCTCGGTCTTTTTGAATACGACACATACCAATTGCGGCTTGTTTTATTTGGTGGAAACGGAACAAGAGATGCGGTTGGTCGCGCATTTTGGCATTCCGCCCGAGCTTGTCGAACCACTGCGCGTGGGGTACTTGGCGTTTCATCCCGATGTCAAGCGCGCGTTCGCGCAAGGACGCTTGATCGTGTTGGACGATTTGTCGCACGCGGCGTTCAGCGAAGCGGCGCTCGAAGTTGCGGCGTTGATTCCGATTCGTGCGACGGTGGTGCTGCCACTGCGTGTCAAAGGGCGCGGCATGGGCGTGGTCGCGCTGGGCAGCTCGGAAGGGATCATCGAAATCCCCGACCGCGAATTTGTGCAAGGGCTTGCCGATCAGGCGGCGCAAGCTATCGAGAATGCGCGTCTCTTTGCCGAATCGCAGCGGCGTTTTCAAGAGCAGAGCGCGCTGCGAGAATTGGCGCAGCGTTTTCTCAGCGCGGTGACGCCCGACGAAGTGTTGGAACGCACGCTCGACGCGTTGACGAGCTTGCTGCCCGGGGATTATTACGAGGTGCTGTTGCCGGATGCTGAACCCGCGTTCACACTCGTGAATGGGCGCGGCTGGCGGCGCGGCGTAGTCGGGCGTACGCGCACGCCGGGCGATCCGCATTTGCACGCGGGCTATGTGCTGCGCGCCCAGTTGCCGGTCATTGTCGAGAATTTTGCCAATGAAACGCGCTTTCAACCATCCGATTATTTGATGCGGCATCAAGTCGTCTCCGGAGTCTGCGCGCCCATGCTCGCCGAAACGCGCGTCATCGGTTTGTTGGGCGTTTACAGTCGCGCCCCGCGCGAATTTTCCGAAGAACAGTCGCACTTTTTGTATTTGGTCGCGACCCAAACCGCCATGGCGCTTGAAAAAGCGCGCCATTCGCAAGAGGCCGCGCGACGCCTGGACGAATTGATTTTGTTGAATGATGTGATCGCGGCGGCGAATTCCCAAGTCGGTTTGGACAAAGTGTTGGCAAGCGTCTCGTCAGAAATTCGAGGTCTCTTGCAGAGCGATGACGTGCGCATTTATTTCGCACAACCGAGCGCCGACCGGACGGTCTTGCTGCCTGCATTGCCTTCTACACCGGCAGATGCCCGCAGCGCGTGGAGCAGCGCAGTCGCCGGCTGGGTCGTGCGCGAAGGGCATCCCCTCCTGATTCAGGACCTCACGCGTGATTTGCGCTTTAACGTGGCGGGGGACCAAGCGCGCGCGTGTCTTGGCGCGCCCATGACGATTGGCGAACGTGTCATCGGCGTCGTGACCGTGGCGCACCCCGAAGCGGGCCGCTATGATGGGAATGACTTGCGCTTGCTGACGACGCTGGCAGGACAAATCGCGGCGGCCATTGAACGCGCCCGCTTGCTCGACGAAACGGCAACCCGTCTCGCCGAAATTAGCGCGATGTTCGAGTTCTCGGACAAAGTACGCACGGCGACCACAGAGGTCCACTTGCTCGACTTGATTCTCGACGACGCGGTGAGTATGCTGCAAGGCGACGGCGGGTCTTTGCAGCTTGTGTTGGAAGATGGTAACACGATGCGTGTCATGGCGGTCAAGAACATGCCGCACCGGGGCGTTGACTTTGTGCGCAGTCGCGGCGGACTTTCGTGGATTGCCATTGACACCGGCGAGTCGTTGACGATTGAGGATGCGGCGACGGATCCCCGCATCGGTTTCCCGGGTGTCTTTCAAAATCTGCATGGCGGAATCGTTGCCCCGCTGCGTACGCCGTCCGGCTTTTTGGGCACACTTTTTATCGGATTCGAGCAACGCGGCGCGCCCAGTCAAGATCAAGTCCGGTTGACGACGACGATTGCCAATCTCGCCGCGCAGGCATTGCAGCGTTTGCGTTTGCACGAGCAGACGGTCGAGCAAGCCGCTTCCCTCGCCATTGCGCTCGGCGATTTGGAGGAATCCTATCAGGCGACGTTGTTGGCGCTTTCGGCGGCGCTGGACGCGCGCGATCGTGAGACGGAAGGGCATTCACAGCGTGTGACGAAATTGGCGCTGGCAATCGGTCGCAAACTCGATCTTTCGCCGGAAGATTTGACGAGTCTCGAACGCGGCGCGTTGCTCCACGATGTCGGGAAAATTGGAATCTCGGACAATATCTTGCGCAAGACCGGTCCGTTTACGGTCGAAGAACGCGCGTTGATGAATTTGCACCCCCAACTCGGCTATGAGATGCTCAAGGGCGTTCCCTTTCTCCAGGACGCGCTGCCGGTGGTGCTCTATCATCAAGAGATGTGGGACGGGAGCGGATACCCGAAAGGTTTACACGGCGCCGAAATTCCACTGGGGGCGCGTATTTTTGCGGTTGCGGACACGTATGACGCAATGACTTCCTCGCGTCCCTATCGCGACGCGCTCTCACACCATGAAGCGGTCATGGAAATTTTGCGCTGCCGCGGTACGCAATTCGATCCGCTCGTGGTGGATGCCTTTCTCGCACTTTTTGACGATAGATATTCGTCGCCAGAGCAAGTCCAGCAATAAAAACAAGACCGCACTTCCCGATGTTAGAAGGCAGTGGCAATGCAGTTGCATTGCAGACTGCCGTCGGCGGGTCGCAGTGCAACTGCTCCCGAACACATATATACTCTTCGCAGTGCAACTGCTCCCGAACACATATATACTCTTACGAAAGCTAGGCGCGGTCTTGTGTTGTCTGCGCGGAGGTGGCAACCGGCTCTCCGTTCGATTGTGCTTGGTCGGGCACGAGCAACGCTCCTGTATCATCCTGCTGCACAATCGAAGCCGTCCATTCCGTCAAACGCTGACGCCGCCGAATCAAAAATGCGCCGAACGCCGAAATAATCCCCGCGAGCGGCATCGCAAAGAACGCGCCCCAAAATCCTCCCACCTTTACGCCGATCAACAGAGAAACGATGATGACGAGCGGGTGCAATCCCAGCGCGTCGCCCATGATGCGCGGCATCAGCATGTTCACGACGACGACTTGGAGCACCACCAGCGGAAGCATCACGAGGAGAATCTTGTCCGGATCAGCCAACAGGACTGCCAGCAGCGGCGGCAAGAGCGAGAGCGGCGGACCGACCAGCGGGATAATCATGAATAATCCTGCAAACACGCCCGCCAGCAGCGCGGCTTGAATTCCAAACGCGCCCAGTACCAGCCCGGTACCAATGCCAATCGCCGCCGACTGGAGCAGCTGCGAGCGCAAAAAACCGCCGAACGCGCGATCCGTCGTGATGATGAACATCCGCGTTTCTTGGTGTAAACGTTCGGGAATCACTTCGTACAGCATTTTCCCAAAACGCGGTCCGTCGAGCGTCAAAAAGAACGAAAGCAAAATGACGAGCAGCGCATTGCCGAGCAGCGAGAGCACGCTCGTCAAGATCGCCACTGTATTTTGGAGAATCGGCGTGGCGAGCGCCTGCACACTCGCAAACGCATTGTCAATCAGGTTCTGGATGTTGACGGCAATGTTCAGTTGGCGCAGCACCTCCTGAAACATATCGGTCAGCGCCAGTTGGGCAACGTCAATCTTGCTCAGTTCCGGAGCAATCGTATCTACTTGCGTGACGATTGCGGGAATCAGGGACGCGACCATGATGATGACCACTAACACCAATCCCAGGTACACCAGCGCGACGGCGAGCGGACGTGAAATGCGAAACGCGGCGAGCCGTTTGCCCAGGGCGGTGCCGCGGTCGGCACCCGCCGCGCGGCTCAATGGTTTGGGCAAGGGGCGCTCGTTCAACAGATCCACGAGCGGGCTGAGCGCATAGGCGACGAGCCACGCCAAGACGAGGATCAAAATAATGTCCGAGAACCCGCTCAAGAACCCGATGAGTACTTGCGCGACATAAGACGCCGCGATAATGACCAGCAGGATGATGAGAATGTTGAGCCAGGTGGAGCGTGGCATGATTGAATTTTCGATTTTCGATTTTTGATTTTCGATTTTGGATTTGCGCGGAATTGCTTGCACATACGATGAAGCAATCACAAAGGCGCAATCACAAATCAAGAATCATAAATCACAAATCAAGCACCTTTCCCCAAAAGTGTTCTTCGCGAAAGGCGAGACGGCGGAGCAGACTGCTGGCGCGTTCGAGTTGAAAAGCGTCATTCCTTGCTCGCGCAAACTGCGCGGCGAGCGCATCCCATTCGTCCGCGATTTCGGATAATTCACGGCAGAGTTTTTCAGTTTCCACCAGCGATTGAATTTCCTTCAAGAACAGCCAATAAACTCGACGATAACACGAACCGGTGGCTGTGATTTCTTCGCGCATGTCGTTCAAGCAGGTCCGCCAATTGGGAATCCTTGCAAAATCCGCAAGTTGTTCCGCGAGCATTTCCATGCCCAGCAACGCAGTCGTCGGCGCGCGGTCGAGATTGAACCAGAGCGCGTTCTCGCGCAGCGCCGCGCGCACGACCTGGCGTGTGTCGCCGTTCTGAAACGCTGCGATGCGCGTTGCGAGGTGCGTGTCCAGATTGCGGTTAAAGCCCACGATAAAGTGCGAGGGCGATTCCTGCGGACGCCGAAAATATTCAAAATAAAGTCCAGCGCCCAATCCAAAGCGCAGCGGAACGGATAAATTTTTCTTGGCAGCGTCCGCAGACCCCACAAGGGTTTCTACATCCAAAGGACGCTCCCCAATCAGGATCGGCACGCGCGAAATTATAGCACAAACGAGTGGACAAAAACTGCACGATCAAGACCCCAAGTGTTTTTGCCGCGCGGCGCGACTCGAGGAGCCCCCAAACTCACGGATGCGCTGCGCCTTTTTCCAATTCCAAATCAATGTACAGTTTTCCGTTTTCGACGTGCGCGGGGAATTGATCCAAATCGCGTGGCGCGGGACCAGCGGCATGCTTGCCGTCGCGCGTCCAGCGCGAACCCGCACACAGTTCCAAAAATTGCGCAAGGGAATCTTCCCATTCGACTATACATTGACGCGGAATCAAAATGGCTTGCGCCGGATTCGTGCTGCGCGCGAAAAAGACTGTGAAATCTTGCCCTGCGCCGCGCACGACCTGCAGTGGCAGGGTCTCTATTTCTCTATTGGCGGTCTCGTCGAAAAATTTGGCGTTGACAAATTCTTTGCTAACCGAGTCGGCGGGATATTCGTCGAGGTCGCCGACGTACAGCGGAATCTTGGGCGCGGGGCGGAACGCGGCAGAGAGAATGTAACACAAAATCGCTGCGATGATCAAGCCGAGTC
>JACQWQ010000196.1 GCA_016209205.1 Chloroflexota bacterium
AATAAAGCGATCGAGATTACTCCATTGGAACGGAGCGAGTTCATAACTCTCACCGCCCCAACGCAGCACCGTTAGATTGAGCGTGGGTAATTCTTGCCGCGAAAACTTGCCGAACCGTCCCGTCCAGAAATTAAGCCCAAACAGGGCGGGACTGATTTGTAGAGGTGCAGGACTCGCAATTTTCAAGACACGCGAACGCGGCAAGTAACGCGTCCCGCCGAGGGTATTCGGGATCGCGTACGGGTCGGGAGTCGGCGTGTGGGTGGGCGTCCGCGTGGGTGTCTGTGTTGCTGTCGGAGTAAATGTAAACGTCGCGGTCGGCGTCCGCGTTGCCGTATGCGTCGGCGTCACGGTCGCGGTCGGCGCGGGCGTTTCGACGACGCGACGCGCGACTTTGGGCAACGGTGTAGGCGTCGGTGGATCATTTTGTAAAGTACATGCGCTCAGGGCAAGGATAAAGCATGCGACAAATTTCTTCATGCGTGATGGACCTACCAGGTCTTGTTAGGGTGCGATACCGGAACTGGGCTGTTCGCGCGCGCGGTCGAGGAAATTATTGCGCGGCGACCACACGGCGAACTGGTGCAAACCGTACAACTGCGCGAGGCGATACAACAATTCATCGGGCGCGGCGTTGGTCGCCAATCGCGTATCCGTTACCAGCAAGCGCATGGCGATATTCCAATCGTGCATGCCCGGCACGAATTTTTCGAGCGTGTTGTTGAGCACATTCAAGTCCACCAACCGTGCGCAGCGCACGTTCAGGATTACTTGCCCTTGCTGTCGCAAGCTCAATGTGCCCTCACCCCCAAGTTCTGCGAGAATTTGGCGGAGGGTGCGTTTTTCCGGCGCGCCCATGACGAGTTTGTTGTAGAAATTTTGGGCGTCCAGGCGCGCGGTTGCCGGAATGTTCCATTCGACGAAAACACCTTGCCCGTCCAGCCCGATGCCGAGCCACGCCAAATCCTCCCAAGTCAAAGGCGGTCCGCCGAATTGTTTTTGCATCAAGCGCGCGACATATTCCGCTTTGGTGTAGCGCAAGCGCAAAGCATTTATGCTAGGCGCTTGCGCAGAAACTTGCGCGGGCGAGATAGACCATTCGGGACGGAAATGAACGTCCCAACGCCGCGCGCGCATTTCGCCGTAAATGCGTTCGTGCAGCCACACCAGTTGATTGCGCGCTTGGCGGCGCGCAAGGTCGTACGCGGGATCGGACGCGTGCGCTTCATTCAACGCTTTTAGATCAGAGAGGGAAAACAGGTTCATGCACGCACCTTTTCCATTTCGTCCCAATTCGTCAACGAATGGTGCGATGAACTGCATCGCACGAATAAACGAATAGTACGCGCATCATTCGTTTATTCGTTAAGATTCGTTGACACCTTTTCCATTTCGTCCCAATTCGCGCCGACCTTGACTTCGACTTCTAGCGCGGCGTCGAGCTTGTAGGCGTTCGCCATAATTTCGCGCACGAGCGGGACGAACTCATCCACCTGCTTTTGAGGACATTCAAAGACCAATTCGTCATGCACCTGCAAAATCATTTTGCCCTGAAATGTTCTCTGGTGTAACTCGTCGTGCAACCGAATCATCGCGATTTTGATAATGTCCGCCGCCGTCGCCTGAATCGGCATGTTGATTGCTTCGCGCTCGGCTTGATTTTTTGCGCCCACCGGCAAGCGGCGTCCTGATGCCAGCTCGGGAAAATATCTGCGGCGTCCCAGCAGCGATTCGACATAGCCCTTGTCGCGCGCCATCGCTTTGGTGCGTTCCAAATAATCTTTAACCCGCGCGTATTTCGTGTAATAGTCGTTGATTAGCTTGCGCGAGTCTTCAATGGAAAGTTCCGTCCGTCCCGACACGCCCCAATCGCTGATCCCGTACGCGACGCCGAAATTGATCGTCTTGCCCAAGCGCCGCATTTGCGGTGTGACTTGCGCAATCGGCGCGTTGAACAACGTCGCGGCAGTGCTGGCGTGAATGTCCTCGCCGTCCGCGAATGCTTTCAAAAAATTCGGGTCTTGCGAAATGTGCGCGAGAATGCGCAACTCGACTTGGGAATAATCGGCGGAAACGAGGACGCTGCCCGGCGGCGCAATAAACGCGCGGCGCACGCGGCGTCCCAGTTCGGTGCGCACCGGAATGTTTTGCAGATTCGGATTGGACGAAGACAAACGCCCCGTGACCGCGCCCGCCTGATTGAAATTGGTGTGCACGCGCCCGTCTTGTGGATTCACCAACTGCGGCAGCGCATCGGCGTAGGTGCCTTTGAGTTTTGCCAATTCGCGATGTTCCAGGATCAACGGAATGACCGGATGTTTGTCGCGCAAACTTTCCAACACGCCCGCAGCGGTTGAAATTTTTCCGGTGCTCGTGCGGTCCAACCCCTGCGCCGACAAACCCAGTTTTTCAAAGAGCGCTTCACTGAGCTGCACCGGCGAATTGAGATTGAACTGCGCGCCGACCATTTGATACACCTGGGTTTCCAATTCGCTCATGCGCGCGGTGATTTCCGTCGAGAGTTCGCTCAGCACATCCAAGTCCAACAACACACCCGCCGCCTCCAAATCCACAATGACTGCGACGAGCGGCATTTCAATTTCATAAAAAAGTTTGTCCAGCCCGCGTTCTTTGAGCAGCGGCTCGTAATACTCGTGCAGACGATACGTGTAATCGGCGTCGGCGCAAGCGTACTGGGTGAGTTTGTCCACGCTCACCTGATCCATCGTGACCTGATTTTTGCCTTTGCCGATGAGCGCTTCGATTTCTATCATCTGCGCGCCAAAACGCGCAAAGGCCAAATCTTTTAGCCCGACGCGCTGTGAAGCGGGTTCGAGCAGATGGGCTGCAATCATCGTATCGAACGCGAACGCGTTGATTTCAAAACCGGCGCGCCGCAGTACGCCCCAATCGTAACTCGCGTTGTGAGCATATTTGGATATTTTTGCATCCGCAAAAATATCCATCCATTTTGCGCGCACCAGCTCGAGCGGTAATTTAGCAAACGGGTGCGCGTCGTCGCTCGTCACTGAAATCGTTTGCGCGCCCGCGTCGAATAACGTGGGCTGTTTTGATTCTTTTACAGTTTTTGCATTTTTCGCGGGTTTCGTATTTTTCGCAGGTTTCGTGCTCGGCGGCGCATCATGCGTCACAGGGATGTAATACGCTTCCCCCCCCCCTACGCCAATCGCGATGCCGACGAGATTCGCGCGCTGCGGGTCTATATCCGTCGTTTCCACATCTACGACGAACGCTTTGTGCTTCTTGATGCGTTTCACCAACGCGTCGAGGTCTGTTTCCGAAAGCACCGTCACATAGTTCACCCTCACCCCTAACCCCTCTCCCAAAGGGCGCGGGGATTTTTCCTCCCCCGCTCCCGAAGGGCGCGGGGAATTTTTCTCCCCCGCTCCCAGAGGGTGCGGGGAACCTTTCTCCCCCTCTCCTTGTAGGAGAGGGGGTTGGGGGGTGCGGTCTGCACCGGGCAAACGCGCCAGCAGCGATTGAAAACCCAGTTCGCGCAAAAGTTCAACTGCGCGCGCGCGGTCATACTCGCCAAAGCGCGCGGCATTGGCGTCAAGCGTCACGGGCGCGTCGCGGTCAATCGTAACCAATTGCTTGTTCAACTCGACCTGCGCGCGCGCGCGCGCGATTTTCTCGCCGACCTTGCCTTCGATGTCGTCAATATGACGATAAATCCCTTCGACATTTTTATGGTCTTGCAGCAATTTCGTCGCGGTCTTGTCGCCAATACCCGCAATGCCGGGGATATTGTCGGAAGCGTCGCCGCGCAATGCTTTGAGATCAATCAACTGCTCAGGTCCCAAGCCAAAGCGTTCGACCACCGCGGCTGTGTCGTACATTTTGATTTCGCCGGTATAGCCGATAAACATCAAAACGTTCGTCTTGGCGTCCACCAATTGGAGTGTGTCGCGGTCGCCAGTGAGAATGACCGTATCGAGATTTTCCGCGGCGGCTTGTCTCGATAGAGCGCCAATCAAATCGTCGGCTTCGTATCCTTTGCGTGCAAAAACGGGAATGCCCAACGTTTCGCAAAACTCGCGGCAGCGCGCAAATTGCGATTTCAAGTCATCGGGCGTGGTTGGGCGATTCGCTTTGTATTCGGCAAATTGCTCCGCGCGAAAACTCTTGCCCACGTCGAACGCGGCAATGACATATTGCGGCTGCTGCTCTTTGATGACTTTGAGAAGCGTGCTCGCAAAACCGTAAATTGCCTTGGTCGGTTCACCGCTCGGCGATGTGAGCTCGCGCTCGATCGCGTGATAGCTGCGATGAATCAACGCATGTGCATCCACGAGCAAAAGTTTTCGGTCGGACATTTTTTTGGTCGGGTGGTCAGTTAGTCGGATGGTCGGACAGTCGGGTAGTCGGTCAGTCAGTAATCAGTGACCAGTAATCAGTGATCAGTGCGATCAGTGCGGTAGTGCGGTAGTGCGGTAGTGCGATAGTATGTTTGACGTTTGACGTTTGACGTTTGACGTTTGACGTTTGACGTTTGACGTTTGACGTTTCACGTTTCGCGATACGCGATACGCGATTCGCGATTCGCCGTCAACAAAAAAGGTTTGCAAGCCGTTCCGTTGTTGAGGCGGAGGTGACGACCTGCAAACCCCTTTTCAGCCAAGACCTGACAGGTTTCAACTGCAAATGTTAGCGCACCTCACCTGTAGGTGTTGCAACCATTGTGACTCGTGACACTACTGCTTCAAAAACCTGTCAGGTCTCAGGAAAGACGCTCGAGTTCTGTAATTCCGCTATTGCTCAATGCGTTCCAACGGTCTTCGGGATTGCGTGCGCGCCATTCGACGACGATTTGTCCTTTGTCGTTGCGATAGGCGGCGAGGGCGCGATGTCCGAGAACGCGTTCAAATGCTTCCAGCGCTTCTTTGTTCGGCTCCGACATGGTCACAGTGAAATAGTCACTGGGCACCCATTCTACATCGAGCGAGAAATTCGACTTCCACAGGCCGGCGCAGCGCACCGGCGCTTCGGGGTGCACGCAGGTGAAATAAGAATCGCCGAACCCGTGCGCCCAAAACGCGAGGCGAATGGCGTTTTCGACGCCATGACGTGAAGCGGGCAGTTTTTTCGAGAACCAGTACGGTGTCATTGCGGACTCCGGGAAAATTTCAAGTATGGTACAAGCGCGGCTATCTCAAACGGCGGTTATTGTAACATAGGGCGCGCGTCGCGCAAAATACTTTCTGGCTCGCGCTCGAAAAAATGCGCGTCATGCGTTTGGATTTGCTCGGCAAACCCGCCGAGCAAATCGTCAAACTCTTGGACCGATTCGGCGGTCAACAAAGGCACGCGCAAGTGCGCCGCCCCGAACAAGCCCGCGACATAACGCGCCGCATGTTTGCGAAAGAGAATCAAGCCACTGCGCTGCCCGTAAAATTCTAAATTCAAGGCGAGATGACGCCGCAGCAGCGCAATGCGCTCGTCCAGCGAAACCTCATGGCGGTCGCGTCCTGAAAAAATCCACGGGTTGCCAATCGCGCCGCGCCCGATCATCACGCCGTCGCAGCCAGTGTGCGCTTTGAGACGCGCGATGTCCGCGACCAATTTCACGTCGCCGTTGCCCAATACGGGAATTTTCACCGCCTGTTTGATTTCCGCGATGGCGTCCCAATCCGCGCGGCCGTGATACGCCTGCGCTTTGGTGCGCGCGTGGACGGCAATCAAACTCGCGCCGTTATCTTCCAGAATTTTCGCGACGGTGAGATAGTTGCGCGAAGCATCGTCCCAACCCAAACGAATTTTGCCCGTCACCGGCACGCGCAATTCGCGCGACGCGCGCGCAAAATAGGATGCAATGCGTTCGGGAAAGCGCAACATGCCCGACCCTGCGCCGCGTTCGGCAATGTCTTTGACATAGCAGCCCATGTTGAGATCAATAATGTCGGGCCCAAGTTCGACGACGCGTTTTGCCGCCTCGACCAAACGGTCGGGATCGTTCCCGTAAATCTGAAACGTCATCGGCTTTTCGGACGCATCATATTTCAGACGCTGCGCGACACTGTCCGGCAAACGCTTCTGCAGCAACGCGTCGGCGTTCGTGAATTCGGTGTACGACATTGCCGAACCGAGTTCGCGACAGATCAAGCGAAACGGCGAATCGGAATAGCCGTCCATCGGCGCGAGAATGGTATTGCCGTAAACGGGAATCTCGCGCACGAAAAATCTTGTCAACATGGTTTTTTCATTATACGCAGCGCCGCACAAAAACAGAAACGCTAGCGGTTTACAAAAAAACCGCGCATTTCTGCGCGGTGGAGATTCAAAATGTACCCGTCGGGGTTGACAACGCGCCTCCGCGCCCGGATTTTCCCGGTGGAGTTTCTGTCGCTGCCGGTTGCGCATTGGAAGGGGTCTGTCCCGTCGGTTCCGGATTCGCTTCACTCGTCGGCGTCGCGGGCGCGGGTTCGGTCGGCGTCGCGCTTGGAGTTTGATCGTCCGCGGGCGGTGTGACCATTGCCGACGCTGGGAGGGAAGGACTCGGCGTCGCGCTCGGCGTTGGAATCGTTGGTCTTGCTGCGGGCTGTGTGGGTTCCGGTGGAGGGGCAATCGGCAACAAGTCCGGCGAAGCATTCAACTGCACAAAGGGTGCAGCAATCCAGCCGGTCCCGGTTTGCAGATTCTTTTCAAACTGAATCAAATACCAGCCACGATCTTGACTGCGCCCGATGACAAAAACTCGGTCGCCGCGTTTTAGTCCGCCAATCGTGCGATAGCGAATGCCAGGGCCTTCGCGCACCTTGAGACTGAAGGTGGTGACGACGCCTTCGACTACTTCCACACCGATCGTGCGCTGTGTAGAGCTATCACTCGTCGGTGAAGGTTCTGTATTGCCCAGCTCGGGTGTGGCGCCTGCAGCATCGCTCGCGCTCGCGGATGCATTTGTGGGCTGCGCTTTTTGCACCGCGGCGGCAGTCGGTTGCTCCGCTGGCGGTGCGCCGGGCGGCGCGACATCTTGAGATGAATTTGCTGTGGCTGTCGGAAGCACGAGCGCGTTTGAGCTGATCGAAGGAACGACCGTGACCGGCATGATTTCACTCGTCGGCTGCGCGGGTGCGACTGTAACCATCAACAGCGATGGCGTCGCGTTTGCCTCTGCCGCATTTGCCTGGGGCTGTGATGCTCGAGCGGGAAAAGTTGCAGGCGCGGTTGGCGCTAGCGCGATCAGCGCCGAAGGAGCAGCGGGGGCGGCGCTTTGTGTAAAGGCATTCCCATTTCCTGCATTCTGGCGTAACAGCGTTGCCGTCAACAAAACAACAAACGCAGCCGTCGCCGCGACGGCGACGCCGCGCAAACTCCATACTAACCACGCCGGCGCGCCGCGCGCAGGGGCGCGTTGGGTTACGGGCAAGGTGAATTGACGCGGCAGCGCGGGCGCGGGTGTTTGCTCGAGCAAGTTTACAGTCCAACGCAATGCTTCCAGCGAGGCGCGCGCGTGCGCACTCTGTCTCAAATGTGCTTCGACCGACGCGCGTTCTTGCGGCGAAAGCGTCCCGTCCAAATAGTCGGACAAACGCTCTTCGACCCACGCGTCCATATCTGTGATTTGATGCTTGCGATTAAACATTCTCTGTCCGGAGAGTTTGATTCTCTCCCATCCTGGTTTTTAGACGAAAAGCGTCAGGTAAAAGTTCCTGTTGCGCCAAAAGAAAATCGCGCATGTGCGCCCGCGCCCGTGAAAGACGCGATTTGACCGTGCCCACATTGGTGTTGGTTGCCACAGCAATTTCCTCGTAGGCAAAACCGTCTACATCCGACAAGACGAGCGTGATGCGTTGGTCGTACGGCAGAGTTTGCAAACCTTTGTCAATCCAATAGGCCAATTCTCGCCGCTCGGCATAATCGTGCGGCGCTTCTTCGCGCGCTTCCCCCAAACCGGGCGCTGGATTATCGGGATCGATCAACAACGCGTCGAGCGACGCGGTCGGTTTGCGTTGTTTCGCGCGCAGTTGGTCGTAGCACGTATTCGTCACAATCCGCAGCAGCCACGCTTTGAACGAACCGCCGCGGAACGACTTTATATTTTTGTAGGCGTTGACGAACGCGTCCTGTGTGGCATCGGACGCGGCGTCGCCGTCGCCCAAGACACGATACGCCGTGTGATAAACGAGCGATTGATACGCGCGCACGAGTTGATTAAAGGCGGGCACGTCCCCTTTTTGCGCCGCCGCGATCATTGCGGGTTCGTTCATAAACGAGTTAAAAGGTGCTGCGGAGCGAAAGGTAAAATGAACATAAATTGACAATCGAAAACACTCGTACTATTCTATACCCATGAATCTGCGGAACTACATTCCCGAAAGCGAATTGCGCCAACTTTACTCGAATGAACATTGGACGATTCAAGAATTGGCGGAGCATTTTCAAGTCGCCGAAACGACGATTCGACGACGGATGGACGAACTGGGCATTCCGACACGCGCGCGTGGTCCTGATATTGGCGCACATCACAATTTTCGTTTCGTTGACCCAATTTGGTCGCCCGCACTCGCGTATGCCGTTGGCATAATTGCTACAGATGGAAACCTTTCACCAGACGGGAGACATTTGTGTATTCGTTCTGCCGATTATGAATTATTGGAGACGGTCAAAGAGTGTTTGGGCTTGGATAATCAGATTACGAAAACGCGCAGGTTATTGAGCGTGTATTATTCCCTCCAATGGGGTGACCGCGCATTTTATCTTTGGCTTGAATCCATTGGTTTGATGCCTGCCAAGAGTCTCATTCTGGGCGCGCTCACATTGCCAGATAATTTTTTCCCTGATTTTTTGCGCGGCGTAATTGATGGCGACGGCTGTATTCGCGTTTATCAAGATCGTTGGAATACATTCAAAAATCCCAAATATGTGTACGAGCGCGTTTATGTCACGATCGCTTCAGGCAGTTTTCCCTTCCTTGCATGGATTCAAGGACAAACCACGCGCTTGTGTGGCGTCAAGGGCGCAATCATCAAACGCGCAAAAAAATTACCGCATTACGCCCAACTTTGGGAATTGAAATTTGCAAAAAAAGATTCGCTCACTTTGTTGCCTTGGATTTATTATGGGGATGACTTACCATGTCTTGAGCGAAAGCACATACTTGCCCTTCGGGCGCTTGGACTTGCCGATAGTTGACATTTCCTTTTTTTGAGATATATTAATTTCGTGCTTGCCGAGATGGCGGAACGAGGCAGACGCGTAGCTCTCAAAAAGCTATGTCCTTAACGGACGTGGGGGTTCGACTCCCCCTCTCGGCACTCTCTTGACGATTATAGTTTAATCGTCGCTTTACTCAAAACATCACCTTCGGCTTCCTGTTTCGAACAAAACATCATCCGCTGGATGATGTGCGCACCCGTAGGATGCGCCAGAATCGTTTCCCCACGACGATTCTTCCAGACGCCACGCGTCATTGCGCCCACTCCCATACGGGCAGTTCTAAAAGCAATGACGCCGCTTTCCTTGATCGCGTTCGGATTGGAACGCGCATGGCTAAAGGTCGTTGGAATCCATTTATCGCCCGTTGATTCTCAGTTGGGTGCTCGCTTTGCTCGCGGGCATTGGGTGTGGACTCTTTGTCGGCTGGTACGTTTATCCCGTGAGCTATACGGACGCGCAGCCCTACGATTTGAGCGCCCGTGACAAGGACGATTACCTGCACATGATCGCCGCGTCGTACGCGCTAGACAACGATTTCGCGCTTGCCAATCAACGCCTGTACTATTTGCAATTGCCAGACGCCAAACCGCGCCTCACTGAACTCGCGCGCGCCGAGACCAATCCATTGATGCAACAGGCGCTCGTCAAATTGCGGCTCGATCTGGATCACCCCGCCGCCGCGCTCGGACGCGAGACTTTTACCCCGCACCCGACCCGCAATCTGACCCCGCCGCCGCGCGTTACCGTCATCGTTCTCGAACCGACCCCCGTCGTGCCCCCGACTGTCCCACCCACACCCGTGCCCACTCCACTTCCGCCAACGTCCGAACCGAATCCGCACGCGCCGCGTTTCGAGTTGCGCGACAAGCGCGCGCTGAATTGCCTGAGCGTCGGAGGGGGCGCGGCGATTCAGGTCCAAGTCCAAGACCGCCACGGCAGAGGGCTGGCGGGAATCATGGTCGAAGTCAATTCGGCTTATGGAAATGAGCAGTTTTTTACGGGCGTAAAGCCCGAACGCGGCAATGGTTTTGGCGATGTCGCAGTCTTACCGGGAAATTACACTGTACATTTGGTCGAAAACGCCGCCAGTGACCTGATTGGGGATTTGCAGATAGACGCTAATGTTGTAGAATGTGGCAATAATCCTACAGCGACGCAGGGTTGGTACCTGGTTTTCCAGCAAGCCCCGCCATAGACCTGACAGGCGTCCAAAACGTATACGGCATTTACATCTTTTGCGCCGTACGCGGCGTATACGCTATTATGCCAGACGCACCATTTTGAAAACCTTTCAGGTCTGGACTCGAATTGAGGTTCTTGACCTCCCAGGTTAGGGGAATGCTCTACTCAACGCCGAGCCGATGTATTTTGCAGCACGCGCACGATACATCCAGAGTATCCTCAAGGATTTCTATAGCACGTGATACCGCAACCGCTCGACCAAGTTCCGCTGTTTGCCCGTCTCTCGGAGGACGAACGCGAACTACTCAGCAGCCGACTTCGTCATCAAGAATACAACACCAATACGCACATTTTTTCCGCGGGCAAACCGGCAGAGATGCTCGCCGTCATCGTTCAGGGTTGGGTCAAACTGGAAGGTGACACGCCGCAAGGGCCCATCGCGCTGGCGAATCTCGGCGCCGGCAGCTTGATCGGCGAAGTAGACTTGCTGCTCAATCGTCCTTTTTCCACCTCCGCTCGCGCCGCAACTACTTGCAGTCTGCTGATTCTCTCCCGCAGCGATCTCCACGACCTGATTTTGCAGTACCCCACCATCGGTTTGAAATTTAGCGCGGCGCTCGGCACACGCGTCGCCCACCTCGACGAATATCTCGTCACCCAACGCCTCTCGAGCAATCCAATGTTTTCTGCGCTCGCCGATTCGGAAGCGCGCGCGCTCGCCAACCGTTTGCAGTTCCGCGCCTTTCTGCGCGGCGACCCCATCTTTGAAACCGGCGATCCTGCCAATTGCGCCTATATGATCGAGTCCGGCGTCATGCGCGTGATCACAGCCTCCCGCGAAGGCGAGCATTATGATGAGTTGGGCGAAGGCGAGCTCATCGGGCAGACGGCGTTGATTACGGGCAAGCCCTATCCGTCCACCGCCTTTGCCGTAACCGATGTAAATGTGTGGGTCTTGGCGCGCAACGATTATCTCCATCTGATTGGCGAGCAACCGACGCTCAAACTCGCGTTTTCACGCGCCCTCGCCGAACAATTGGGCGTAGAGGATCAAGCGCAAGCAGTGGAACGCTTGCACGCGCTGCCCCTCTTTGCCGACGCCGATCACGAAGCGCTCCAGGCGATTGCCGAACGGCTGGTCCTGCGCCATTATCCTGCCGGCGAATTAATCTACGCCGAAGGCACGCCGGGCGACGCCATGTATTTTTGCGAAGCGGGACACGTGAAACTGGTCTCCGACGCCGCCGCCGAAACTACATTGCTTGACCGTGTCAGCACCGGTCAATCGTTCGGGGAAATGGCTTTGCTGACCGGGCGCACGCGCGGCGAAGCGGCCAAAGCGATTGACGACACGACGCTTTGGGTTTTGTACAAAACCGAATATGACGACCTCATCGTCCAGCATCCCGCGCTTTCCCTCGCATTATCCCGCGCCCTCAGCTCCAAACTGGGCAATGCCGAAGGCGATGTAGTGGAACGCCACTTGCGTCAATTGAATCTTTTCTTGGGTCTCTCGCAGACCGAGTTACGCCAAGTGGCGCAGTATGTCCAGTCCTTGCGTTTTCGCTCGGGTGAGACGATATGCTTTGCCGGACAACCGGCGCAATTTGTTTATATTATCGAAGCGGGCGAAGCGCGCGAAATCGCGCAGGGTCCGAACGGACAAACCATCGTTCTCGATCTTTTGGGACCGCAGCAATCGTTTGGGGAACAAGCGGTCGTGCAAAGTGGAACTTATCCCGTCACCGTTCAATCGGTCGGCGACATTGAATTGTGGGCTATTACCAAGGGCGATTTTGATCGCATGTTGGCGCGCTATCCCGCGTTGGCGTTGAGTGTCACGCGTCGCATGGCCGAAGAATTGGAACGCGCCCGCACGCGCGCCCCACGCGTCCAACCCGCGCCGCCTATGCGCCCCGCTGCACCGCGAACCGCCCAGTCAGGATACGCGCCACAGCCGCAAGCTTATGCCCCGCGACCGGGAAATGGCAGCGGCGGACATCCTCGCGGGAATGGCAGCGGCGGATACGGCACGCGTACACCGCAATATCAGACCGCGCACCAAGTACAACCGGCGCGCGCCCAAGCCGCCGTCCTGCCCGGCACCGCCGTCGGCGTACGCCCTGCTCCGGCAAAACCATGGGAACGTTCAGGCAGCGTGGTGCGACCCATGCCCGCGGCCACCGCGCGGCAGGTCAATCAAGTCGTCGGCGCGGCGCATCTCGGGCTGGCGGTCAAAAATGGTCGCCCCGGCATTTTCACGTGGTTCTCCCGGCTCAGCACCGGAAACAAAATTGCGACAATTCTGGTCGCGCTCTTTGCCTTGTGGATTGTAGTCATGCTCCCGTTGTGGATGATCTATGCCGTATTGACTTATGGATTCGGCGGCGGCAATAACAACAACACTGGCGACGAATTGCCGATTGTATTGGGCGGCAGTCGCCCCATTCTGTTTGGCAATAAAATCGCCCAGGCAATTCGCACTGCCACGCCAACACCACTTCCACCCACCGAGATTCCACCGACCGCTGTGCCGACGCGCAAACCCGCCGCGCGTCCCCCTGTGAAAAAAGCAGAACCCACCGCCGCGCCGCAGCAACCCGAATCAGCGCCGCTGGTCGCACCCCAAAGCATTGCCCCGCTGCCCCCGCGCAAGTGGGATTCACGTTTGGGCCCAGGCGGTTTGTCCCTCTTGCAAGATATCGGCGTCATCGAGCCGACGGTTCCCTCCGGGCAACCGTATTGGCGTCTCGTGGACATGGTCTTTCAAGATGCCGGTCAGGAATCGGGTAACGACCATACGATCTATGTCAAATTGATTGACGAGAATGGGGTGCGCGTCACCGACAAAGTGGTTGAAATTTCGTGGGATGAAAGCGGCGCCATGGAAATTCAGCGGCTCTCGCTTGCCGACCAAAAGCCCAAGGGCGATTACTGCGACTGTAATTACAATTGGCCCATGTACGGCGCGGGCTATCGCGTGCGTGTTGACGATTCCATTCCCAGCGACAAGCCGTACGGTATGATTATGCCCATGCACCGCCACGTCAACTATCGCTTGACCTTCCAACGGGTTACCATGCCCTGAATGCAAGAGCCGTGAATGTCGTCACGGCTCTTGCATTTTTTTCTTTCGGTATTGAATCTGACCAGTTTCAATCTCGTCAGATTTTTTACAACTGCCAGTCCTGGCAAGGACGGGTCTCGGGCAATTCCGAACGGCGTGTTCGGTTGCGGCATGGATTCCATGGCGTGACAGGACAGTACTCGTTTTCCCTCAGTTCTCTGCCGTTGGACCACGACGTCCCGCGTTGACGCTCAACGACGAGTCGGCAATCTACTCGTCCTGTCCCCGGACTTGCAGCCGCACAGCAAGACGGAGGGAACGTTTTGTTTCTGCAAACAAAGCAACCCTCCGTCTCGCCATTTTTCCTGCACGCGGTTTGTCATTATAATAGCTCGACTTATGTTCGAACTTGTCTTTCTCGGAACCTCCGCGTCCGCGCCGAGCGTCGAACGCAATCTCACGTCCACGCTGTTGATTCACGAAGGCACACGCTTTATGCTCGATTGCGCCGAAGGCACGCAACGGCAGATTCTACGCAGCGGCGTCGGGTTCAAAGACCTGCGCCGCATCTTTTTGACGCACGGGCATCTCGACCACATTCTGGGCATCGGCGGACTGGCGTCCACGCTCGGACAATGGGATGTCCAAAGCATTTCAAAACTGGAAATCTATGGCGGACGCTGGGCGCTCGACCGCGTGCGCGATTTGATGAAAGTTGTCATGCGCGGCAAAGAGGTCGAAATCGAAGTTGCCTTGATCGAAATCAAGCCGGGTGTGCTGGTGCGCGAAAAGAATTTGACGGTGAGCGCGTTCAACGTGCTCCATCGCGGCGCCGGCAATTTCGGTTTTGTCTTTGAGGAAAAAGCGAAACGCCCGTTTTTGGTGGAACGCGCAGAAGCGTTGGGCGTGCCGATTGGTCCCGAACGCAAACGGCTTGTGGCGGGCGAAAGCATCACCCTCGCCGACGGGCGCGTGGTGCAGCCCGCAGACGTTTTGGGCGAACTCGTACCGGGGACAAAATTCGTGTACGTCGGCGATTTGGCGCGCATCAACGAAGTGATCGAACCCGCGCGGGACGCCGACGGTTTGGTGATGGAAGCCACGTATCTTGCCGCCGACCGTGACATTGCGCGCAAGCACGGACACATCACTGCCGCCGAAGCCGCGCAAGCCGCGCGCGACGCGAATGTAAAACAACTGTTTCTCACCCACATCTCGCGCCGCTACAACGGCAACACCGTCCACGCCGAAGCCAGCGCGATATTCCCCAACACGATTGTGTGCAACGACCTCGACCGGTTTACGGTGAAGCGAGAGAACCAAGTAATCAGTAATCAGTAATCAGTTATCAGTTATCAGTTTCCACAAGGGCGCAAAGGAACCTGCTTGCCTCGTGTGTCATATCGAACGGAGTTAGATATCTCATCGTTTCGTGCAAGCCGTAGTTTGGCAAACGAAACATTCGATATGACACTTACTCTGTCTACAAAAAACCCTCTAACCGCGTCAGCGCCTCCGGCATATTTTTCCTCCCGAACCCGATGCGAAAATAATTTTCCAAATGCATCGGCTGCGCGTCGTCGTCAAACAAACGCCCTGGCAATAATAACACGCCTTGCTGCGTCACGAGCGCATGACAAAAATCATTCGCGCTGCCCTGCAATAATTTCGGAAACGCGATGGGTCCGGCTTGCGGGCGCACCCACGAGAATCTGTTGGCGTTTTCCGCGAAAAATGCGTCCAACAATCGCAGATTGCGCGCGATGATTTCGAGATTGCGCTGCGCGAGTTTCTCGCGGTGACGCAGCGCGAGCTCTGCCAAAAATTCGCTCGGCGCGCCGTTGCAAATCGTCGTGTAATCTTTCAGCGCCGCCATGCGTTCGTACACTGGCGTGTTGTGCGTTGCAATCCAACCGATGCGCAAACCCGGCAAGCCGTACGTTTTGGACAGGACGCCGAGCGAGACCGCACTGTCATTCACATCACACGCGGCAGGCAAACGCAATGCCGCATCGTATTCCGATTCGCGATACACTTCGTCGGAAAATAAAATGATGTTGCGTTCGCGCGCGATTTCGTTCACGCGCAAAAAACTTGTTCCGAGGAACGAGGAATCTCCACGCGGCATGAGCCAACCCGTCGGGTTGTGCGGCGTATTGACGACGATAACGCGCGTGTTCGGGCGCAGCATTCCGCGCAATTCGTCCACGTCCAACGCCCACCGATTTTCCTCTCGCGCGCGCCACGGCGACACTTGGCACCCGATGCTTGCTGCGACCTCCGTGAGGGATTGGTAGCACGGCGCGTGCACAATCACATGGTCGCCCGCGCACAGCGCCGCGTGCATAAAAAGAAAAATCGCTTCTTCCGCGCCCGTGTGGACGAGCACGTGTTCGGGTTGAATCGTTTGATAGATTTTCGCAATTTCCGCGCGCAGCGTTGGCGCGCCCGGCGATTCGGTGTAACCGAGCCAATGTTGCTCAAACCGCGCCCGCGCGTCAGGTTCGAGTTCCAGCAAATCGTGAATCGTCACCGCTTCACAGTCAGAGGAACAGAGCGTGTATTGGACGTGGAATTCGTATTGCGCGAAATAGCGTTCGAGTTTGAAGGGGGAGAGTAACTGTTGCACAGGGATTGTCCTTTTTGTTTTGCTAGCTGTCATGTCCAACGACATCGTAGACATTATTTCGATTTCGTTAACTTGGCATAGTCCAACGACATCGTACACATTTTGCGGCGTCGGTGCGAGCGACGAAACTCATGACGGAGCGGTCGTACCGGTTCCGCAATTTCGTAGCGAAAAGTTTTGAGCCAGCGCAAGGGTTCTTGCGCGGAACGCTGATGATAGATGTTCAAGCGTTGTTCGTGCGTCACAAGGGTCGCCCACACGTATTGGCCTGCTA
>JACQWQ010000197.1 GCA_016209205.1 Chloroflexota bacterium
AACAGCCGTTTGGTACGAAGTGACTGAGCTCACCCCGCTGCAACTTCGCATTCTTCAACTACTGGGAGTCCCTGAATCTGTGTATGCTGCTCCCCCGGCGGTAATTGATACCGGGTGAGCAAAAATGACCGAAAGATGAGTATACACTCTAACTTTGCCGAATATTTCTCTGGACCCAGAAAAATACAGAACGATAGTCGTGCCGAATTGCAAAGGCTAGTCGAATTCTATAATCATACTGTATGTGCTCAAAAGTATTCAAACGCTTTTTGGATACTATACTATCAACTAGAACCTGTGCTTCTCGAGCATGGTGCTTTCCAATTGGCAATCGAACTAATTCGCGCTCTGTTTCCTAAAGGGGAAGATGTTTTACCACCGTTGTTCAACGATACTGCGAGAGCGTGGGTTCTAAACCTGTTGGGCGGAGCGTACATGGTGACGGGCAGACCAAGGGATGCAATAAGTCTAGTTGAGAAACATAATAGCATAGCTAGGAAAGGGTTTACATCAAGTTTGTTCTTTCGAGATAGAGCATACAGAAATCTAGCAAGAGGGCTAGTGAACCTAGCGTCGTGCCAGATATATGTTGGTGATCTTACCGAAGCAAAGCATAATCTGCAATGGGCAAATGACCTGCTGCATGTATTAAATGACAAGAGCGATAGCGCGATGGGACATCAAGAAATAGGACTTTTTTTCCCCTATACTGGTGAATTTATGCAAGCTCACGAAGAGTTGAAAGTTGCAAGTGATATTTTTGACAGTATCGGACAAGATAAGGTTAGTACTGGTTCGCAAGTATCGGCATATCGCGCGCAGCTCTTTCTGTTAATGGACAACGCGTCAAGTGCGATTAATGCGGCAAAAATAGCTCAGTCCTGGGCAATGGAATGGGCGAAAAGCGGTACTCCCATTGAGCGCGATTTTGTTCAGGCGAGCTGGCTCATTGGGGCAAGCCTCGTCGCACAAATCTGCAAAGCGCCTGTGGTGGCTGTTGAGAATGAAAACAGAATTTTTCTTGAAGCGGAGTCTAATTTGACTGAGGCATTGGCGCGAGATAGACGAGCCAATTTGGTGGAATTTGAAGCGCCGATTTTGCTAGAGTTTGCAAAACTGCGGATGGCACAAGCGAGATTGCAGAGCACAGAACCCAAACAACCTGCGGCAGTCATCGGGCATGTAGACACAGTTTCATCGCGCACGGACGAAGCTTTGCAGTTTGCGAACGAAGCATTGAGCATCGCCGACCGCTGTGAGTATCGGTTGCAGCAAGCCGAGATTCACAATTTTCTGGCGGAATGGCATTGGCAGCGCGCGCAGTGGGTCAAGGGCGAAGTGTTTCTGCCACTGCGCGGTGCATTGCAACAAAAAGCGCGCGAGCACGCGGAACGCGCCAAGGAACGCGCGTGGTGCGACGGTCCGCCGTATTCTTACAAGGTCGCGTATGAAAGGGCGGAGGAATTGTTGAAAACGATTCAATGATTCTGTCATTTCGAACGGAGCGAACGCGGAGTGAGAAATCTCTCTCAGCAAAACCGAGATTTCTCGCTCCGCTCGAAATGACAGTTGGCGCGACTTTGCAACAGCCGTGGATGCTTCGTCCCAACGCGCGCAAAATCAACGCAAGCGCGGGTATAATTACATTCCCCTCTTTACTTGGCAGAGGGGCAAGGGTTATGTGAAGGAGGTACGACATGAAAGTGGCTACATACGAGGGCTTTGTCGAAAACGGAAAAGTTCAACTGCCAGAAAATATTTACCTGCCTGAAAAGGCAAAGGTCTATGTCATTGTGCCAGACGTCCAAGCACAGGTCGTCCCGTACATGAGGAGCCCGCGCCTTGTGCATCCAGAAGATGCAAAGGATTTTGAGAAAGAAATTATTGAGGACTATTCGGGGGCTCTATCTTGTTCTTGACCAAGAAGTAGGGATCTTGGGACGTGATGTTATCAACCATGTTGCGCTGTTGCTTGATGGACCGAATTTGAGTTGGAGCGAAGGATAGGTCTGGAACACCGCACAAGCACAATCAGAATTTGGAGAGCATAATCATGCAACTGCAATCACTCTGGTCTGCTGTCACGCCTGAACTCGACTCGTTCGCCAACCGTCCCCTTCCCGAACGCGCGGATGTTGTCGTGATTGGCGGCGGGTATACGGGGTTGTCGGCGGCGCTGCGGTTGGCGAAATTGGGCGCGCGGGTGACGCTGTTGGAACGCGAGACGCTGGGCTGGGGCGCGAGTTCGCGCAACGGCGGGATGGTGCTGACGGGACACAAACACGGCGTCGGCGAAATGATGCAAGAATTCGGCGCGACCAAAGCGCACGAGTTGTGGGACGCGTCGCTCGCCGCGCTCGAATGTGTGGCGACGCTGGTGCAAGAGGAAAACATCGAGTGCGATTTTGCGCGGCGCGGGCATTTGGATTTGGCGTGGAAAGAAAAACATATAAAGCATTTGCAGTCCGCGCACGAACTCCTCTATCACGAATTCGATTACCCGACGCTCCTCGTTCCCAAAACCGAACTGCGGAATGAAATTGACACGCAGATGTATTACGGCGGATTGGTGGACGAACGCAGCGCGGGCTTGAATCCCGCGAAATACGTGCGCGGCATGGCGCGCGCGGCGCAGCGCGCGGGCGCGGATTTGCACGACGGCGTCGCGGCAGAAGCGATTGAAAAAACGGCGAACGGGTTCAACGTGAAAACAGCGCGCGGTGCGATTGCGGCAAAAGATGTGTTCGCCGCGACGAACGGTTACACGGGACGGGCAACCCCGCAGTTTCAAAAACGCATCATTCCCATTGGCAGTTTCATCATTGCCACCGAGCCGCTCGACCCGAAACTCGCGCAGCAGTTGATTCCCCATAATCGGATGATTTTCGATACAAAAAATTTCTTGTACTATTTTCGCCGTTCGCCCGACGACCGCATCGTGTTCGGCGGGCGCGCCGCGTTCTTTCCCGAAACGCCCGACACGGTTCGCGAGAGCGCCGAAATTTTGCGCAAGGGTATGTTGCAAATTTTTCCGCAAGTGGAAAAATATCCGACCGCGTACGCGTGGGGCGGTACGCTCGGTTTCACCTTTGACATTTTTCCGCACGCGGGGCAAATGGACGGCATGTATTACGCGATGGGTTACGCGGGGCACGGCGTCGCGCTGTCCACGTACCTCGGTCGACAATTCGCCAATCGCATCGCGGGTCAAGAGTGGCACAATCCGTTTGAGGGCATGGATTTTCCGACAATGCCGTGGTATTCCGGCAACCCGTGGTTCTTGCCGTTCGCGATGTCGTATTATCGGTTTATGGATTGGGTGGCGTGAGAGGGAGAGAGGGAGAGAGAGAGATTGAGAGAGAGAGAGATTGAGAGAATCACTCCATCACTCCATCACTCCATCTCTCCATCATACACTATGTCCGAACTGACCGAGTACCGCAAAACCAAAGACAATTTTTTCAAGCGTCATCCGCAGTCGCCGCTGAGCGCGGAACAGAAAGAAAATTTTACGGGGCTGAATTATTTTCCCGAAAACGACGCGCTGGATTTCACGCTCGCGTTGGAACGCTACACGCAGCCCGAACACGTTCCAATGCAAACGAGCAAAGGCGACGTGCGCGATTATCTCAAGGTGGGACAGATTCGTTTTCCGGTACACGGACAAGCGGTTACGCTGCAAGTGTACGAAGCGGAAGACAATCCGGGCGAATATTTTTTGCCGTTCGTGGATGCGACCGCGCCGGAAGAAACGTACGGCGCGGGGCGTTATCTCGAGCCCGAACGTGTTGGCGCCAACTCCCTGCGCGTGGATTTCAATTTGGCGTATAACCCGTGGTGCGTGTACGGCGATCAATGGAGCTGTCCGATCCCACCGGCAGAGAACCGATTGCAGGTGCGCATCGAAGCGGGCGAGAAAAATTTTCAGGCACATTCGTAAATCCCGAAACGAGGCAAGTATGTCAAAACGAAAAAAACGACAGCCCATTCGTGGACAAAGCAAATGGGATCATTTCGCGCGTGATTTGCGCGCGGGAGGTTTTTCCGCCGACACAAAAATCATACAGAGCCCGCCCGGCGAATCGAAAATCTCTGCCGTGTTTTTGGAATTCATCGAACCGTTCAAGCAATACGCGGAAACGGGTCCAGCGTTGGAAAAATTGATCGTGCTGGGGATATGCGCGTGGAACGCCGCCCTGTTATCCGATGCCGAGCAGAACAAGTTCGTAAAGGAAATCATGGAAACTCTTCTGGGGCAAGCAGGCGAGGAATGGCGCAGCGATCTCGATTACCTTCTGAAATCCTTACTCGAACGCAAAGCGCAATTCTTTGCGGGCAACCGGCGGTTCATCGTGAGCTATCATCTCGAACCGACCAGAACCGGGTATCAGCTCTCGATGGTTGCGACGGCGCCAGAGCCGTAAGTGTAAGCCCTCGCGCATGGATTCCATTGTCTCATTCCAGCACGTTTCCAAAACATTTGGCAGCAAGACCGCCGTGAACGATTTGTCTTTTACGGTGGAACGCGGCGAAATTTTTGGGCTGCTCGGTCCGAACGGCGCGGGCAAGACGACGACACTGCGGATGCTGCTCGGGCTGCTTGCGCCGGACGACGGCGACGTTCACGTTTTTGGCGGCGCGTTGGACGAGCGCAAAAAAGACCGCATCGGCTACATGCCCGAAGAGCGCGGCTTGTACAGCCAGATGCGCGTGTGGGATTGTTTGGTCTATCTCGCGCGGCTGAAAAATCTTTCGACCGCGCAGGCGCACACGCGCGTCGAGAATTTGCTCAAGCGTTTGGAATTGTGGGAACACCGCGCCAAAAGAATTCACCAGCTCAGTCGCGGGCTGGCGCAAAAGGCGCAGCTCGCCGCCGCGTTAGCGCACGAACCCGACCTGTTGATCGTGGACGAACCGTTTGCGAATCTCGATCCGGTCAATGTGCAACTCGGTCAAGAGCTCGTGCGCGAATGGCGCGCGCAGGGCAGGTCGGTCATTCTTTCCAGTCATCAACTGCACCTCGTCGAAATGTTGTGCGACCGCATTTTGTTGATGCAGGAAGGACGCGCCATCCTGTACGGTTCGCTGCGCGAAATACAACGTGCGTTCGCGCCCAACGCGGTGCAGGTGCGCGGGCGCGGTGATTTTTCAAAACTCCCGCACGTCACTGCCGCCAGCGAAAACGCGGGCGTATGGCAGCTCACCCTCGCCGCTGCGGTCACGCCGACGGAATGGCTGCGTCAGGTTGCCCTGTGCAACGCGGTGACGCTGGAACATTTTCAAATTGCCGCCATGCCGCTCGACGAAATTTTCGTGCGCTTGGTGCGCGGTGAGTCCGCGCCGACATTTTGACACCCCCGGACCGAACTTGAACCGCGCACCCTTCTCCCCCAAACTGTTCGAGATTGCCGCGCAGACGTACCGCCAGCATCTGACGCGGCGCGGGTTTCTTTTTTTTGCGTTCGTGCTGCCTGTGTTGTGCCCGCTGCTGTCGTGCGCGTTCCTGTTCTGGTGGCTGCCCTCGCCGTCCAATCAACTCGCGTTTGGCATGGTGGACGAGTCCGGCTTGTTTGCCACACTCCGCGCCGGGGCTCCCGATTCCAGTTTTCGCATCCAACGTTTTGACGACGTCGCGGCGGCAGAAACCGCGTGGCGCGGCGGCGCACTCGACGGTTATGTGGTCGTGACACGCGATTATTTGCAGAGCGGACAGGTGCGCGTGGTGAGCCGCATCGAGACCGCGTTGTTTGCGCGCGGCGCGCTCGAACAATTTTTACGCGCGCAGCTCTTGAAAAAATCCGCGCCCGCGCAACGCGCGCGCATTCTCGACGGCACACTCGTTTTGCACGCGGCGTCAAAGCCAACCGAAAATTTTTCGTGGGAACGCGTGGGAATGCTGCTTGTCGCGTTGGGCTTGGTCCTGCTCTATTATTTCTTGAACCAGTTCACGCAGAGTTACTTGTGGCTGGCGGTCAGCGCCGAGCATGAAAACCAAACCATCGAGATCATGCTGACCTCAGTCTCGCTCCAAGAATTTTTTGGCGGCAAAGTGCTGGGCATCGCGTTGACCGGCTTGACGCCAATCGTCGTGTGGGGCGGACTCGGCGGGATGGTGTTTTTGCTCGTCGCCGCCTTTTTGCAGTGGTTCGAGCTGTCATTCGGCGCATGGTCGGGCTGGTCGCTTGTCGCAGTCGGCATCTTGATCCTTGTCCCTGCGTACATCATGCACGCGACCACAACCATTGTGGTAGGCGCGCTCTATGGCGGTTTGGAACAAAATCGTCCGCTCCCCTGGTTTTTGGATTTGTTTCAAACCATCGTGTTTTTTCCCCTCATGCTGGCGGGTCTGTTTGCGCCGGACAGCGCGCTCGCCGTGGGATTGAGTTTCATCCCGTGGACCGCGCCGATTGTTTTGATTATGCGTATGGGGCTGACGACCGTGCCGCTGTGGCAAAGCATTCCGGCGATTCTATTGACGTGGCTCGCCATGATTTTGACGTTCGCATTGAGCACGCGCGTGTATCGCCTGCTGCGCGCGGGACGCGCGAATCTGACATGGCGCCGCGTCGTAACGAATTTATTCGTTTCCCTCCCGCGCGGGGGAAAACGCAAATCCCTCAATGCTTCGTGACCGGGCCATGCGAAGCATAGCGAATCAAAAAAGGGCATGGTTCAGAAATCAGAAGAGTTAGCTTGTCATTCTGAGATGGTCAGCCCGCAGGGGCTGTATGAGCTCAGGACTGTCATATCGAACGGAGTGAGATATCTCGCTCCGCTCGATATGACAAGTCCTGTGCAGCGGAGCGAAGAATCTCTAGTTGGTTCAGTCAGAGATTCTTCGCTCCGCTCAGAATGACAGTGCAATAACCGATGCGTAAAATTTTTTTGATCGCCGTTCATCACGTGCGCCAAATCGCGTTTTGGAAACCGTTTTGGCTTTCGCTGCTTTTTGCGCCGCCGCTCGTCGTCTTGGGCGCGAGTGTGATGGGTTGGCTGATGAACGGCAACCCCGCCCAAGACGTGAACGCGGTCGTGCAGCAAATGCAAACGCAAATTACGCAAGACCGCGTCGAGGTGCAAACCATCGGTTATGTGGACGACAGCGGCATTTTGGAAAGCGTTCCCGACGCGGAAACCTATCAACATTTTGCGCGTTACGCGAACCAAGAAGACGCGCAACGCGCGCTTGAAGCAAAACAGATCGCGGGTTTTTTCTGGATTCCGCCAAACTATTTGAAATCCGGCAGAGTCACGTACTATACCCCGGAACGGAGCAATGGCGCAACGAACGATGCGTTGATGGAACGTTGGCTAGTGTGGAATTTGGCGCAAGGCGAAGGCGCGCTCGTCGCGCAGCGGGTTCTCGACCCGTTACATATCGTACAGGACGAAACCGCCGCGCGGTTTGTCCCATCCGATTTTGAAATGTTTACGCTCACGCGCGCAATGAGCGCGGGGTTCGGCATCGCGGGCATTTTTGTTTTGGCGCTTTTGCTGGCAGGAAACGTTTTGTTGACGCCGTTGGTGCGCGAGCGTGAAGGGCGCATCATGGACGTAGTGCTCGGTTCCGTTTCCCCCGCGCAATTTTTGTCGGGAAAATTTTTGGGCGCGCTCGTAATTTGCGGGATGCAGTTTGCAAGTTGGTTCGGATGGAGTTTGATCTTTAATCGCGGACAACCGCTGCCGCTGCCGGACGCGACGACGGGATTGACGCTGGGCGCGTTAGCCCTTGCCGGTTTTCTGACGTACGCCGCGTTGTTCGCGCTGTTGGGCGCGCGGGTCGAGTTGTACGCCGAAAGCAGCCGCATCCCGCTCGTCGTCGGCGGAATCGCACTGCTGCCGCTGTTGGGCTTGCTCTTGAACAACGCGCGGCCGCAGGACGATGCAGCCGTGCTCTGGAGTCTCGTGCCGCTCTTTGCGCCGACGGTGATGGTGTGGCGCGTCTTGGTCGCGCCCGTGCCGTGGAACCAAGTGGCGGCGAGCATTGGCTTGATGGTGCTCTCGACCATGCTGCTCTTGTGGCTGGCGATCCGGTGGTTTGAACGCGGCGCGATGGCGGAACGCGGGATGGGATGGGGGAGGCGCGCAATGTGGAAAAAAATTTTGGCGTGGGGCGCGGCGCTGCTTTGGCTGGCGACCGTGTTGTATTTCGCGTTGTTCAACGACGCGGAACCCACATGGGCAGATTTATTCGTCGCATTGCTTTCGGCGACGGCGACGTGGGCTTGGATTGCGACGCATCATAACATTTTTACCGCGTGGCGCGTCTTGGGTTTGCTCGCGCTGGCGTTAGGGTTACTTGTATTTTGGCTGCAATGGCAAGCGGCGTTGTGGGATACCGCGCTGCGGAGCGTGAACGCGGTGTGTGTCTTGCTGGCGCTGGACGCGTTCGGCGCGCTGTTGGCAGTGTGGCTCTTGCTGCTGATTCGCCGCGACGCGAGTGTGTGGGCATTAGCCATCGCGTGGGTCGGCTGCCCGCTCGGTTTATTGTTGAGCATGTCGCAAGTGGCAACGTTTGATGGGCTTGAAAATTTGCCGCTGGACACCTCGAGCGTGATGTTGGCAGGAATGTGCTTGTTGGGATTTTTGGCGCTGGGAGGAACGGTCGCGTTCGGCGCGCATTTGCTGCGGCTGTTTTATTTGGAACTCGCGGGCAAGGCGTAGTAAGCGTAGTAACGAATTCATTCGTTTCTCCCCAACGAATGAATTCGTTACTACGTGTTTGAGACCAGCCACGCGTTCAACGGCGCGCCGCAGTGTCCACAACGCATGCCCGGCGCGTATTCGGTAGTCACGATTTTTTGGCACTGCGGACAGCGCCGCGCGAGACGCCGTTCCAAAAGTACAAACAGCGCGACATGCGCGAGCGCAAATAATAAAACGGCGAACATGGGCGCGACCACATTTGGCTCGAACGGGTGCGCGCTCGGAATCGTCACCCAATCTACAATTGGCAAAATCACAAAGATGAGCACGAGCGCCAGCAACGCAGTCACGTATGCAAAAACAATCGCGGAATGGCGCGCCAAAATTTTCGCGCTGAACCAGTGCAACACGCGACGCTCGAGCCACAAATCCAAAAATACGTACGCGACGAGAAACGGCGGCATGAAAAACGTAAACAAAATCGCGGGACGATAAATAAAATTTTCGAGAAACAGTCCGACCAGTTCCGCGCCTGTCCCCGGCGGCAAGGTGCCGACCACGAATCCCTCCAAGCTGCGCTGCAAGAGCTCCGGGTCCATGAGCACCGCGACGCCCAGCAGAATGCTCAAGAGATATTGCGGAATCAATTTGATGGCGGTGAAAATCAAAACGATGACGATCACCGGACGCAGCATTCCGCGCAGTGTACCTTGCCATTGACACAAGCGCGGCAGCAGCGAAAGCGCAATCACCGTAAAGCCCAACGCGAACGCGGGCACGCTATTCGGTCCGCGGAGGGTTGCGGAATAAAACTGCGACAGTAAATTCAGGTTCAAAAGCACCACCGCCGCGCCCGCCGTGAGCGCGATAGATAAATTATTCCCGTACACGTGATGTGGCGCGTCCAAACAGGCGCGGCGACGCGCCTCGCTTGGATGTGTGGCGAGCCACTGCTGCCGACGAATGAATTCGTTACTACGCGCCCACTCTCCAATTTTTTCGCGCCAGCGCGTTGGCGCCGCGCGAACCGCTTGCACGGTCATCGTCACTGCAAGTCCTCCCCACAACGGTTCGGGATCTCCCGCTTGCCATCCCACCACGCGCGCGTCGGCATACAATTCGCGCGTGCGCAAGAGCGCGCGCCAGAAAAACACCAACAGCAATCCGCTGCCGACAATCAGCGGCGTGAACGCCGTGACGATATACATTTCATAGTCGAGCCAGCGCGCGGCAGCAATCGGATCCTCTGGGTCGAGTGCCTTGAGAATATCAGGATCGTCGCGCGCCAAGACGGCGATCAGTTCCGCCCACGGCGATTGTGTGAAATCAAAAAAAGTGAGAAAGCGATAATACAAAAACGGCGTCAGCAGGTGCACCAACAGTGCGAGCGACATAAAGCCGATCGTCGCTACGAGCACACTCCGCGCCATAGACGCGAGCCACACATCGTCGTGCCGAAAATGCGCCAACTCGTGCAGCACAATCGCGCGCGCCCGTTTGGCGGATTCCGCGCCCGCGCCCAGCAATCGTTCGATCTCGTGCGCCAACGCGTTGGAAAAACCGAGATACGCGCGGCGAAAGGTGCCAAACGCCCATGCGCCGTCCGCGTCGTTTGGAGCAAGCATCACGCGCGGCATTTCCACTTGCGCGTCGTGCGCCGCGTCCGCGACGGTTTGCGTTAACGCGGGGTGCGCCGCGTCCGCGGCGGTCAATTGATGTTGTGAAATCACGCGTTCGGGTTCGCGCAAAAAATGACGCAGCGGCAGCAGCAGCATCCAAAACAAGAGGAACGGCGCGCACACGGGCGTTTTGCCCACGAGCGCAGCGACGAGCGGGGTATAAATGACAATGACGATCAGCAAAAACAAAAGGGTCGTGCGGCTGGGCAGCGCAAAGAGGTTTAGACGCGGCGGGGCATCCGCAGTCGTTGGCGTAGGAGAGCAAGTATCATCTGGAATCATTCGTGATTCAGCAGCGCAAGCAGCGGCAAAGGATCAGTGGCGACGCGCTGCGCATATTCGCGCGCCAGACGCGCCGCGAATAGAGTGTCCAGACCGATGGCTTGCGCGGCGGTGTGAAATGCCTGTGTACGGAATGTTCGCCGTAACGTTCCCTCCCCGTAACGTTCCCTCCCCGCGCGATGGAACGAAACGGCGTTCGTTCCCTACTGGAGTAATTCTTTCAATGCCGACGGGTCTTGAGCGATTTGTGCGGCGTACGCACGCGCAAAGGACGCGGCTTGCTTGCGGGGAATGCCGATTTGTTGCGCGGCGTCCCGCGCGCGGGTTTCGACGTTTTGCGCGAACGTGCCTTGCGCCAGCCACGCGTCCAATTCTTGGCGCGTCGTTTGACTGACCAATTGCTGCGTAGCGACATAACACGCGGCGAGCGTTTCCAATGCCGGGCTAGTTTCGCGGCGTCCGAGTCCCATGGCTTGCACCGCGCCCGCGCGCAATTCAAAAGTTTTCAACGGCGCCACGCGCGTAAAAAATGTGTCGGCAATCACGGCAAGCTCGCGTTCGCGTCCGGGCGCAAAGGTCGGCAGCAAGCGGCGCGTCCATTCCAACACAATTTCTGGCAGTGAACGCGTTGACGGGGGTTGAGGCAAAAAAGAGAGGTCGGGGCGCGGCATCGCGCGCGGTTTCACCAGCGCGCCGCGTTGTTCCGCCCACGCGGTGTCGAGCAGTTCCGCGTATTCCCGTCCACATTCATCGCAGCGGTCGAGATGATGCTTGACGGCGGGATACAGTTTCGCCACCGCGTCGCCCGCCAATTCCGCGTCAACAAATTCCGGCAGCGCGGCGCGACACGCGGCGTGCGACAATTGTTCGTCGTCGGGATTCCACAACGCATCGCCCAGCCGTTGCAGCGACGGCGGAATTTTGTCGGCGTGCGCGCGCAGCAGGTTACGCAGTTCGTCAGGATTCGAGTCCATCACTCACCCGTTGTCAACGAATTGGGCGATGTGGTTCATCGCACGAATAAACGAATGGGCGTATGATTCATTCGTTAATTCGTTGCGATGCAGTTCAATCGCACTATTCGTTGACGCTAGATCAAAAAACCAAGATCGGGACGCGGCAGCGTCGGCGGTCGGGGCAATTGGTGCTGTGCGTCCAACTGTGCGGTTTCGAGCAAATCCAAATACAGTGCAGCGCAGCGCGGACAGAGCAGCAAATGACGTTTCAGTTCCAAGAATTTTTCCGCGTGCGTTTGCTGCTCCAACTCGGCGTCAATGAATTCGGGCAATTGCGCCAGAACGCGTTCGTGTGAGGCGCGCGGCGGACGCACTTGGAAAATCGCGCCCGCCAGCGTCAAAATGCGGGCATCTGTTGAATTGGGCGCGCGGAGGGCGCGGCGAATTCTTTCCGGGTTCATGCCAGCCAGTCCTTGAAAAGTTCTTGCATCTCGGAACACGCGCGCAGTTTTTGCAAGACGCGCGATTTTATCACTTGCACGTTGAGCGGCGTGATTTGCAATTGCGCCGCCACCTCGCCAATACTCTTGTCATTCAAAAATAGTTCGACGAGCAGCGTGACGTGTCGTTCGTTTTCCAAACACGCGCGCAGCGCCGCCACCAACGCGTCCTGCATCGGCGCTTGCAAGGCGGCGGCGAACGTGTCTTGCGCGGCGTCGCTCAAAATTTTCTCTGCTTGTTTGGACTCGCCGCTCATTTCATCCTCTGCCAATTCTGCCAACCCAATTTCCTTTGCCACATAATCGTCCCCGCGTTCGGTCAGGCGGCGCTCGTACTGCGCCCGAAAGCGCTCGTAAATATCGTTCAGCAGAATTTGATCACACCAGCGTAAAAAATTGCCCGGGTCGCGGACCGTTGCGCGTTTCTCGAAAATTTTGAGCAGCGTTTGCTGCGTCGCGTCTTGCGCTGCTTGCCCGTCGTGCAAGCGATACACCGCAATCGGAAACAAATAGTCCCACAATTCCTCGAACGCCCGCGCCTGCCTCTCGCTCCCGTTTTGCCCGCACGTGTCATACAAGACGCGCGCGTAACAGCGCACCGTCGCGCGCGCAATGGCATCCGTGGGCACGGCAGCGAAATCATTATACCGCGTCCGCAGTTCTTGTACGACGCTCTGCAAAAATTCCGCGTCCGCCGCGACCAACATCCAACCGCGTTTGGACAATTCCGCGTCCACCTCGGCGCGGCAGCGTTCCAGCCCCGAGTCAATCAATATGGCTGTACTCCTAATGATGAATTCTAACGCGCTTTCCTCACAGCGAATTTAGACGCATCCAAATCTGAGCGCGCATGTGCGAATACGAGCGCCGTGCATCCGCTTATCCGCTTTCTCGCGCTGTATTCCAGCGCACAATCCGCTGACCGCTCTTCCCCCCACTCCAAAAATTCATCGCGCCGTTTGTATGAATCGCGCGGGATTCTCCGTCCTTTTTGGTCGCACACGGTTAGACACGCGTCGCCGCCGAACGAAAAAACTCGTGAGCCGCTGTGCAAGGTCGCATTCACACCAGAAAGGAGGAATTGATGCATCAACACGCCAGCGCGCCACACGCGGCGCGTAAGCGTACGGATGCGTCAGAATCCCTATGCAAACGTTCCGCAAAATTCTGATTGGCGTGCTCGTCGCGCTCGCCGTGGTGATTCCGTTGGGCATCGCCGCCAGTGCAACCAATCCCACGACCCAATCCGGTGTCGTTCACATCGCCGACCAACCCACACCGACGCCGACAACCAGCAATGGGCAAGGCGGCTGTATCGGTGGCGGTTGCTGAGATAAACACGCGCGTGCAGCCAATTGGACAGCCAAGTGGGGGCACCCCCATTTGGCTTGTCCTATGCTCCTGCCCCGATAGCCGCATAAGCCGCCCATTGGAACGGCGGCGCTCCCAGGTGCAACAATGGCGACGCCTCGATGAACGCCTTGATAAAAATGCGCCATCAAGTCACACGTTGCTGACTCGTCTTCCACTTCCCATTGGGTCGCCACCACGGTGCGCGCGCCCGCGTAAAAGAACGCACGCGCCAAAGTGACCCATTCATCCCCTTGTCCTCCCGTTCCCAATGCCGTCGCACAAGCCGAGAGCGTGACCAGACGCGCATCCAAACGCAAATCGAGAATATCGGCGGTGCTCAAGTCTTGGTCGGCGAGCAAAATGCGCGACCAGTGCGGTGCGCCCGGCTCGACAATGGCGTGGGTGGCAAAATGCAAAACATCAAACGCGCGCAGCGCGCCGCTGCGGTTGCGCGCCAGCAGTTCGGCGCGCGTGGCATCTTCACCCCACAAGGTTGTAACCTTTCGTTTTTCCAGCGATTGCAGGGCGCGGACTTCGGCTTGGACAAAGGGCAGGCCGCGCGCCCGCTCACCAAAGTCATTCAGTCCACACAGCAGCATGCGCCGTGTGGAGGATTCGGGCGCGGCGTTCAATTGCGTCCACGACTGCAATGTCGGCGTATACAGAAAACCAAAGCGTTCCAACAAATAACCTTGTTCGTCGCGCAGGCATTGGAAGGGAAGTTGATGCAGCAGCCCGTGCGGCGAAATCAAGAGGGTGGGGGCGTCGGTGCGCTGTCGAATGGCAGCGGGAATCAACCATTCGGTCAACGCGCTCATTTCCGCCGCAGTATCCTGATGGATGGGGATACCATGCAGGGTGCCGCGGTATTTGAGTTCGCGCAGATCACGCCGCGTATCGCAATATTGTTCAAGCAAGAATTTATCCTGCCGCGACAAACGCAGGCGCTGGGCATACACGTTTTCTGCATCCAGTCCGACAATCAGCAAACCTTCACGCGAAAAGAAATACGTCAGCCCCGCCCACCGCTCGCCCCAACGTGCGTTCGCCTGTGCGCGCAAAGCTTGCAGCGAGAACGGCGCGAGGTCAGGCGCACCCTCCAAGCCATGCCGCATCAAGCGCAACTGCGCGACGGTCCGTCCATATTCCTCGCGCGTCGTTTGAAATTCTTGCAGCGCGTTCGATGAATCTGCAATGCTGCCGCGCATGACCGAATAGTCGCTCGCAGGTGCTTGCGTCATCAGTGCGCCTTGCAGGGTCTCGAGGCGTCCCCGCAATTCTCTTTCGCGGGCATAGAGCGCCGCATCAATCCGGTTTTCCTCCTTTTCCGGTGGACGCCACTCGCGTCGCGCTAACGAGACCGACAGCAGGCGCGCTTTGGCGGCTTCGACAATGTCGAGCAGCGCGCTCGCGTGGCGTTGCGCGTACGCCACGCGCAACGCATGTTCATAGACCTGCCGCCGCGCTCCAAAAAAGGTATTGCTCCATTGCTCGGTCACAAGCGTTCCGCGCAGCTGTGCAATCAGCGCGACCGCTGTCTGGTAATGGGTCAATGCTTGGGGCGGCTCGCCTTGGGCTTGGGCAACGCGCGCCAAGCCATATTCGGCGCGCCACGCCAAATCGGGCAAGCCGGAACCAAAACGCCGACGCGCGGCTGTGAACAACCTAGCCGCGCGCGGATAATTGCGCTCTGCCAAAGCCAACTCTGCCGTTTCGAGATCGCACAAGCCGGTCTCGATAGGCTGCGCGGCTGCCGTCAAGACCTGACGGCTGGCGTCGAGATGTTTCCGCGCCGTGTTCAGGTCTCCCCCTTGGATGGACAGATGCGCCAGCAAGCGTTCGCACACTGCTGCATAGACCGGCTGTTGGGTTTCGGTGTAGAGAGCGTGCGCTTTTTCAAGCGCCCCGCGCGCCGCGCGGCGTTGTCCTTGTGCGGCATAGATTTGTGCCAGATACGTTTCGCACTCGGCGAGGTCGGCGCGGAGCTGTTCGGTCTGAAAGACGCGACGCGCACGTTCCAGGACGACCCGCGCGTGGGCAAATTGCCCCAACCGCAAATAAACCAACCCCTCATTCACATCGCACAAGCGCGCCAGCTGGATGCGCAAGCCCGCCCGTTCATATTCCGCGCGCGCTTGCGCATACCACGTGAGCGCGTCGGCAAACCGCCCCTGTTTGGTGCGCGCCCAACCGATATTGACAAAGCAAAGCGCGCTTTTGGTGCGCTGCCCGAGTGCGAACGCGCGCTGCGCCGCTTGTTCGAGATAGGCAATTGCCTCGTCATGGCGATTCTGCTCATTCAGGGTTGCGCCGAGGTTGATTTCGCAAGACGATGCATCGGAGTTAGCGCCGCAAGCGAGCAATTGCGTCCGTGCCTGTGTGAGATGTGTCAACGCCGCCGAGTAATCATTCAGCCGATATTCGATAAAGCCGATCTCTAGATCAGACCACGCCACAAAAAAAGGCAAGCCCTGAGCGGCAAAGCGTGCCCCCGCTCGCGTTGACAACGCGCAGCATGGAGCGGCGCACCGCCCGCACGCCAGTGCGCCATCAGTTGTGCGAATTGATCCGCCGCCTGCCGATATTCACCTTGCTCGCACAACAGACGCGCATCAATCCATTGCTTGTACAGTAGGATCTCGCCGCCGTGTGCATCATCAACTCGATCAAGCAAGGAACGCGCGGTATGGAAATCGCCCAAATAGGAATGTGCCCACGCGGCTTCCAACCACACCCGCGCGACATTTTCAGCGTCATCCCCGCGCTTTTCAAAACGACGCGCGGCGTCGGCGCACAGGGCGAGGGCTTGCTGGAATTCACCGCACACGTTCAACGCGCGAATCAACGCGAGGTCTGCCATCGCGCGCAAACGCGTGTCGTGTGCGTGTATCACGATGGCGTGCAGCACACGCGCGAATGCCGAACCCAATGATGGGTTGTGGTCAAGCAACGCATCGAGTTCGTTCCAGAGCGCCGGAGGAATGGCGCGCACGTGGAGGTTTTCAATTTCGCCCGCGAGGTCGAGTTCTTGGCTTGGGCGCGTGGGGCGCGCGTCGTACCGTCGCACGTTTTGGCGCGCGAGTTTGCGGGCGAGACGGAGAATGGCGGAGCGCTGGTTCATGCGCGGAAAAGGGTGCGCCAAGCTTGTACGAGGAGGAGTGGATTGTCAAATAAGCCAAGCCACAGACCTTCGAGGTTTTTATCGCGGACGCCCAAATTGCAGACATTGTTGAAAAACCTCGAAGGTCTTGGGGCTCACTAAACCACATTCGGGTCTCAAGGACGCAGCGCGCGGCGCAACAATTTTCCCGCCGCATTGCGCGGCAGCGCCGCGACGAAATGAATCCGCGTCGGTATTTTGTAACGCGCCAACCGCGCGGTGCAGTGTTGCATCAAATCGTCCGCCGTCACCGGCGCCTCCTTTTCTATTTGCACGAACGCGACGGGCACACGTCCCCAGCGCGCGTCGGGCGCGCCAATCACACCCGCGTCCAACACCGCCGGATGCGTGCGCAGCGCGGCTTCGATTTCCGCCGGATACACATTCTCGCCGCCAGAAATAAACAAATCGTCGCGGCGGTCGAGCACGTACAAATACCCGTCCGCGTCCACGTACCCCACATCGCCCGTGTGCAGCCAACCGTCATGCAGCACGCGCGCCGTTTCTTCCGGCTGGTCTACATAGCCCGCCATCACCGTCGGTCCGCGAATCACGATTTCCCCCGCCTGTCCGTGCTCCATTTCGATTCCGTCGTTTTCAATCCGCAGTTCCGTTCCAAACAACGGCTTGCCCGCCGAACCGATTTTGCGCAAGGCGTCTTGCAGCGCGAGCGTGGCGACCTGTGACGCGGCTTCGGTCAAACCGTACGTCTGTACGACGGGCGCGCCGCGCCGCTGCGCCTCTTCCAGCAATGTGCGCGGCGCCGGACCGCCGCCGACCAACACCCCGCGCAGCGACGCGGGATACGGCTCATCGCCGCGCGCCTCGAACATGCGCTGCAGCATCGTGCTTACCACCGAAAGCATCGTCACGCCCTCGCGGTCAATCGCGCGATTCACTGCGGCGGCGTCGAACGATTCGTGAACCAGCACCGTCATGCCATAAATCACGCCGCGCAAAAGAATCGCCAGCCCGCCGACGTGAAACAGCGGCAAACACGCGAGCCAACAATCGTCCTCGCGCAAACCCAAATTCAACGCCGACGCGATGGCGCTCCACCAGTGATTGCCGTACGTCAACACCGCGCCTTTGGGCTGACCGGATGTGCCGGACGTGTAGAGGATGCTGTGAGGTACGTCGAGTTCGAAAGAGAGAGGGGAAATCGAGGACGGAGGACTGAGGACGGAGGACTGAGGATTGAGGACGGAGGACGGAGGATTGAGGACGGAGGACGGAGGATTGAGGACGGAGGACTGAGGACGGAGGACGGAGGACTGAGGACGGAGGACGGAGGGCTGAGGATTGAGGACGGAGGACTGAGGACGGAGGACTAGCGACTGATCACTGATAACTGATAACTGATCACTGATCACTGATAACTGATCACTGATCACTGATAACTGATCACTGATCACTGATAACTGATCACTGCACAACAGAAATCGCGCGCGCACGTTTTCCAATTGCCAATGAATTTCGTGCGGCGTCAAGCGCGTGTTGATGGGGACGAGAATCGCGCCGAGACGCGCGAGCGCGTGGACACAAAACACGAACGGCGCGCCGTTGTGCATCAACACAGCCACGCGTGCGCCGCGCTGTACGCCTTGCGCGTGCAAACTTTGCGCCAGCTGCGTTACCTGCGCGTCGAGTTCGCGAAACGTCCACCGCGCGTCGCCCACAATCAACGCCGTACGTTCCGGCGACAATCGCGCGCGCTCGGCAAGCCAATCGGGAAAAGACATCGTGCCATGGATCCACGAATTACACGAATCTCCACGAATGAGATTCCTCACTCCGTTCGGAATGACATGATTCGCGTTATTCGTGTAATTCGTGGATCGCCCTGTTTACCCATCTACCTATTTACCTGCCTACCCGCACTCTTTACGGCAAGCGCGGAAATTTCCCAAGTGTAGTGACGAATTCATTCGTCAAGGCAAGCGCGGAAATTTCCCAAGTGTAGTGACGAATTCATTCGTCAAGGCAAGCGCGGAAATTTTCCAAGCGTAGTGACGAATTCATTCGTCAAGGCAAGCGCGGAAATTTTCCAAGCGTAGTGACGAATTCATTCGTCAAGGCAAGCGCGGAAATTTTCCAAAATCCGGTTTCCGTTTTTCCAAAAACGCGTTCTTGCCTTCCTGCGCTTCTTCGCTCAAATAATACAACAGCGTCGCGTCGCCCGCGAGCTGCTGCAAGCCCGCCAGTCCGTCCGTATCCGCATTGAACGCGGCTTTGAGCATACGAATCGCCAGCGGACTTTTTTCCAAAATCTCGCGCGCCCACTGCACGCCTTCGTCCTCCAACTTTTCGAGCGGCACGACGGTGTTGACCAATCCCATTTCAAGCGCCTGCTGCGCGTCGTATTGACGACACAGGTACCAAATCTCGCGCGCCTTTTTGTGACCCACGATGCGCGCCAAATACCCCGCGCCGTAGCCGCCGTCAAAACTGCCGACCTTGGGTCCCGTTTGTCCGAAACGCGCGTTCTCGGCGGCAATCGTCAAATCGCAAACGATGTGTAAAACGTGCCCGCCGCCAATGGCGTAGCCCGCGACCAGCGCGATCACCGGCTTGGGCATCAGGCGAATCAGCCGCTGCAATTCGAGCACGTTCAAACGCGGCACGCCGTCCGCGCCGACATAGCCGCCCTTGCCACGCACGCTTTGATCGCCGCCGGAGCAAAACGCTTCGCCGCCCGCGCCGGTGAACAGCACCACGCCAACGCTAGCGTCTTCGTGCGCGTGCTTGAACGCGTCGAGCATTTCATGTACGGTCAGTGGACGAAACGCGTTGCGCACTTCCGGACGATTGATCGTAATTTTGGCAATCGCTTCGCCGTCCGCGTGCTCATACAAAATATCCGTGTACTGTTTTACGGGAATCCATTGGATGGGCATTGATATTTCCTTTCAGTAATCAGTGATCAGTCATCGGTGATCAGTCATCGGTGATCAGTCATCAGTCATCAGTAATCAGTGACCAGTGACCAGTGATCAGTCCTCAGTCCTTTTAACACAATTTTCTCAAATTCCATCGGTCGTTCCACATGCGCCGCGTGTCCCGCGTCGGCGATGGAAACGTGTCGCGCATTCGGCATGATTTCTGACATTTGGCGCGCGATGTTGGTAAATTTTTCGTCGAGCGCGCCAGTGATGAGCAGCGTGCGCGTGTGGATTTGCGGTAGGCGTTCCCACAACGATTCTTGCGCGCCCGTGCCCATGCCGCGCAAACTGTTTGCCAAACCGCGCGGGTTGTTTTGCAAACGCTGCGCGTGCAGCGCGTCGCGCGTCGCTTGCGACAAACGCGCTTGTGTCGCAAACAACGGCCGTTGTTCCCAATACGCGACGAACGCGGCAATCCCCTCGCGCTCGATGCGTTCCGCCAATACTTGATCGCTTGCGATTCGCGCCGCGCGTTCCGCCGCGTCCGCGATACCGGGTGACGCACTCTCCAAAATCAATGTCTCGATGCGTTCGGGATATTTGTGCGCAAAATGCAACGCGACGCGTCCACCCATCGAATAGCCGAGCAAGTGTACGCGCTGCAAATTTAATTTGTCAAAACACGCGCGCAAATCGTCCACGCCGCGCGTCATGCGATACCGTTCCGCGTCGGCAGGCGCATCCGACGCGCCGTGTCCCAACAAATCAATCGCCGCCGTTTGAAAGTGTCTGTCGAACACCGCGCGGTGCGTCGTCCAATTCGCCGCGCTGCCGGTAAAGCCGTGCAGTAAAACAAGCGGCGCACCCGCGCCGCTTGTGATTACGTTCAATTCGATGTCGTTGATACGTATGCGTGTCATAGCATCAATAGGACTCTGACCACTTTGCATTTAGTGTGCGCAGGCACACTTGGCGTAGTCGTTGCCGCGAATTCTATTCGCCTGATGGCGCTCCGCACCTGCCAGTGCATCGTCACATTCCGCGCGCGGTCGGTTCGTACCTGAACAATGTGCAAACCGTCGGATGCGATGCTCGTTTGCACCGCCGCGCGAAACTCCGCCCACGTTTGCGGTTCATGCCAAACCGCGTCGTACATTTTCGCCGCATGCGCGGCTTGCGGCAAAAACGAAAAAATTCCCCCGCCGTCGTTATGAATCAAAACAATCGTCGCGTGCAAGCGATGGCGTTTCGCGGCAAACAAACCGTTCAGGTCGTGATAAAACGCGAGGTCGCCAATCACCAACACCAACGGTCCCGCGCTCACCGCCCCCGCGCCCAACGCGCTCGACACCACGCCGTCAATCCCGTTCGCGCCGCGATTCGCCAGAAAACAAATCTCGTGCGCATTGCTTGGAAAAAACGTATCCAAGTCGCGCACGGGCATACTGCTGCTCGCAAACAACGTCGCGTGTGCGGGCAATAAATCCGCCAACTCGCGCAGCACGCGTCCTTCAAACATTTCGTCGAATGCCGCGAGTTGTTCCGTGATGGCGCGCTGCGTCCGCGCGTTCGCGTCGCGCCACGTCGCAAGCCACGCGGAGGTTTCATTGCGCGGCGCAAGCGAACGCAGCAGCGCATCGGCAAACGCGCGCGCGTCGGCGTGGATGATATGTGCGGCGAGGCGCGTCGGGTCGTTCCAGCCGCCCGCGTCAATCAAAATCTGCTGCGCCTGCGGATACCGTTGTAAAAATTGCAGCACGGGTTTCGAGGTCGGCAGCGCGCCAAAGCGCAACACGATTTCCGGTTCCAGTCGCTCCACAATTTTCGCGTCGCGCAAAAACGCGTCATAGCTGTCCATCACATTCGCGCGTGAATGGCTGCCGCAGCGCGCGAGGGAAAGCGGGTCCGCCAACAGCGGATAACCGAGCGCGTCACTCACGGCGGCAATCGCGGCAGGTTCGTCGGGATGCGACTGGGGTCCGGCAATGACCAGTCCGCGTTCGACGTTTTGCCATTGCTGCGCGAGCGCGGCAATTTGCGTCGCGTCCGGCACGCGCACACTCGGCGTTATGCGCGCGAACGGCTGACCATTTTCGCGCCCTTCAAACGCGTCGCGTTCGCGCGCGTCGTATTCCATTTGCGCGGGTTCGGGAATCAACGGCTCGCGAAAAGGAAAATTCAAATGGACTGCGCCTGCGGGCGCGTTCGTCGCTGCCTCCACCGCGCGACACGCGATGGTGCGCGCATATCGCAGCAAGTCGGCGGTCGCTTCGGGCAGCGCCACTTCGACGAACCATTTCGCGTGGTCGCCGAACAATTTGATTTGGTCAATCGTCTGCGGCGCGCCGCTGTCGCGCAGTTCCGGCGGACGGTCGGCCGTCAATACGATCAGCGGGACGCGCGCGTAATGCGCTTCGATGATGGCGGGGAAAAAATTTGCGGCGGCAGTGCCGGAGGTACAGAGCAGCGCGGCGGGTACACCGGACGCTTTGCCGATGCCGAGCGCGAAAAACGCGGCGGAGCGTTCGTCGAGGTGCTGCCACAGTTTGAAATCGGCGTGGGCGGCAAAACGCAGCGCGAGCGGAGTGGAACGCGAGCCGGGGCAAAAGACGAGCTGCTTGACGCCCGCGCGGGACAATTCGTCCACGAAAGCGTTCAGAAAAAAATACGCGGATTGCGGAACAGAGTAGGGGCGAAGCATTTGCATACACTCTCCCTCGAACAAAGCACGCGTTGGCGCAAATGCTTCGCCCTTACCACAAAGCCGTGAGCATCGGCTTGAGTTTGAGCCGCGCTTCGGCGTACTCGCGTTTCGGGTCGGAATGCGCGACAATGCCGCAGCCCGCAAACAACGTCGCGGTGTCGTCGTGCACCAACGCGGAACGCAGCGCGACGACGAATTCGCCCTCACCGCACGCATTCATCCAACCGACCGGGCCCGCGTACCAACCGCGATCCAAACGTTCGTGCGCGCGAATAAATTCCAGCGCGACCGGCAGCGGGCGACCACCCACCGCAGGCGTCGGGTGCAAGCGCTCGACCAAATCCAACACCGTATGACCATTTGCCAGGCGTCCCGTAATCGGCGTGGACAAATGTTGAATGTTGCCGAGTTTGAGCAAGCCCGGCTGCGTGGGAATTTCCAACGGCGCGCACAATTCACTCAACGCTTCGACAATCGCCTGCACCACGAAAGCATGTTCCGCGCGATCTTTTTCGCTCTGCAAAAGGGCTTGCCCCAAACGTTCGTCTTCGGCGGCGCCCTTACCGCGCGCAATCGAACCGGCGAGACTCATGGTCTTGACCTCGCCCGCGCGCAGCTGCACCAAACGTTCCGGCGTCGCGCCGAGAAAACACTGGTCGCCGCGCGCAATGGCAAACAGCGTACAGTCCGCGTAATTTTTCGTCAGCGTGCGCAGCGCGTGCGCGGTGTCGAACGGCGCGGACGCGCGCAATTGCGCGGCGCGCGCCAACACGACCTTGTCCATTTCCCCGCGTTGAATCGCTTCGACCGCGCGCGCCACATCGCGCTGCCATTCCGCCGCGGGGCGCAGATCGTGCGCGGCAAGCTGCGCGTGGTGCCCGTTCGACGCGCTGCGCGTGACCTTGACCGCGCGCGGCAATTGCGCCGCGCGGGCGTCCAACTGTTCCAGCAATTCATCCGCATCGCTGGCTGCGCTGACCAAGGCGTTGCGGGTGAGCCAACTGGCGGTGGGTGTTTGGGTGAAAACAAGTTCGGGCAAAATCATGCGCCCGTGTGGAAAGCCGCGCCACAATTCCGTCGTGGGCGATTGCGGATCAAAGGCAAAGCCGCCGAGCAATCGCGGGCCCGCCTCTGGAAATTCGGACGGCTTTGTGATTCGCACATCCTCACGCGAGGGTCGAGCGACGTCAGCGTGAGGATGTGCGACAACGGCATCTTGCAGCAAGGTTCGCCACTGTGCGGCAGTTTCTTGAAAACGCTGCGGACCGGAGGTTTCGATAATGTGCGCCGCGCCGACGCCGAGGTGCGTTCGCCCGCGCGCGGGCTGTGACCAAAAATAGCGTTCGGAGGTAAAGACGTGCGCCGCTTGATACAACGCGATCAGGTCGAGCGCATCCAGCTGCTCACTGACACTGACCAATACGGCGCGCGCCGTTTGACGCGCGCGTAAAATGCCTTCCCGCAAGGGCTGCGCGCGGTGCAGCGTTTGCGGGGGTGCCGAAACAAATTCCAATTGCATCATAAATTTGTGAATTTCAGTACAAAGAAATTATATCACTCACCGCACATTCCCTGAAATTGAGACCGCGTGGCACCACGGCTTTTGCAAAGTCCGGTGAATTGTCATTTCGAGATGGTCATCCCTTTTGGGATGTGTAACCACAGAAACTTTTCCAACGCGAATCAACACGAATCTTCGCCAAACCATGTCCTGAACGAACGTGAAGGATACGGCTCGAAGTATTGAGGGAATTGAGGGATTCGCGTTTTCCGTCCGATAACTCAAGTGGAGTACCGGAAGTTTCTGAGCAGATGTCCAGCCCACGCGGGCTGCGTGAGCGGAGAACTTGTCACATCGAGCGGAGCGAGATGTCTCAGTCCCTTCGACATGCCAAGTTCTGAGCAGCCCCTCAATCCTTCGTGCGATGAACTCCATCGCGAGTAAACTCCGCGAGAAATCTCTATGCGCGGGCACAAGCGAGATTTCGCCGATGAACTGCATCGGACACTCCGCCTTCGCTCCGTTCGAAAACTTGTGGCGATGCAGTTCATCGCACGAAGAATTGAGGGATGACATCGGCTGTCAAGCGACTTTGCAAACGCCCTACGCATGGCACAGACCCGAATAGATTTATTGCTTCAAGAATACGTTGTGGACAAGAATTTGAATCGTATGCAACAGGGATTACAATCGTCGTCTCATTCTGAATAGGAGCTCTCATACGCAAAACAATCCGGACTCGACGCGCGCGCAGGCAGTGCAAAAAATGTTTACAGGCATCGCCGCGCGCTATGACCTGATGAATCGTTTGATGACGGCGGGGCAAGACGTACGTTGGCGCAAGTGGGTGATTCAACGCGCGCAGCTGCAAAGAGGACAGCGGCTGCTCGATCTCGGCGCGGGCACCGGCGATCTCGCCCGCGCGGCGCGGGCGCAATGTCCCAGCTGTTTCGTCCTCGCCGCCGATTTTACGTACGAAATGATGCGCGTCGGCAAAGTAAAACATGGCGAGCCGCGCCTGTGGTGTGCAAGCGACGCGCTCGCGCTGCCCTTTGCGGATGAGGCATTCGACGCGCTCGTGTCAGGTTTTTTACTGCGCAACGTGGTGGGCCTCGACGCGGCGCTGCGCGAGCAATTGCGCGTCTTGAAACGCGGCGGGCGCTGGGTGGCGCTCGATACCACGCGCCCGCAGAAAAATTTCCTCACGCCCGCGATCGAATTTCATTTGCGCACCATCATTCCGACGCTCGGCAAACTCATCACCGGACACGCCGACGCCTATACCTATTTGCCGACGACTACCGCGAATTTTTTGTCCGCCCCCGAGCTCGCCGCGCGCGTGACGCAAGCCGGTTTTGCCCACGTGCAGTTTCAGCGCGTCATGTTCGGTACCATCGCGATCCATTGGGGCATCAAAGTAGCATAGCGCCTTGTGCGCGTTTATGGGTCGAGCGTAGAGCGTGGGCGCGCGCCGCCGCTGTCCACCACCGCTAACGTCAAACGCGCAACGCACACGAGTTTGTCTTCGGCATTCACGATGCGAATGTCCCAAATCTGCGTCGTATTGCCCAGATGAATCGGGCGCGCCGTGCCGTACACAAAACCTTCGCGCATCGGACGCACATGATTGCAGTTCAATTCCAAGCCGACGACCGTTTTCGTCGTATAGTCAATGCAAAACGCGCCTGCAGCACTGCCCAGCGTTTCCGCCAACGACGCCGACGCGCCGCCGTGCAAAACGCCAAACGCCTGCACCGTACGTTCGTCCACCGGCATCCGCGCCGTCATAAAATCTTCACCGACCTCTGTAAATTCAATGCCGAGATGCCCCGCCAAAGTCCCCGGCGCAAACGAATTGAGCAGCTCGATGGTCGGCTCTATTCGCCAAATCATTTTTCATCCATCCTTTATGTCATGGTTGGAATAGACCGGATTAACAGGATTGAATTTATATCAGTACCAAAACGCCGATGCACCACGACACGGCAAAAATCAAAACGAATTGCGCCTGACGCGCCAGCGCCTGATTTAACACGCGTCCTTGTTCCCTCCACACGATGCGCGTCACGCGCATCGCCAATGGAATGCTTAACCACGTCAGCAGCAAGCCAATCCCCGCTTGGCCGAGCAAAATCAGAATCACCGGCATCAGATACGCGCCGCAGAGCAGCGTCACAAATTCAACCCGCGCAAAGCGCGCGCCAAAACGTGCGGCGAGCGTCTTTTTCCCCGCCGCCCGGTCCGTTTCAATATCGCGCAAATTGTTGACGACGAGAATGTTCGTCACCAAAAAACCGATGGGCACGCCGGAGCCGACCGCGAGCACATTCACGCTGCCGGTTTGAAGATAGTACGTCCCCCCGACCGCAATCGGTCCGAAAAATAAAAACGCAAACAAATCGCCGAGACCGAGATACGCGAGCGGCAGCGGACCCGCCGTGTACGCCACCGCAAAGAACATTGCCAGAATGCCGATGACCAGAATCGGAATGCCGCCGACGTACACCAGGTACAAGCCCAATAGTCCGGCAAGCGCGAGCACAACGCCGAGACCCATCAACATTTGGCGCGGCGTGAGCCAACCCATTTGCGTCGCGCGCGGCGGACCAAGACGCGTATGTGTGTCCGCGCCTTTGTGAAAATCAAAAACGTCGTTCGCCAGATTCGCGGCGATTTGCAAAAGCAGCGCGGTCAAAATCGTTGCCAGCGCGGGCAGCCATTGAAATTGTCCGTCGTGCCACGCGACGCCAAGTCCGACGAGCACAGGCGCCAGCGACGCGGGCAGCGTGCGCGGGCGCGCGGCATTCAGCCAAATCTGTTGAATCGGTGGAACGGATACAGGGGATGGAGTAGTCACGGGGAGAACATTATATTTCGCGCGGGGCGGGTGTCAACAATCATCCGTTGTTTGGAAAACTACGGCAAAAGAAAGGAGGAAAGAAACCACAGAAGGAAAAAGCGGCAAAAGGGAGGAAAGAAACCAAAGAAGGAAAAAGCGATGTACGTTTCAAGAAACAGTACCACAAGCATTCTTTGTCATACTTTAGAGCGGATTCCGAATTGATTGGTGGTGTCAGCGTAGGGGCGACGGCTTGTCCTCGCCCATTCCAGTTGGGCAACCACAAGGGATTGCCCCTACCATCCCACAAACGAATCAGGAATTCGCTCTAGGCATTCTTTTGCCGATGAAATTCCATTCTTCGGTAGCTGCGACGCCAATTTGCCCCCACCGCGAGCTGTGGTAAAATCTACCGCACTGAGGTTGATAATGTTCTTGTGCTCGTATTTTGATTCGTCTTTGATGATGATGCCTGCGGCGCACCGAAATCGCGGCGACGCGTACCGAGTGTAGTTTACTCGACGCGTCTGCCATCGGTGCGCCTTTTGCCGCTTGCTCGGAAATTCGTCCGACAGCGGCGTTTTTATTTCTGTTTGCGAATCGCGTATCGCGTATCGCAAATCGCGTCGTGTATCACGTTTGACGTTTCACGCTTCACGTTTGACGTTTGAGGTTTCACGTTTCACGTATTTTACTATCGCACTATCGCACTATCTCACCATCGCACTATCTCACTATTGCACTATTGCACTACGGAGTTTTTACCATGACCGATAAAATTTTTGCCGCCCCCGCGTGGCCCTATGTGAATGGACCCCTGCATCTCGGACATTTCGCCGGGACCTTCGTGCCCTGCGACATTTTCATACGTTATCAACGGCTCGTCGGCAATGCGGTGTTGGCAGTCACAGGTTCGGATACACACGGCACGCCCGTTACCGTAACGGCAGAGGAAGAAGGCAGAACGCCGCGCGAGGTCGCGGAAGAATACCACGCGCTCGTGATTCAATCGCTCGCGCGGCTCGGCATCTCGCTCGATTTGTACACACACACCGACACGGAAAATCACTATCGCATCACGCAGGATTTCTTTTTGAAGTTGTATCGCGACGGCTACATTTTCAAACAGAGCGACCCACAGTTGTACGATGTGGACGCCGCGCGTTTCTTGCCCGACCGTTACGTCGAAGGCGAATGCCCGATTTGTCATTACCCGCGCGCGCGCGGCGATCAATGCGAGAACTGCGGCAACTTGCTCGATCCATTACAGTTGATTAACCCGCGTTCGCGCCTCGCCAAAGCGGGCGAGACACACACCCTCAAAGTGCGCGAGACGGAACATTTTTATTTCGACCTGCCTCAATTCAACAAGCCGCTGCTGGATTGGGCAAAACGACAGACGCACTGGAAACCGAACGTGTTATCGTTCACGCTGAATTACTTGCGCGGCGACGGCACAGATGAAAATCCCACCGGCTTGAAACCGCGCGCCATTACGCGCGACCTCGATTGGGGCGTGCCGATTCCGCCCGAAATCGGCGATTATCCCAACAAGCGCATCTATGTTTGGTTCGACGCCGTGATTGGCTATTACAGCGCGTCCGTCGAATGGTCGCAAGTCGTCGCGCAGAATGCCTATCTCGACGCGGATGCGCGACGACTTGCGAGGTCGCACGATTTCGATTTGAGCGACGCATGGAAAAAGTGGTGGACCGTACCGTCCCCCTCTCCCGTTGGGAGAGGGGCTGGGGGTGAGGGCGACGTGCGCGGCTATCAATTCATCGGCAAAGACAACATCGTTTTTCATACGGTCATTTGGCCCGCGATGCTCTTGGGTTACGGCGATGGGAAATTGCCATTACCCTATGACGTGCCCGCGCAAGAATTTTTGAATCTCGAAGGGCGCAAGTTCTCCAAGTCCGCACATTGGGCGGTGTGGGTGCATGAATTTCTCGCCGCCTACGATCCCGACCCGCTGCGCTATCTGCTTTCGGTCAATATGCCGGAATTTGCGGACACGGATTTCAAGTGGAGTGAATTCGTGCGCCGCAACAATGACGAACTCGTCGCGACATGGGGCAATCTCGCCAATCGCGCGCTCACCTTCGCGTACAAAAATTTCGACCAGCGCGTGCCCGTGCCTGCCGCGTTGAACGACGCGGACAAGGCGCTGATCGAAAAATCCGAAAAGGCGCTCCACGTCGTCGGCGACGCGATCAATGCGTGTCGTTTTCGCGACGGCATTCAACACGCGTTCGAGGTCGCGCGCGAGGCGAATTTTTATCTCAATCAGACCGAGCCGTGGAAAACCATCAAAGTAGATCGCGCCCGCGCGGGGACGAGCTTGTATGTGGCGCTGCGCGTGATTGATAATTTAAAGACCGCGCTGTATCCGTACTTGCCGCATTCGTCCGCTGACCTGCACCGTCAACTCGGCTATGCGGGCGATCTTGCGGGGACGTTCGAGTTCCGGCGTTTCGAGGAAGAAACGCGGTCACACGAGGCGTTGACGTACATTGCGCCGACGGCGAACGCGCGCTGGGCGCCCAGCGTGCTGCAAGGCGGCGAACTGCTCGGCGAACCCAAAGCATTGTTCAAAAAACTCGACGAAAGCATTGTCGAGTTAGAAACAGCCAAATTAGGCAAGCCCCTGTAAAAAAAATCGTGCGACGGATGTCGCACGATTTTTTTACATTCTCAATCTGCGCGCTTCGCGTTCCACTGCGCTTTTGCAGTTGACGCACAGGCGCGCTTCGGGAAAAATTTTCAAGCGCTCGGGATCAATGGCATTACCGCAGCGTTCGCAAATCCCGTACGTGCCCTGTGTGGCGGCGCGCAGCGCGGCGTCAATCTCTTCCAGGCGCCGCTCGTACGCCGAAACCAAGCCAAGCGTTTTTTCGCGTTCGTAGACGTTCAGGTCTACCTCGTCGCCGGTCGTCTCGGGCGCTTCGAGCAATTCCGCGCGCAGCATGGCCAGTTCATTTTCGACCTGCGCGCGTTCCTTTTGCAGCTGTTCTTTGCCCTCTGGGCCCAGTACAAGCGGCGATTTCGTTCTGCCCTTGCCGTTTGCCGACACGCGCGGGGCGGCGCTCGACGGCGTCCGCGCGGCTTTTGTATTAGCGGGGCGGACTTGGGCGGGCGGCGTCCGCGCGGCTTTTTTCACTTTGGTTGTATTGCGTGATGTTGGCATACCTCTTCCTCGAGTGCTTTGTCACAGAGCTAGAGACCGGAGCAGCTCTAAATGGTGCGAGTGTATAGCATAATTTCTATCGCACGTCAAACCTTCCGCACAAAAACGCCGCTCTACCGCCGGATGCACCTCCTCGATCCCCAAAATCCTTATCGGCAACCTATTTGTTGTCTGTCGCGCGCTGGACAAGCAGGATCAAACCCTCCGTCGCGACGACCTTGACGGCTTCGCCGGGGTTGATCGGCGGGTCTTGCGCGATGGCAGTCCATTCTTCACTTTTGACCATGACCGTGCCTTGCGGATTCAAAATCGTCCGGGCAATGCCATCTGCGCCCAGGTAGGGCTTCATTCCCATAATCACTGGCGCATTGCGCGAGCGCAGCGCCGCGCCGATGATAAAAATAAAGAACGACGCCGTGAACAACGCTAAACCCCCGATCACGAACGGCGACACACTGACATCGGGCGCGGTCGGTTCCGGCGGCGTGATGGGGCGGAACAAAAAGAACGCGCCGAGCAAAAAGGCAATGATGCCGCCGATGGTCAAAGTAAAACCAGTCACTTTGATGTCGAGCACCATCATGCCGATGCCCACGAGAATCAAAAACACCGCGGCCCAATTCGTCGGCAAGCCGAACAAGGCCACCGCCGCGAGCGTGAGACAAATAATGCCGACGACTGCCGGAATGACCGCGCCCGGATTGTACAGTTCGACAATCAACGCGAGCGACCCGATGTTCAACAGAATCAACGCGATGTTCGGGTCGAGCAGGATGTGGAAAAATTGTTCAAAGAAATTCATTTCGACCTGCCGTATGCTTGCGCCGCGCGTATTCAAGGTAACGTCGCGATTCTGCACCTTGACCGTTCGCCCGTGCGCCTGATTCAACAGATCATTCAAATCGGTCGCGACAATTTCGATGGCGCCCTTTTGCAGCGCTTCTTGATCGGTAATCGCGGCGGCGCTGCGTACGGCATCTTCACCCCACTGCGCGTTGCGTCCGCGCTGCGTCGCGATGGAACGAATCAACGCGGCGGAATCGTTGGTCACTTTGCTCTGCATCGTGCCGGTCAATTCGCCCGTCATGGCGACCGGACTCGCCGCGCCGATATTGGTGCCCGGCGCCATCGCCGCGAGATGCGCCGCGTACGTAATAAAAACGCCCGCCGACCCTGCACGCGCGCCCGAAGGCGAAACGTACACAATGATCGGAACGGGCGATTCAAAAAAGTGTTCGACAATCGTACGCGTCGCGTCCAGCTGCCCGCCGGGCGTATCGAGCTGGAACACGAGCGCGTTCGCACCGTCTTCCGTCGCCACGTTGATGACCCGTTCGACATATCCTTCGGTGAACGGATCAACGACGCCGTCAATCGTGGCAACGTCCACCTTCGGCGCGGTGGATTGCGCGTAAAGCCAAGAGAACGAAACACTCGCCAGTGCAATGGCAACCCATAGTGCAACCAACACTCTGCGCGCAGCTCGGTCTCGCTTGCTGTTCATGTTTCGCTCAATCTTTCTTGAAATATGTCGGCGGACAAGTGACGCCTGACAGGATAGGTCTGCTTGCTTCTGTGCAACGTTGGATGTATATCGCGCCGCGTCTCGCGGATTTTATCGTCGCGCCGAAAGAGGCAGCGCGCAATAGGAAGAAGGCGCGGTGCGTGCTTAGCGTGTGCGCGTCCAATCTACAGTAATGTGACAACCCTGCACGTTCCCGCCGGGATAATCTACGTCCAAGATCGCGCTCGCGTGGCTGCCAAAATCATCCACGACGACGAGATGAAACACGCCCTTGTCCGAGCCTAACACAATTTCGTATTCACCTGCCGAATCGGTGCGCGCGTAGGGCGGCAAATATCCGAAATCGTTGTAAATTTTCACGCCCACGTTTTGCAATGGCTTGCCTTGCGCGTCTTGGACCGCACCTTTGATGTTACCCGTGCCTTTGCACTGCGCGTTCTGCCGCACGCGCACACGTGGTGTGTACACGATGCCTTTCACGGAAACCACGGGCAGCGGCGTCGCATAAGGATTGGGTGTGACCGCAATGGGCAAAGCCGTCGCGCCGCCTTCGAGCGTCGGCGTCGCAGTTGGCGTAGGATTGAGAATCGCTTGCTTGCAGCTGGCGTTCGCCGCCGCGGCTTGGGCTTGCACGCCTGCATCCGCGCCCAACGCAACCGCCGCGTTCAATTCGCGCGCGGCAATGCAGAACGCGCCTTGCCTGTTCGCAAAATCGCCATAGCCGATGTGTGCGTCGCGCAGTTTTATTTTCACGTCCGCGAAATTCGGATCGCGCGCATACAATTCTTGAAACGTCAAGACCGCGTTCGCCCAATCCGTGCCCATCGCCTGTACGCCGTGAAAGTACAGTAAAGCGCGGTCGCGCAGCGTGCGCGCCTCGGCGTGATTCGGGTCAACCGCCAACGCGGCATCAAAACGCCGTCGCGCCAGGTCTACGTCATTGGCAGTCAGCGCCAGTTTGCCCGCATTGACGTACGCAGTGACCAGCAGCGCGTTGACCTCTGCCGAACGATAATCGCTTTTGACGCGGCGTAGTTCTTCGAGCAAGTCCACCGCGCCGTTCCAATCCTGACGCGCCCGCGCCGCTTGTGCGCCGTCGTACAACTGTTTCGCAATCGCCACGTCTTGCGGCTCGATCTGATTTTTGACGAGTCGCGCTGCCTTGAGCTGCTCCAGCTTTTGCCGCGCCGGTTGATAATCGGGGCGATATTGCAGCGCCAGATTCAACTCGGCAATCGCCAATTCGTCGTACGTTTCCGATTCGTACGCGAGCGCGCGTTGGAAATGTTCGAGCGCGGCGCGTTCGACAAATTGTTGACGGTCGCGATTGCCGAAATACACGCCGAGCGTAAAGGGAATCGTGAACGCGAGCGCGACGCCGACAATTGCGAGCACGACGAACCACGCGAAAAAATGATTGCGCACGACCGACGGCGCGGCGGGGAAATGGAAGGCGTGCGGCGTCGCCGCGGCAATCGTCGCGCTGGGCGCGTACTCGTACGGCGCTTGCGCCGGTTCGCGCACCGGTTTTGGGTCGGGAAGCGGAACGGGGGGAGGGTGGCGGGGGGGGGGCTTGCCGGACGCCGACGACAGCGCGCGGTCGCGCCCACGCGGCGGCAGCGGTTTTTGACGCGGCGTAATCGGTTCGGGCAAATCAGACGGTGCGGAAGACATGGTCAATGGTCAATGCACAATGGTCAATGCACAATGCACAATGTCCAAACTCCAATCTCTAATTTCCAACTTCCAACTTCTAACTTCCAATTTCCAATTTCTAATTTCTAACTTCCAATATCACATTGCCATCGCGGTCTTGCAGCTGCAATTGCAGCGGGCGTTCTGTAATCGCAATTTGCTCTTGAAAATGCTGCGCGGGTTGGAACGAAATTGACCAACGTTTGATTTCGCGTGCATCGTGTTTCAAAACCAACACCGCGTCGCGCCGCGCGGCAGCGTACGCGGTTAAAATTACGCGGTCGGGCTGCGTTTGCACCGTCATGGCAAAATCGCTCGTCGCCGCGCTCACACCATTTGTATCCGGTAGAGGCAAAATATATTCCGTCCACGCGCGCATTTCGCCCGGTTGCAGCGTCACGTCGTCGTCCGGGAAAAAGGTGCGCGTCATCCCCCCCCACAGTTCCAGATATTCGGAATCGTCGTCGGTGAATCTATCGCGGCAGCAAAAGTTCGGACCCCATGCAAAGAGCTTGACGCCGGGCGTTTGCTGCGGCGAAAAAATCCGCGCGATGCCCAAACGGTTCTCGTAATTATACGCGCCGACGAAAGCTTGCGCCAATTCAGGCGCGTGCGGGTTCGCGGCAAAAACGCCGAGATAATTATCCCAGTTCGCATACCAACGCAAATCGCGCCCCGCGAGGTTAGAAAAGGACACGGCTGCACTCGGCATGCGCGCGTTATCTTTTGGAATGACGTCGCCCGGAATCCACTCGTTCGCGGTACTGTGCACAAACACCGCGTCGGTTGGAAAAATAAATTCCGTCTGCGCCGGAATGCGCCCGGTCGCGCCGAGATTCAAGAGCGCATTCGTCCAGAACTGTAAACGCAGGGGCTGCGCGGTCGGATTCTCGATGCGCGGCGAAATGGCGAGATACGCCGCGTGGGCAGGCAAGGTCACGCGCACTTGTACGCGCGGGCGGTCGTTCGCTTGCGAATCGGCCAGCACGACGCTGACGCCATTCGCTTCGCGTAAAATTTGCGCGTCCCATGCCGCGTTCCATTCAAATCCGTGCTCTTGCGTCGGAAATGCCCATTCGATGCCGCCCGCCGCGAGCCAGCCGTCTTGCTGCGGCATCCCCCACGGGGTCGGCTTGAGGACTTGGTTGTTGTACAGCAGATTTTGTCCCGTCGGCTTGTACGTGATTTGAAAAATCCGTCCGCCGAGCGCGGGAATGAGCGTTACCTTGAGATATTCATTTTCAAGGACGATGGCGCGAAAGGTTTTGGGGTGTCTGCCCGACGCCGCCGCTGCGTTTTCGTACGCCGCGCGGTCGAATGCCTTGAAGATGATATTGGTTGCGGGATCGCGTTCGTCGCGCAAAAATGGTTCGTACGGATACGCGTCCAACCTCACACTGGCTTCGTACGCCATGATATTATTCTTGGGCGCGGCGGCGATGGGTTGCGATACATTCGTCGCAACGGGCGCAAGCGTCACCGGTACGGGAGTTGAGAGCAGAACCGACGCCGTGTTTGTCGGCGCGACAGTCGGCGTGCGTATCGGAATCACTGTCGCGCGGAGGGGCGGTGCGGTTTTCGTTGCAATGTGTACGCGCGTGGGCACAGGGATGGGCGTTACAGAAACAGCACAGGCAACCAGAGCAGCGACTGTCACAAACAAGCTGGGCAACAAAAAACGGCTCGGTCGAACACACCACGCGAGCCGCTTGGAAAAACGGATTTGCATCGCAAAGGATAGGTTGGAGCGACCGCCGCATTATATCCCGTTTGCGCCGTGCGCGCCAAAAGCGAGAACGAATGAGGCGATGCAGTTCATCGCACGTTACTACGTTTTCCCCGCGCCCCGTGCGAACGAATGAGGCGATGCAGGCGATGGGTGCGAGGTAGGCGATGTGCGATGTATTTCCATCGCCTACCTCGTACATCGCCTACCTCGTACATCACACGTTACTACGATGACTGATGACTGATGACTGGCAACTGCATAGGATGGTTGTCCCCTTTTTGATAGGTTAATCGTCCGTATCTTTGCCCGCAGCTTGTCGCTAAGCTGATAGGACGTTAGTTTCCCCTTACGATCCCTAAATCAACCGTAGCAACAGGACTGTCGTATGAACCCGAAAACGCTTTGGGCGGAAGTAGATGAGCGGGGTCGGCTCGTCTTGCCCGCCGAATTGACCGCACAGTTTGACCTGAAACCCGGCGCGCGCTTGCGGCTCGATCAAGAGTTGAACGGGATGCGCGTGCACCGTCCCCTTACACAGCTGAACAAACTGTACATCGAACCGACCGACCTGTGCAACATCGAATGCCGCACGTGTATGCGCAACACGTGGAACGAGCCGATGGGGCGCATGCGCCGCGAAACCTTCGAGCACATTGTACAAGCCGTCGCCGCGTTGGAGCACAAACCAGCTGTCATGTTCGCGGGCATCGGCGAACCGACGTTTCATGCCCATATTGTCGAAATGATCCAACGCGTACAAGCCCTCGGCTGCTTTGTCGAAATCACGACGAACGGCACGACGTTGACCGCGCCACGCGCGCGCCAATTCATTGACGCGGGCTTGGATGTGTTGTGGGTTTCGCTCGACGGCGCGACGCCCGAAAGCTACGCGGATGTGCGGCTCGGCGCGGAATTGCCGCAAGTGCTCGCCAATCTCGAACGTTTCAATTCGATGCGCAAAGGCGGCCATTTCGCGCGTCCCGAAATTGGCATCGCGTTCGTGGCGCTGAAACACAACATCGCCGAACTGCCCGAAGTGATTGCGCTTGGCAAACGCCTGGGCGCGACGCGTTTTTCGGTGAGCAACGTACTGCCGTACTCGCACGATATGCGCGCTGAAATTTTGTACGGGCGCGCGTTAAAGGACATTGCGTACTTGTCTTCGCAATGGCTGCCGCGCTTGAGCTTGCCCAAAATGGATTTGCAAGGCGACGCGCGCGCGGCATTCCTCGCCGCGTTGGAAAGCGGGTGCAGCGTCAATTTCGCGGGGAATCGTTTGAGCGGCGCGAACGATTCTTGTACGTTCATCGAAAGCGGCGCGCTGGCGGTTGGTTGGGATGGCAATGTCAGCCCGTGCCCGCCGCTGCTGCACAATCAAATCACGTATTTGAAACATCGCGAGCGCCGTTTGCGCAAACATTCGTTTGGCAACGTGAATGCGCGTCCGCTGCTTGACATTTGGAATGATTCCGCTTATCTTGCCTATCGCGAACGCGTGATGGGTTTTGCTTTTGCGCCGTGCACGTTTTGCGGCGGCTGCGAATTGCTGGACACGAACGAGACTGATTGTTTGGGCAATCCGTTTCCGGTGTGCGGCGGCTGTTTGTGGGCGCAGGGGCTGATTCAGTGCCCGTAGCATTTTGACCTGAAATCAACCAAATTTGGACTTGTGCCTGTTACACGAAACGTACCCGAGTCCGACTGCAACTAGTTTTGTACCCTTTCGGCTCACCCAAGACGGATGCCAAGTGACGGCGGCAATTTGCCGATGCGGTTTGTTCCTGTCACCTGTTGCCTGACATGCGTCACATTTTCAGGAGCGTGGGCGGATGCCAAGTGACGTGGCTGGGTTGCTCGGTCACCTGACACCTGACACTTGTCACAGTACATCACAGTTTCACTGTCATTTCGAACCACTGCTGCGAGCGAAGCGTGGCAGGCTCCGTGAGAAATCTCTCTGCAAAACCGAGATTTCTCGCATCCGCTCGAAATGACCTCTGCCCAAATTGTGATGTCCTGTGTCACATTTCCAAGGGAGGCGATGATGCAGCTACATGGTTATGCCAATCGGTTGGCGCGAATTGATTTGACGACCAGGACGGTGGAATACGAACCAATTCCGGAAGAATGGGCGCTCAAGTATATCGGTGCGCGCGGGCTGGGCGACAAATTTGTTTTTGAAAATGGCCCGGCGGTCGAACCGCTTTCCCCTGACAATTTGTTGTGCTTTATGAATGGTCCGGTGACGGGCACGGAAGCCAACATGAGCGGGCGCATGGCGGTTGTTACCAAATCGCCTTTGACCGGAACATTGACGCACAGCCACCACGGCGGATGGTCGGCGGCGCGGATGCGCTGGGCAGGTTTTGACGGTTTGTTGTTCAAAGGCCAAGCCGACAAACCGGTCTATGCGTACGTGCACGACAATCAGGTTGATTTGCTCGACGCTTCCGAAGTGTGGGGCAAAGGCGTTCACGAGACGGTCAAATACTTTGAGTTCATGTACGGCGAAAAAGACCTCTCTGTTATCGCCATCGGGCCAGCGGGCGAAAATCAAGTCCGCCTCGCGTGCTGGATCAATGAAACGGATCGCGCGAGCGGACGCGGCGGCACGGGCGCTGTCGGCGGCAGCAAAATGCTCAAAGCCATCGTCATCAAAGCGGAAAAGCAGATGCCGAAACACGCGGCGGACCGCGAAGTTTGGAAAAAAGCGCACGAGCGCGCGCTCAAGACCATCATGGACGAAAAGAATGTCACCGCGCCGCGCAAAGGCGGTTTGTCGGTCTATGGCACCAACGTCTTGATGAACATTGACAATCGCATCGGCGCGTTGCCCGCGCGCAACGCCAAAGAAGCGTGGTTCGGCGAAGCCGGTGAATTGATCAGCGGCGAGTACGTCAACGCGCACATCCTCGTCGAAAATCCGACGTGCCATGCGTGTCCTGTGGCGTGCAAGAAAGAAGTCGAGATCAAAGACGGCGAGTTTGCGGGACTGCACATGGAAAGCGTCGAGTACGAGTCGGCGTGGGCATTCGGCGCCATGTGCGGCAACAAAGACGTACGCGCGTGCGCCAAGTTGATTGACCAGTGCAACGATTTCGGCATAGACACGATCGAAATGGGCGTCACGCTCGCAATGTACATGGAAGCCAGCGAAAATGGTTGGACGAATGGCGGCGGCAAACTTGGTTGGGGCGATTACATGCACATGGTCGAATTGGTGGAAAAGACCGCCAAGCGCGAAGGCGTCGGCGATCTGCTCGCGGAAGGCGCAGAACGCGCGGCAAAGAAACTCGGTCATCCCGAAATCGCCATGACCGTCAAAGGGCAAGGCATTCCGGCGTACGACCCGCGCGGTTTGAAAGGCATGGGGCTTGGCTACGCAACCAGCAATCGCGGCGCGTGCCACTTGCAGGGCTACTCGCCCGCGAGCGAACTCGGTTTGATTCCGCTCAAGACCGACCCGTTAGCGTGGAAAGGCAAGGGCGATCTGCTCAAGCTCTTGCAAGACCTGTTTGCGTTCATGGACTCGATGGACGTGTGCAAGTTCAGTTCGTTTGCCGAAGGCGGGGAAGAATTTGCCGAGCAGTATTCGGCAATTGTCGGCGTGCCGCTGACGGTAGATGAGTTGCTCAAGACCGGCGAGCGCATCTATAACCTCGAACGCTATTACAACAACCTCAACGGCTTTCGCGAAGGCAGCGACTCGTTGCCCGCGCGCTTTTTGAACGAACCGTCGCAAGCGCCGGGTTCCACAGGCAACATCTGCGAACTCGACTTGATGCTCGACGAATACTACCGGTTGCGCGGTTGGAACAATGGCGTCGTGCCCGAAGCCAAACTTCAAGAACTGGGCGTTCTCTAATCACAGCAAGACGAAACAAAAAATGGTGCGGGATTCAAATATCCCGCACCATTTTTTGTTTTTCTCATCCACCCGCGCGCAATGCCTTTTTTTCAAACGCGGCGATGACGTTATGAATGGATTCCGCGTCCGCTTGAAACACTACGCGAATTTGCCCGACGCGCAGCGCGCCGATTTCAAAATCCGGCGCGTCGTGCAGCTCTACGTGCCACGCGTCGCCTTGCACCAAATCCTCGCGCACGACGCGCCCGCCGATGCTTTCCAGATACTCGCGCGCCAACCACAGCGGCAAGCTGCGGTACACCTTTTCGATTTGGATAACGCCGTGTGTGCGCGCCATTAGCCCCTTTTCATGTCATAAGGCAGCGGCAATGCAGACGCATTGCAGACTGCCGCCCGCGCGTCGCAGTGTGTTGCTCTTTAACACGAGCAACTTGCGCGTAAACACGCGAACGCCGCGTGTGCGCGCGCCATTAGCTCGCGCCGCCGCCGACGGGCGGAAAGACATCCAGCTCGTCGCTCGCGTTCAGCGTCGTCTCGATGCCGTGCGGCAAATACGCCAATTCGCGCCCGTTCACAAACACTTTGATGTAATCGCGCAGTTTGCCTTGTTCGTCCCACAACTCGCGCTCGAGTTTAGGTTTCAATTCGGTCACGCGGCGCAAAACTGTATTCACCGACGCGGGGGGGGGTAAATCTATGTGAACGATTTTGCCGTCTGCCGCCGCGCGCAGCGTGGCATAAAAATTGATGCGCATTCAAAAAAACTCCACGAAAATTTTTGCGGCGTAAGCGGCGCCGCATCCTTGCGCGTTCCGCTTACGCCGCTACATTATCGGGTGTTTACCCCCATCGTGTCAACACACATTCAAAACCTGTGAGGTCAGCGCAAAGCAGAGACCACACAGGTCTAGCCCGGCGTATTTTTTTATTTCGTGTTGGTAACACACGCTACCCAGTCTATGTGCAAGCAAGCTCTTTTTGACAGAATGAAGGCGATGAAGTGCATCGCAATTAACAGGATTATTTTTTCATCCTGTTAATCCTGTTAATCCTGTCGAATCCATTTACGCCTGCGCAAGGTGAATCTTTAATCACAATGAAGCGGATACATTCGCCATTGAATGTATCCGCCTTATGTCTTATTGCAGCAAGCCGACATCCACGTGAATTTGGAACGTGCGGTCCGGTTTGCCGCCTTCGTTGAACCACTGCTTGTAGCCGAGTTTCAAATCGGAGCTGCCGTTGCGCAGTGCGCGGAAGGTGCGAATGCACAAACCGCCCGCGCCGATTTCCTCGCCCTGCGTGCGCGAGCCGCCCATTTTCTCAAGCACTCGATCATTGTTGCGCATGATGCGCCACGAATAACCGGTCGTGCGATTGCAGTTGAGATTGATGACGATAACTTGGCCCTTTTCTGCGGCGATGCTCGAACCGTTGTCGCCTTCATCCAACTCGATGGGCGCGCCGAGCGTCAGCGGCATGTCGGCGGTAATCGGCGATTCGACATTTACGGTCACGTCGAATGTTTTTTCCGGTTTGCTCGCGTCGTCCCACCAGCGCTTATAGGCGAGCTGCAAAGCGGACGCGCCGACAGCATTTGCTTTGAATGTGAAAATGAACGTGCCGGGCGCGCCTTCCAGATTCGATTCGGGCGCATAATCCCAATCGCCGAGCGGAGCCAAGACATTCACGTCATTCGACACAATGCCCCACGTGTATCCGGTCGTCGCGTTGCCCGGTAAACGGATGGTCAATGCGCCGCCTTGCGCGATTTCGACCGACTCGCCCGCGTCCTTGTCCGTAAGATTGACGATAGAGGGCGCGCCAGCTTGCGGCGTCGCGGCAGCGGTCGGCGCGGCGGGCGTGTTGACGGCGATGGTCGCCTCGAACGTCGGGTCTGGCTTCATTTCTGCGTCCCACCACTGCTTGTAGCCAAGCTTGAGCGCGGATGCGCCCGTGGCGATGGCGTCAAACGAAAACGTGCAGGTGCCGGGCGCGCCGATGGCGGTCGAAGATGCCTTGAATGCGACGTCGTTCACTTGCTTTAACACGGCGGTGTTGAGCGCGGTGATTTCCCACGAATAACCCGTTGACGGATTGCAGTCGAGCGCGAGCTCGATGCGGTCGCCGGTGTTGACGGCAATCGTTTTACCGTTGTCCGCTTTGGTGAGTTTCTTTTGTGCTTCTTGCGCGGGCGCGGTGACGACGGCAGAAATTTCAAACGTTTTCTCCGCTTTCATTTTTTCGTCCCACCACTGTTTATAGCCCAATGCCAAATCGGTCGTGCCTGCGCCGACGGCTTGAAATGTGAGCACGTATGTGCCTGGCGCGCCCGGTGTGTCGGACGACGGGGTATAGTCCCAACCGCCCACTTGTTTCAAAACACTTTCATCCACACCGACGACGCCCCACGAATAGCCGGTGGTCGCGTTGCCGGGCAAAGTGATTTCAACCATATCGCCCGGTTTGAGCTGGACGGTCTTGCCATTATCTTTGTCGGTCAATTTCAGCGGTTCCGTCGGCGCTTGCGCGAGCACCGATGCTGCCATGACTGTGACAAGCAATGCGCCGATCACGAGGGCGAGCCATACGCGGAAATTGATTTTTCGTTTGGTGTTCATCATTACTCCTCTTGTGTCCGAACGTACAAATTGGTTTATTACTGATTCATGTTACGCAGGGGAAAACCGGATCGACAGGATTAAGGCGATGAAGGCGATGGGTGCGATGTATTCTCATCGCCTACATCGCACATCGCAATTAACAAGATTGAAAAACAATCCTGTTAATCCTGTTAATCCTGTCAAAACGGGCTTGTTTGTAAGCAAAGTGCATAACATGAATTACAGAGTGTGTTTTCATTCAGGAATGTGTGATTGGCGTTGCCGTAAGTTCACCTCGAGCGCAGTCGAAGGGTTTGGCTGACGCCAGCATAACTCAGCGCCGCGCGCCAACGAAGGAGATGAGCGTTATGCTTACAGTCCCCGGCGCTGTTTGCGCTTCCCAGTGATTGCCGCCAACCCAGCGAAACAGCTTGCCGGGGGGCGCAGCGAGGTCGGAAGCCCAGGCATACTTGGTCCCGGCAGCCGAGATGGCGTAACAATAATTCATGCCGCCACAACCAGCCGGAGTCTGCACCCAATCTCCACCGCCATTGGTCGTTCGATAAATGCCATTGTCGTGGGTAACCCAAACTCGGTCGCGCGTCACTGCCACGACCCGGTTCGTGTCATAATATCCCGGAGCCACCGGTTTGCCGACTGCGCGCCACGTGGCGCCGCCATTTACGGTTTTGAAGGGCGGACAGTTTGGACCGCCTACTGCCCACGCAGTGTCTCGATCCACCGCGCTGACGCCGATGAACGAGTTGCAATCCTTCGTGGAATGCGTAATCAGTTGCGGCTGCCATTGTACGCCGTCGTAAAAAGCGATAGCAAGTCCGCCGCGTGGATCGGCGCCAGAGATGACTCCGCCGACTGCCCACGCGTGGGTCGCGTCCAGCGCATCTACGTCAGAGTATTGGATAGGCGGCAAGCTTGGACTCGTGGGCATTCTAGTCCACATCGCGCCATCTCTTGACCTGGTGCCGTCACTTGTCTTGAGCAAGACGCCCAGATTCCCTACGGCAAAAGCCGTGACCCTATCAAGTGCCTTGACCTGAAACAACTCGAACTCTTTCGGCAGGTCACCGGGCAGCGATTGCTGCTCCCAAGTCAAGCCGCCATTTTGCGTATGTAGAATCACTTTACCACCCACAGCCCACGCATTTTGTGCGTCAACCGCACTCACGCCGTTTAGGTCTACGTTAGGAATGGCGCCAACGCGACCCTGGCGTTTCCACGTGACGCCGCTATCATCTGTGCGTAGAATCACCCCATATCCATCTGCCGCGTTACCGACTGCCCAGCCGACACAATATTGGCGGCAGGGCGCAGACGCGCTTGGCAAGAACGCTTGGTATCCACTTGTGGGGACAGCCGACGCTGCTTGGTTCTGTGCGCTTGCACTTGGCATGGACAGCGGTAGAAACGCCGCCAACAGCGCCACCGTTATGCCTAGAAGAATCGAACGGTGGAATCGAATGCACGTTTTCATTTTTCCTCCGGGAATGTATGGTTGATGTTACCTTGAGTTCCAACGTGCTTGTCAATTCTTGCACAAACTGAACCCACAATCACTCCCCTGCGTATCGTGACGAGTGACGGGTGACCAAATACTTGGCTCTGGCAAGTGACTCGTCACCTGCGCTAGTCCTGTTACTTGGAAATCTCGTACCAAAAATCGGCGATGAACCCGCGTGCGTCCGCTTTGAAGAGCTGCTTGCCCGCTTCGGGTTTACCGCTTACGCACTTCCATTCGTACACCGTCGCGCGCCCGGTCACATACGCGGGAATGAAATCGGACGCGGGATTTGCTTTGCAATAATCGTTCATCGCCGCACTTGGCGTTTTGCTCAAGTCCGCTTTTTCCTGACACGGGATATTCGCGCCGACGGTGCACGCATACACTTTGCTGCTCATGCAGCGCCAAAAGGTAGCTTGCATGAAAGGTTCGGTGGGCGCATCGGGCGCAAGCCCCATCGCTTTCATCAAACCGCGCACGACGGCGTCCGGCTTGTTCGGTCCGGTGTAGCGCACGTCGGGTGTGTCAATCGTGCCGACGGCACTGCAGTACGCGAACGGATCGGTAAACGACGATGCAGCCGGTTTGGGCAAATTATCACAGTCGCCGTTGAAATTCGCGTCGTCGCGCGCAATCCAACCTTTCTGGTCTACGTTCAAACTGCTCGCTTCCAAATCCAATTGCAACCATTGATCGTTCGCCGCGATGACTTGCGCGTAATCTTCCGCTTTCGCATTTGCGACCACCGACGCGCCTTTTTTCGCTTCGGACAAAATCGGCGTGGCGTCCATGAACATTTGATAGCACGCGGTCGGCGATAAACTGGCAACGACGGGCAATTGCTTGCACGCGCTCTTTTGTTTTAACGCATCCGTCGCTTGAACCCAGCGCAAACGGAACGGTCCAACATTCGCGGCTTGCGCAACGCCGGGCTCAAAACCGAACCAGCCGTCTGCGGTCATCGCGCTGAATTCGAGCGTGTCACCTACTTGCAAATCCGCGAACTTGTCGGCTTGCAAACTCGGACGCGTGTACGCGGTGACGTCCTTGGTCACGACGAGTTCACATTTTCCCGATGCCGTTGACGCGGCGGCTGGCGCGCCCGCGATGTATTCGGTCAATTTCGCATCCACCTGCGCGGGCGTTCCAAAATGTTCGTAATGATATTCCGCGATGCCGAGTCCCGCGACGAATTGAATTGTCGTGCGGTCCGCGTTCGTCTGATACGTCAACGGGTACGCCACCTGCGCGTTGGCGGGGACGCCTTTGGCTTGCAGGTTCGCAATCGTTTCGTCGCCGACGATCCAGCAATACGCGCCGTCGCTGCGCGTGATATAGTCCGCCGCGCAAAAACGTTTGTCGGTCACGAGCGGCAAATCAAGCACGACGTTTTCATCGCTCACGACGCCCGCGAGAATATCATCGGGGTCTTGGAATTTTTTCAAATCGTCCATGCGCGCGGTGTAAAAACGATTTGGCGCAATCTCGACCAGCAAATAATCGCCGGGCTTTTTGCCTTCGCTATAAAACGCGAGATCGCCGAGCGCGCCGCTCATTACGTACACGCGCACGCTGCCGCGCTCGATGACATCTTTTACCGTTACCGTCCACGGCAATGTTTTTTCCAGCGTCTTGCCGTTCGCGTCGTATTTCACTTTTGCTTCGTACTTCCACGTAACGCCTTTCGCCAGCGGGTACGCGTTGTTGATTGACGTGGTTTGCGTGCGCGGCGCAGCCATGGCCACCCGGGCGGCAAATACTCCAATCGTCAAGACGACGACCAAACCGAGAATCCATTTTTTGTTTTGCATAAATTTTTCCGCTTTCGATCTGCGGCGCGCCGCGTCACGCTTTGGACGTGACGCGTGCGCCGCGAATTTATTCAGCCCGCGTGCATGGCGCGCTCATTGTGACATTTCGTCATACACCCAACCGGCGACCAAAAAACTGGGCGGGCCGCCCGGGGTGTTTTCATCGATCCTGCGCGTGTCATTATCGAGGCGCCAGGTATAGATGCCCGCCAGTCCATTCTTTTTTACAAAATCGGCTTTAGCCGCCACCGACGCGCGCATGTCGGCATCCACGTTGCCTTCCATCCCAAATTCACTTTCCACACCGACAATCATTTTCGCATAAGGAAACCCGGCGTCGTTGTATTCGACGGCGTAGGTTTCCAAATCATCCAGCCCACTATTGTACGTCATCAAGTTGATGCTATCTACAACATCGTTCAAACGCGCCACCGTTTCCGTCGTATGCACGCCGGGCCAAATCGTGTGCGTGATTTGGAATGATTTCCCGCGCGAATTCGGACCTGCTTGGCGAAACGTGTCGGAACAAGCGTTGAGCAGCGCATCTGCATAGTCATTGATGTCATGGCTTTCCCAGTCCATGTCATACCCGTCCAGATCGTGTTGTTCGAGATAGGCGCGCACGCTGTCGGCAAAATGCTGTGGGTTGGCAGCGGCTTGCAGATATTCCTCATCCACATCTTTATCGCCATAGTTGGAGGTGATAAAAATTTCACCCGCCGCGTTGCCTGCGCGGTACAGCTGGACAATGTTGTTAATGCGATCCTCTGCTTCTTGTGTCGAGCCATTGACGGCTATATTTGTCAACTCGCCGTCTCGAATCGTCGCAAAGGCAATATACAGCCGATTGATTTTTTGCCACGGAATGTCGTCCGCAATGGACATGGTTTGCTCATAACCCTCGTCAAAGATGCCGAAATACGCCGCGATGATTTTCTCCGCCGGTTCGTCATCCTGTGTGCTCAAAAGTTCCGCTGTTTCCGATGCGCTTGCGGGAATTGGGATCGTCGGCGTGACTGTGCCATTTTCCCGGCGTGTCGCGCGACGGCGTTGGCACTGCCGTATCGGATGCAGCGTATATCGGCGTGACGGTTGTGGCGGCGGACACAACGGGTTTGGCGGTAGTCACGGCGAATGCCGCGCGAGTTGGTGCAGAAGTGGGCGGCTTTATGGCTGCGCATCCCAGAACCACAAACACAAGCGCACTGGCGAGACAACTCCATTGCAGCAAGGGCAATCGTCTGCGGAAGCGTGTCATCGTGAATCCTTTACACGTTCGAGCGAACACTTATGGCACATGTCCTTCATCACATGAATAATCATGCCCGTTGTAGTCTTGAATGCACGCAATGACCTTTTGCGGTTTTGGATCCGCGCCCAAATGCACAATCACGTACTTACAAAGTTGGGCAGGATTTTTGCTTCCGCTTGATCGGTAACCGGCGTATTGCCGCGCACGCCGACGACGACGATGCGCGTCCGATTGCCTTCGCCGTTCCAATAGTAACGCACCATCACTTTCCACGAGCGCATGGCTTCTTTTTCCACCTTGACGCTTTCGATGCGACTCGGTTCAGAGGGCGGCGGCGGCGGGGGCAAGGGTCCCACACGCACCACGTTGACGACAACCTGCGCTTGCACCTGATGTCCTTTGCACCATGCTTGCAAAGTGTAGGTGGTCGTATCGTTCGGGCGAACATTTTGCTCGCCCGGTGTCGCCACCCCTGCATTACCGTACGGCGTCACGAGCACGGCAGCGTCGGCATTGGCAACCAGTCCCCAGCGTAGGGTCGTACTTTCGCCATATTGAATCGTCGGCGGGTCTGCCCAAAAACCATTCAGCTGTGGTGCGCCGCGACAGCCGCCGGCAGCGGCAACACTCGCGGGCGGCAATGCAAATGGCAGTGCGAGTCCCACGGAGATGACCAAACCGAAAACGATAGAAAACAAACGTGACGTACGCATGTTGTTTTTCCTTTCCATCGAATGGAATGACTCTGCTGGCGAACTCAGTGTCAACGAATCTGGCGATGTGCGATGAAGGCGATGTGCGATGTATTCCCATCGCCTACATCGCACATCGCCTTCATCGCACGAATAAACGAATTGACGCGTGTTCCATTCGTTTATTCGTTCAAGATTCGGTGACACCAATTTAGTCTGAGCATTACATGGCAAAGCGATGGGAAAACGATCCGGTGCTCAGCCACGTGCGAATCAGTTTTTCGTCCAGATAGTTTTTGACGACGACCTCCGCGCCTTGCGCTTGCAGCGCGTGCTCTTGTTCCGACGTCGCTGCCAGCACGAGACAAAGCAGGCGCAAGTGCTCGCGCTTGAATTGACGCGCCAATTCCGCCACGCGCGTTTCGTCAAGGTCGGCGTCGAGCACAACAAAATCCACGCGCTGTTCGTTGACCAAAGCTTGAACCGTTTCCAGGGCATCGGTCAGCGCGACCACCTGCACGTGCGGAATCGCGCGCAAGAGCGATTGCAATGAATCACGCATCAAGCCGGGCCGCGCCGCAATCACAGTACGCACCAGAGTGTTGTTGGAATTTACCATTCGAGTTCCCATGGTAGGGGCAATCCCTTGTGGTTGCCCCATCCCTTGTGGTTGCCCCATCCCTTGTGGTTGCCCCATCCCTTGTGGTTGCCCCATCCCTTGTGGTTGCCCCATCCCTTGTGGTTGCCCCACCGTATTGGGCGAGGACAAGCCGTCGCCCCTACGTGCCCGGCGGAGGTTCATCGGTCGGCTGAATCGGCTCGTCGGTTGGCTCCGGCGCGAATGTCGGCGGTGGCTCGTCCGTCGGCGGCGGCGCGAATGTCGGCGGCGGTTCTTCGGTCGGCGGAGGTGCGTACGTCGGTGGCGGTTCGTCCGTCGGCATGGGCGCGATCGTCGGCGGTGCAGGTTCCTCAATTTCACATGCCGCACGTAACGAAGTGGCGCGTTGCCCCGCCAAATCTTGGACGGTCGCAAAAATTTCTACCGTGCCTTGCCCTGCCGCTTGCCAATCAAATTCCGCGCGATATGTGTATTGTCCCCCGGCGTCGTCCGTGAAAATTGGCTGTGCCATCACACCGCTGTACTGGGCAAACACCTGGACCGAACTCAGACCAGCGTCGCCTTGAAATTCGGCAAGGACGTGCAGCGAATCATTTTGCTCGATGCGACAACCGAGCGCGGGCGAAATGATAGACGCGCTGGGTGCAGAAGGCAGCGCGGTGGGCGGCACATCGGTTGGCGGCACGTCCGTCGGTGGCACGGGCGAATGTACCGCGCAGCTCGTGTGCACCGATTCAGCGCGCTGTCCATTCCCGTCCACTGCGGTTGCAAAAATTTCGACGACGCCGCTCGCTGTCGGAACCCAATCGCGATTCAATACATATTCGCTCCGCCCATTTGCATCCACCACATCAATCACCTGCGCCATCACACCCTCGTACTGTGCGAACGTGGTCAATTGGCGCAAACCGACCGCGCTGTTGAATTGAATCGTGACGTGCAGCGCATCAGGCAATTCCACAGAGCAGCCCAACATTGGCGAAATGACTTGAATCGAAGGACCCGGCTGCGGCAGCGGCGTTTTGGTCGGAGGGCGCGGCGTAAACGTCGGCGGCACGCGCGTAAACGTGGGCGTCGGTTGATTCGGCGCGAGGACGATGATCGTCGTCGCGGGCGAAGTGACGGTTTGATTCAACGCGTCGGTCACGCGCACGAACAGTGTATGATTGCCGACGACGTTCGAGGTCCAATGGCGCTGGAGGGTGATGGACGTTTGCAATCTTGGATTCGGCACGATGTAGGTGTCGTACACGGCATTGTCCGCCCACACTTGTACTGACGCGATGCCGCTCGTGTCCGCCGCGAGAATGGTGAGCGCCAAATTCGCGCCGCGCAAAATCGCGCCCGCGCTGTACGAAACGTTCACCACCGGCGTGTGCGAATCCACCACGTTGACGCTGAGCGGGTTCGATACGCCGACGCGTTGTTGTCCGTCCGCCGCGCGGAACGAAAGGGTGTGTATGCCCGGCGTGCGTGAAACAAATACAAATGTCGCGGGGAACGGCGCGTGCGCTTTTTCGACGCCCGTCTGACTGTACGGTTGGTCGTCCACGTACATTTGCACTTGCGTGATGCCTTGCGGCGCATCGGCGACAACGCGTATCGGGAGTTGCACACCGGCTTGCAAGGTTTGCGGACTCGCAGGCGCGAGAATTTGCACAACGGGCGTGGGTGCGCCAGCTTGGATACTGATGGTCAATGTGGCAGGCGCGCTGGGCTGGTTTGAGGTGTCGTACGCAATCGCCGCGAGAATGTGATTCCCAACGGCGGTGGATTTCCACGCAAACATCACGCGTACGGTCGGCGCGGGCAGCTGCGGTTTGGCGCTCTGCACGAGTTGATTGTCCGCGTAAAATTCCACACGCGCGATGCCCGCGTTATCCAACGCCGTGACGCCGACATTCACTGTTTCTCCCGGCGCAAATTGCGCGTTGGCTTGCGGGGATTCAAAAAACGCCAGCGGCACAATGCTTTCGGTCGGAACACGAGAGGCGACAGGCGTGCTTGGCGCGGAGGTTACTGCCGGCGTTCGCGCTGACGTGGGCGGTGCAATCGCCGTCAAAGTTCTGGCGACCGCGGTCTCAAGCGGATTCAAGGGTGCCGGGGTTGGGGTCGCGCGTTCAAACAAACTGCAGCCGGCGGCAAACAAGAGAATCACGATCAAACCGCTCAACAGACAAACGCGTTTCATAATCATCACCTCGTAGTAACGAATTCTTTTGTTTTCGGCGCGTTCCTGTTTTAAGGCAGTGGCAATGCATCCGATGAACTGCATCGGCGCGCATTGCTGCAATGCACTTCATTGCCACTGCCGTCAGCCAACGCGCAGTCCAACTGCGCTTTAACACAAGTAACAAATTCATTCGTTCAACATTCGCTCTCCAACATATCACGCGCGCATTGGTTTGTCGTCAGCGCGGCGACGATTTTTTTCTAGACGTTTTGTCTATAGGATTTTCGGCGCGGCGTCGAAAAATTTGGGTGGGTGAAAAGTACGCTTGCGGTGCGCGCGCAGCAGGCGTAGGATAACGGGGTGAGCTTTATACTCTTGCCAAGTGTGACCGGCATAAATGAAATTGCCCCGTACGCGTTTTTATTTGGCGCGGCGGGTTTGGTTTCGCTCATCGTTGCGTTGATTGCACTGCTGCATCGCCAAGCGCGCGGCGCATTGCCGCTCATCGGTTTGATGCTGGCGAACGCGTCGTGGGCGTTTGGCAACACGCTCATGCTTGCCGCGCCCTCGGCTTTCGCGAAACTGTTGGGCTTTCATCTATCCGATTTTGGCTTTTTTACCTTTATCACTTTTTTCTTGATGCTGGTGCTGGATATTTGCGGCTACAGTTCACGCCTCACGCCGCGCCGTTTGCTCCTGCTCTGGCTCGTCCCCGCGTTAGCGTTGTCTTTGTCCCTCACCAATGCGTGGCACGGCTGGTTGTATTCTAACGTCGTCGTCGAATCGGAACACGCGGGCGCGTTAGAGTACACCACAGGAGTGTGGTTTGCCATCTATTATCCATACACCTATGCCCTCATCGGCGTCAGCGTGTTTTTGCTGCTGCGCAATTTGTTGTACGCGCCCGCGATCTACCGTCGTCAATTGGTGTGGCTTTTGGGCGCACTGGCGCTGCCGCTGGTTTCGGATTTTGGCACGGCGTTCGGTTTAGTCACGCCGACAGGCATGTCGCTGACGCCGATTGCGATTGCCGCTTCGGGCATCGTGATGGCGCTTGCAGTTACGCGTCGTACGCTGCTCGATTTGGTGCCCGTGGCGCAATCGGTCATCTTGGAAACGCTGCAAGACGGCGTGCTGGTCATTGACGCGCAGGGACGTTTGGTGGAGCTGAATCGCGCCGCGCAACAGCTGCTCGACGCAAGCACGTCCGCCATTGGACAACCGCTGGCGCAATATGCGCCGCACCTCGCGCGGGCGTGCGCGCACAATGGGATGCAGACCGAACTCGCGCTGGACGAGCTGCAAACGCGTTATGTGGACTTGCGCGTCTTGCCCTTGCGCGATTATCGCGGACAAGCCATCGGACATATCCTTGCGCTGCACGACATTACCGAGCACCGACGCCTGCGCGACGCGTTGGCGGAAATGAACGCGCAGCTGGAAAACAAGGTGCTGGCGCGCACGCAAGAACTCCAACAGACTATCGAACACTTGCACCAGGAAATCGCGGAACGGCAGCGCGTCGAAACGTCACTGCGCGCGATGGAAGAATCTTTGGCGCGGCGCGTCACCGACCAGAGTCACAAGCTCGCCGCGTTGTATGACGCGATTTTGTTTGGCGGGCAAGGGCTGGCGATTCCAGAGATACAGGCGCAGGCGCTCGCGTTGGTGTTGAATGTGATGCGCGCGGACGCGGGCGCGGTGATGGCGTACGACGCCGACGCGCAAACCTTGAGCGTTGCCGCGCCGCGCGGTTTGTCGGACGCGCAGCAGATGCAGCTGACCCAATTGCCGGTCGCGTGGCTGCTGCAAGACCGCGTGCCGCGCACCGTGTTGCACTTGGCGCGCGAAGCGGAGATTCCTGCCGCGTTGTATTTGGAGGAAATGTCCGCGTCGTTGAGCGCGCCCGCGTATTTGCGCGAAACGCCCATCGGCGCGCTGCTCGTATTTTGGCGCACGACGCCGAGCTTGGCGGTACAGGATATTGCGTTGTTCAGCGCGATGGCAGACCAGCTCGCGATTCTGATCGAGAACGCGCGCTTGCGCGAACGCGCCGAAGCCAGCGCGGCGCGGCAGGAACGCCGCCGCCTCGCGCGCGATTTGCACGACTCGGTCACGCAATCGCTGCATAGTTTGGTGCTGGCGGCAGATGTAGCGACGAATCGTTTGCGTCAAGGCAAACTGGAACGTCTGGAAGAATCGCTCGCGCAATTGACCCAAAGCGCGCGGCAGTCACTCAAAGAGATGCGGTTGCTGTTGTACGAACTGCGGCTCGCCGGACCCGACCAAATCAAATTGACCGAAACTTTGCCATTGCGTTTGGAGGCAGTGGAACGGCGCGCCGGCATCGAAACCGAATTTTGCGCCGACGACTTGGGCGCGCTTGCACCCGAATGGAACATCAATTTGCATGCCATCGCGATGGAAGCGCTCAACAATTCGCTCAAGCACGCGCAAGCGACGCGTGTTGCGGTGCGGCTGTGCAAATTGCCGCGCGGCGTGGCGCTTGAAATTTCGGACAATGGGCGCGGTATGAACGGCGCGTCCAATCTTTCGGGTGGGATGGGTTTGACGAGTATGCGCGAGCGCGCGGAACGCATCGGGGGAACACTGACGGTGACTTCTGCGCCCGCACAAGGCACGCGCGTACAGGTGCGCGTAGAGGATCGGACAAATGGCGAATGATGACAAATGACGCGGCTGGGTTGCCCCGTCACCCGTCACGTTTTCAGAGGAGGCGGCATGAGCAAGCAACCCAGAATTCGCGTATTAGTGGTGGACGATCATCCGTTGATGCGCGAAGCATTGACGGCGGCGATTGACGACGAACCCGACATGCAGGTGGTCGGCGAAGCGGCCGATGGAAACGCGGCCGTCGCGCAGGTGCAGGAATTACAGCCGGATGTGACCGTGATGGATTTGTTCATGCCCACGTGCGGCGGCGTACAAGCGATGATGCAGATTCACCACACGCAGCCGGATGCGCACGTGCTCGCGCTGACGAGCTCACAGGACGATGCCATGCTCGCCGCCGCGTTGGAAGCGGGCGCGCTCGGCTATCTCGTCAAAGATTCGCCGCGCACGGAAATTTTGCATGCAATTCGTCAAGTGAGTCGCGGCAACGCGTTCTTTCCGGCTCACGTGGCAAATAAACTGGCGCACCTGTCACGCGCAAACAAGAACACGGCGCAAGCCGATGTCGAACTACTCACCGACCGCGAGCGCGACGTGCTCCAACTCATCGGGCAAGGCGCGTCGAACAAGCAAATTGCGGAACAACTCCAGTTGAGTGAAAGCACGGTGCGCACACACGTGCAGCATATCCTCGATAAATTGCACTTGGAGAATCGGAATCAAGCCATTTTATACGGCGCGCATTCTCCAAATTCATGGAACACAACTCCATAAAATTTGGGAAATTTGTGGAGTTGCAGGTATAATTTTGCCATGATTACCCGCGCCTACGAACCCCTCGGCGCTCACGTGCATCCCGGCAAAGTGCTTGTGCTTTATGGTGCGCGGCGCGTCGGGAAAACCACATTGCTGCAGAATTTCCTCCGCGAGACCAAATTGAAATACAAGCTGGATTCGGGCGATAACATCCGAACGCAACAAGTCCTGGGTTTGCTGGATTTTGCGCAGGTGCTCGGTTATGCGGAGGGGTATGAACTGCTGGTCATTGACGAAGCGCAGGGGATTCCCAACATTGGCAAGGCGCTCAAGATTCTGGTAGACCAAGCGCCGCAGCTCGCAATCGTCGCCAGCGGTTCGTCGTCATTCGACTTGGCTGGGCAAGTGGGAGAACCATTGACCGGGCGCAAACGCACGTTGACGCTTTACCCGATTGCGCAAGCCGAATTGCTCTACCCGACCTCACAACCCCATTTCAACCGCCACGAATTGCGCGAACGGCTCGCGGAATTTCTAGTTTATGGAACGTATCCCGAAGTCATCGCCGCAACGCGCCGCAACGAAAAAATCGAAATCACCACTGAAATCGCCAACTCGTATTTGCTCAAAGATATTTTGGCGTTTGACCGCGTGAAATCTTCGCGCACATTGTTGGACCTGCTGCGTCTGTTGGCATTCCAACTTGGCGGTGAGGTCTCGCTGAATGAATTGGCCACCCAGTTGGGGGTGGATACCAAGACGGTGCAGCGCTATTTGGATTTGTTGGAAAAAACGTTCGTGATTCTGCGCGTCGGCGGATTCAGTCGCAACTTGCGAAATGAAATCACCAACAAAGCGAAATACTATTTTGTGGATACCGGTATTCGCAACGCCTTGATTGCGCAATTTAACGAACCTGCGCAGCGCAACGACACCGGCGCGCTGTGGGAAAATTTCGTGGTGCTCGAACGGTTAAAACTTCGCACCTACGCGCCGTTGTATGCGAATTTTTATTTTTGGCGAACGTATGACCGGCAGGAAATTGATTTGGTCGAAGAGCGCGAGGGGAATTTGTTTGGCTACGAGTGCAAGTGGTCTCCTGCCAAAAACGCCGTCGCGCCCAAAGCGTGGACGGCAGCTTACCCGCAAGCCGAGTACCGCATCATTACGCCGGAAAATTATCTCGAATTTGTTACGCCTTAACTCGGACGGGCCGAAACCAAACAAGAAACCGCGAATCTCCGCGAATCTGCGCGAATAGTAAAAAAGATTCGCGTAGATTGGCGGTGGAAAAATTTTTGCTTTTTGTGCAAAAGATTTTGGTGGATAGTACCAACAGCTGTTGGCGCAAACGTGCACGATAGAGCGCAGACCTCAGCACGCCAATAGTTTTTCAATCTCCTCATCGTCAACGCGTTTGAGCGCCTGTACAGCGCGTCGTTTTCTCAACGCGCGCGGCAACGACAAAATCCCCGCGAGCTGCCCGCGCAAACGCGCGCGCGCGGCTTCACCCCGCCATGCCTTGAGCGCGTCGCGCGTGATCGCCCACTGCGCGCTGAGAATCGCGCGCCAATATTTTTTCCATAAACCGCCGGGATAATTTCTCGCCAGCACGGCAATGAAATTGCGCCCGACGTAAAAACTCGCAAACTTGCCGCCGCCCGACGCGCTGACCTGATGATAGACAATCGCGCGCGGCGCAAAGGCGCAGGCGTAGCCCGCCAAACGCGCGCGCCAATTCAGGTCCACGTCCTCGCAGTTAAATTCCAAATCCTCGTCGAACAGACCGATTTCGTCCAGCATCGCGCGGCGATACGCGCACGCGCCGCCGCACACGCCGAACAGGGGGGGGGGCAAATGCGGATCGTCGTACTGTCCCGCGTCCACTTGCCAGACCCCGCGATTGCCGGGCACTCCGTCCACGCGATAAAAATCGCCCGCGCTGTGCAATTTTTCGCGCGCGTCAAAGAGCCGCAGTTTTGTCGCTGCCATTCCGGCGCGCGGCTGCGCGTCGAACGCGCGCAATAATTCTTGCAGCCACGTCGCTTCCGCTTCCGTGTCGTTATTCAACAACACGACGATTTCGCTTTGTGTGGCGCGAATGCCGTGATTGACCGCGCCCGCGAAAAAACGATTCACGTCGAGCGGCAACACGCGCACGGCGGGAAAATCGCGCGCGAGCAAGGCGCGTGAATCGTCGCGCGAAGCATTGTCCACGACGACGATTTCAAAATCGTGAAACGTCTGTTTTTCCAGCGCGCGCAAGCACGTCGGCAGCAAATGTGCGCCGTTCCAATTCGGAATGATCACTGAAACGCGTGCTAAAGGGGGGGGGAAAGGGCGAACGCTCAGTGGCATAGCTCGCGCTGATGAAAACCAAAATCGAGCGTAAAGAATGTTGGATGACGGAGCCGATGGAGCAATGGAATGATCGCTTCGTCTTGAATCCCTTTACGACTTGTGTCGTAGCCGATATGATGAATTGGAATATTTCAACTCTTCAAACGTTCGCGCTGTTCTTCGGGAATGTGTTCATCCAGAATGTTCATGCTGGGATTGGCTCGACAACGTACTTGGGCGCGTGTTCGAGGAACGCTTGACTTGATAAGCGTACTGCTTCGGCGATTGCTTCTTTTGGAATGCTTCCGCCCCATCTCTCACTGATGCTTACCCAATCCATCCCTAGCGCCACTTGGGCCAACACTTGGGAAACCATAATGCGCGTACCGCGAATGGTTGGTTTGCCGTGACAAATCTTGGGGTCTGCGACGATGTAGCGTCCCAGCATCAATCGCTTGCTCTTTATCGTGGAAACTCGGCTTTTGCGAGCCAGCGCGCCTCTCGCTCGCATTCGCACACTGGTGGATGATTTCTTTCCGTTCTGGCTCATCGTATTCCCTCCATCCTTCTTCAGGGCGGTATTGTACACGAAATCGTGATGGCGCGCTATCACTAGCTTCTGGTGAGGTCACACATCAAGACCTTCGACCTAGATTTTGCCCAAATTGGGCTACAAATCATCGGAAGAGTCGTATGCTTGATACCATTAGCGAGGACGTGCCAATGTTTTGTGTGACTGGCGATGTCCTTCGGTCAACAACTTGTCTTCAACACTGAACGATGTTCAGAATTTGGGCAAAATCTGGGTTCGAGGTTTGTGGCGATGTAATCATAGCGCCATCACGCCGCGCGAAATTTTTTCCAGTAGCGATATACGCCGTCGGCGGACATGTCCGTGCCCGCCGCATCGCCATAGACGCTGACCTCGCTCAAACTGTATCCGTCCGCGCGAGCGAGCTCAGCCATCAAAGCGGCAAAGTGTGCGCGAAACACTTCGGGCGTCGGCGGGTCGCGCATTTCTTGGACCATCCAATTTTCAATCGCGCCTAGATTGGACGCGAGCGCGTCGAGATGGCGCGTTTTGTCCGCGTGCAAACCAAAGTGCGTGGGCGCGATGATTTGAAACGCGGCTTGCCGTAACCGCGCAATGCTCGCGCGCCATTTTTCGAAATGAATTTCCGGCGGGGGTGTCGGCGGACGCACGTGCGTCAACCCGCCGACGCGCACGCCGCCCACATCGCCCGAAAAACACACGTCCTCGAACAAATAGGCAAAATGATGCTCGGCATGACCTGGCGTGTCCAGCGCCACGAATGTGCGCCCACCAATTTCAATCGCATCGTCGTCGTGATGCTCAATCAACTTGTCGGCGGGCACGGGCAAAAAAGAGCCCCACAGGCGCTGCATGTCCGCGCCGTAAATCCGCTGCGCGCTCGCCAATAATTTTTCGGGATTGAGCAAATGCGGCGCGCCGACGGGGTGCACGTGAATGCGCGCGCCTTGCTGCGCCCACCACCCCGCCGCGCCCGCGTGGTCGAGATGAATATGCGTGAGCAAAACATCGGTCACATCCTGCGCCGTAAGGTCGTGCGCGCGCAGCGCGTCCAACAAAACGGGCAGCGTCGAGCCGGGGCCGCAATCCACCAGGACGATGCCGTCGCGATGCTCGATGCAATAGACGCCGATGATGCCGGGCTTGTTATCAAAGTGAACGTCAAGTGTTTGAACTGTGGGATACATGTCTTCCAGATTTTACGCGAAATGAGATTTTCGACAGGATTAACAGGATTAACAGGATTTTTCGCCCAATCCTGTTAATCCTGTCTATTCCCTAAAATACGCGGCGAGCGCGGCTTGCCACGAACGTAGTTGGATATTTAGAACCGTCGCCGCCGCAAAATTTTCGAGCGCGCCGTTGGGGGGGGGCGTCGACGCGCGGCTGTATTCGGCGCGGGTGATCGGTTTCACGGGACGCGGCATGTCCGCCATCCGCAAAATTTCGACCGCCCATTCGTAACGCGAACACGAACCGGCGTTGACGAGATGATAGACGCCGTACTGTTCCGTCAAGACCAGCTGCGCGAGCGCGTCCGCCAAATCCGGGACGTACGTCGGCGAACCGATTTCATCGCGCACGACATCGAGGACGGGCTGCCGCGCTGCCAATTCCAAAATTTTGTCGGGGAATTTTCCCCCCCCCTTGCCATATAACCACGCAGTGCGCACGACATAAAATTTTTCGAGCAAATGCTGCACGTACCATTCGCCCGCGAGTTTGGATTTGCCGTACGCGTTGACGGGATTCGGCGCGTCGAATTCGAGATACGGCGTTGGTTTGTTGCCGTCAAAGACTTCGTTCGTGCTGATATATACCAGCGCGGCGTCGCAGCGCTGACACGCCAGCGCGACATTTTGTGCGCCGAACGCGTTGACACGAAAAGCGGCAACGGGATCGCGCGCCGCGCCGTCCACATCCGTCATTGCCGCGCACTGAATTACAACCTCCGGCGCGAGCTCTGCCAAACGCGCGATGTTGGCGCGGTCCGTAATATCAAATTCGGGGCGCGGGAGAGCAATCACTTGGTGCTGTGTTTCCAATACGCGCGTCAAGGCGCGTCCGAGTTGTCCGTCACTGCCGGTGATTGCGATTTTCATTGGTTCAGTGTAGTAACGATTTCAATCGTTCGTGCTGGACCCGCGCAAGCAGAACGAATAAGGACTCGTCCATAAATAAGTTGAGCACTTTTCCACAAAAAGCCGGCATGAAATCGTTTACAATGGCGATTCTTGGGGCACTTTAATGGCAAACTGCTCAAGTTATTGTTGGACGAATCCTAAGGCGATGAAGTGCATCGCACGTTACTACGATTACACATCCAATTTATAAACATTCAGTTTGCCGGTGCCGCCTTTAAGCTCCATTTGGAGCGCGAGCGTCGCGGCAGCGGAACCATTCAATGCTTGATACACATTTTCGGTAAGATAAATCGAATCCGCGGGCGCGAGACTCGCCAAATGATACGCCGTGTTGACCGGCGCGCCAATGGCGGTGTATTCGAGCCGTTTCGGCGAACCGACGTTGCCGCAGACCACCTCGCCCGCGTCAATCGCGATGCCAATATGGAGCGGCGCCAAACTCTGCGCGGCGCGCTGCGTATTCATCGCGGCGACGGCGGCTTGCATCGCACGCGCGGTTTGCAGCGCGCGTGCGTTCGCGTCGGGCTGGCTCACGGGCGCATTGTACAAGACCACGATCGCGTCGCCGATAAATTTATTGACCGTGCCGTCGTACTGCGCGATCACGTCAATCATGCGCGTGAAATAATCATTCAGCGTCCGCACCACTTGTTCCGCGCCGAGATCCTGGATCATGCGCGTGAACCCGCGAATGTCGGAAATCAAAACGGTCGCCGTGCGCGTTTCGCTTTGCAGCAGTGCGCCGCCCGACGCGTCGAGAATGCGCTGCGCGATGGATTCGCTGACGTATTGTCCAAAAATGACGCGGGTACGTTCTTTTTCGGCGCGCTCGCGTTCTTTGGCCAGCCGCTGCGCGTGCAATGCGTCCGCCGCAAATCCAATAAACGGCATCAAGCCCGCCACGCCAATGATATACCACAAATTCAGCGGGTCCGTCCAGGGACGATGCAGTGGAAATAACTGATTGGCAAGCCACACTCCCGCGCCGGCGAACGCGCCCGCCGTGAAATACATCACGTAACGACGCAGGTCGTGATCCGCGCCTTGCGTTTGAGGAACGAGGCGCAGCGCGAGCGGCACAAAGAATGGGGCGAGTGCTCCGGCAAGCGCGCCCAGCAAAATTTCCTTGAGGACAAAGGCGGCGTCACCGCTCACCGCTGCCAAACCCAACCCCAAACCAAAACCGAGCAGCGGACCATAGATGAGCGTAAAGCGCCACAGCAAGCGGCGCGGGGCGGCGGAAATCAGTGGAGCTCCGAGCGCGCCGTCGTCGGAAAAAATTTTCATGGCGAGGGCTGCGCGTCATTATACAACATTCAATGGGGGAGTATCTGGTGATGACTTCAAATATCAAAAGGCAGTGGCAGAGAGCCGACGCTGCGCCTGAATTTGGGTGAGCGCGGTTTGAATGTGGCGGCGCAGCTCGTACGGGGTAAACGGCTTTTGCAAAAAACCATTGAGCGGGATATTGCCAAAACGCTGCGCGGCATCTTGTTCGCTATAGCCGGTCATCAAAACCACGCCGATGGTCGCATCCAACCGACGCAGCGCGCGCAGCGTCTCTTCACTGCTCAAACCCGGCATCGTCAAATCGAGCAGGACGCAATCGAACGGCGGGTACGCCGCCGCCAGTTCGACCGCACGCGCGCCGCTCTCCGCCGATGCTGTCTCGTATCCGAAATACTGCAAGACCTCGACAGAAATTTGGCGCACCGTCGCTTCGTCGTCCACGATCAAAATTTTGCCGTGATCCTTGAGCTCCAGCTGCACCACCGCGGGCGCGGTTTCGGAGGTAATGACGAGCGGCGGAAAGAGCAGGCGAAAAGTCGTGCCTTGATTGGGCGCGCTCGTGAATTGAATCGCGCCGTGATGCCCGCGCATAATGCCTTGCACTGCCGCCAACCCCAAACCACGCCCCGTGAACTTGGTCGTAAAGAACGGTTCAAAGATCCGCGCGCGCGTTTCCGCGTCCATGCCGCAGCCCGTATCCGCGACTTCCACAAAAACATATTCCCCGGCCGGCAGATCCTCCAGCGGTTGAATGCGCGCCAGTTCGAGCCGGTCTACTTGCATCGCCCCGGTGCTGACGGTAATCGTCCCGACGTGTTCGCCGAGCGCGTCCGACGCGTTCGTAATCAGATTCATGATTACTTGACGCAGCTGCGTCACATCGGCGGAAATGAACGGCAGCCCGGGCGCGAGCTCGAGTTGAAACGCGGCTTGGCGGGAGATGGACACACGTACCAGCGCGGGTCGCTGTGCGTATCAAACACCACTGCCGTTTCGCGCGTTTGCAGCGCCCACTGCTCGACGCCTTGCGCCAGCAGCCGTTTCGCGAGATCGAGCCGCTGTGCGTCGTCCCAATCGGCGCGCAGCGGGAAATTACTCTTGAAGGAAATCGGTTCGTCATTTTCCAAAACGAGCACATACCCGAACTCGGCGTCAAGGCGCGGGGCAAGCATCAAAGCCGCCTCCCACACGCCGTTAAAACTCATTTGCGCTGCCAAGCTCCGCCCGATATGATTGGCGAGCAAGAGATAGGCGCGTTCTTGTTCCAAATCGCCGTACAGCTGCGCGTTATCCAGCGCCTGTCCGACGGCCGTGGCGACATTTTGCACTAACGAAATCTCTGCCGGCGTAAATTCGTGCGGGACGTACGAATCCAACCCGAGCGTCCCAATCACGCGGTCACGCACAACCAGTGGAACGAGGAGCATCGAAGTCACGCCGCGCGCCAGCATCACTTGGCGCACGAAACCGAGCTGTTCATCCTGTCGCGCATCGGCAATGGCAAACGGTTTGCGCTCGTACAAAACACGTTGTGTCGCCAAATTATATTCGACCGGGATAAGCATCCCGAGCGCGCTGGGTTTGCCCGGCGGTTGATGTGCCGCGACGATGGTGAGACGATCCTGAGCGTCATTCAGGATTCCGATGCCGCCCTGGGGCAGGGCGAGCGCCTCTGCAATTTCGACCATGATTCTTTGCAGAACCGCATTGACATTCCGCATCGTCGAAACCGCAGCCAGCACGCGATTCACGAGCATGGTCTCGCGCAAATTTTGCTGCAACGTGTACGCCGCGCGCTGACTTGCGGTCGCCAATTCTTGCGCAGGGCGCGTCAGCGATTGTGCCACACCCTCACGGTTCAAGTCCGCTTGGATGTACGCTTCATTCACCGCGCGCAGGAATGGCTCCCAGCCGGGGGGAAACGGATCATTGCCGCTAAAATACTGGTCCAGCTGGCGGCGCAGGAGAGGATGTAAAAAATCAGGAGCAAGCACATCAATACAGCTTTACAAAATAAGCGTCCACTGCCGCGTCAATCAATTCTTTTTCGAGACGCGGCTCTTTTTGCAAATAGCGCGCAATGTCAATCATCTGGTCGAGCAAATCGCGCGGGTGCACCGATTTGGGTTCGCGTTTGACTTTGACATAGTGCTCGAGCACGAGATATTTGAACATTTCTTCATCGTATACGATGCGGCGCTGACTGCAATTGAGTTGAAAGATGGCGCGAAAATCGTCCCACGACGGATTCGGGATATTGATCTTGTAGCGAATGCGCCGCAGGAACGCTTCGTCCACCAAATCGCGCGGTTCGAGGTTCGTCGAAAATACGATGAGCACGTCAAAGGGAATTTCAATCTTTTTGCCCGTTTGCAGCGTGAGAAAGTCATAGCGCTTTTCGAGCGGCACGATCCAGCGATTCAACAATTCTTGCGGGCGCATCTGCTGGCGTCCGAAATCGTCAATCAAGAACATGCCGCCATTGGCTTTCATCTGGAATGGCGCTTCGTATGTTTTCGAGACCGGATCAAAAATGAGGTCGAGCGTTTCGAGCGTGAGTTCGCCGCCGACGATGATGCACGGGCGTTGACAAATCACCCAACGCTGGTCACGCCGCGCCAATTCACCGGTCACGCCGCCGCGCTGGCTATCTTCGAGGGCTTTGTGATTGAGCTGATCGTACACGCGAATGATTTGCCCATCGGCATAGACCGCGTGCGGGAGATGAACTCTGCCGCCCAACAAGCGCGCCATGCGCTCGGCAATCGTCGTCTTGCCATTGCCGGGCGGACCGTACAGAAAAATGGAACGCGCCGAATTGACGGCGGGGCCCACCCGGCGCAGCATCGCGTCCGAAATCACAATGTCGCTAAATGAATTGCGGATCGTGTTTTGGGCGACGGCGATGGTGCCAATGCCCTGGCGGCGCATGACCTCGTTATACACCGCGAGCGGAATCGGCGCAGGTCCCGCATATTGACTCCGCGCCAATAGTTCTTGCGCCTTGGCGCTCCCCTTTCCGGTGACGACGTAACGATACGCGCGTTCGCTATAGCCCGTCGCGCCGGTAATCTGGCAAAATTCTTCTTTGACGAGAAACGCCAACGCATTTTCGACGATGTTGGTGTGCGGCAGGCGCATTTCTTCGGCAACCGCATGCGCCTGAATTTCGCCCGCGAAATAAATAATCTTGAGGGCGAGGTCCTGGATAAAGCTGGCGGGTAGTCCGGTGTCGGCAATGGATTGGGGCGGCGCAAAATTCAGTCCCCCGGCGTCGGTAGCCAGGGTAGGCGGTGGGGCAGTTGGAACAAAAGTTGCAGCCATGCGCTCTCTTTCGGAATAGATTCAGTGCGCGTGCATAAACGAAGGCATGACAACGAGGGCGCCTGCGCACAAGCATCTGCCGCGTTCTGCGGCAGACGCCGCGCGCGACAAGTGTAGCGTATTTTACGCCGCGTAGGGCATGTGCGCAAGAGGACATTCAGGTCAGTCAAGGCGCATCCAATGGAGAAGGTGTCATTCTGAACGGAGCATGGCGGAGTGAAGAATCTCTACCTTGTCCCACCCAGAGATTCTTCACTCTGTTCAGAATGACCAGCACCCCCCGCCGCGGCTTTGGGAACACCCTGCTGAACACCCGTGCACCCGTGCCTGGAACTTGACCAATAAAGTTTCAGTGCTAGAATATTTGCACGCTGGAAATATATCGCAATGAAAACAAAAGCACCTTCCCACATCTTGCTCGCCCAAGTCGAGCAACTGAAGCACATTTGGCAAGACCTGCTCGGTTTGCAGGGGCAATTACAATCCGCACTGCCCGCCGCGTTGGTGCGCGCCAAAGCGCGGCTCGGCGCGGCGGAAAGCGAAACGCTGCGCGGCCCCGGGTATCATCTGCCCTTTCTGCGTCTCGCCAACGTTTTCGCCCAGCAAGTCCGACCATTGACGATGGGAGAAATCAGCGAAGCCCTCCACGTCCCGCTCAGCACCGCGACGCGCATGGTGGATTCGCTGGTCGAGCATGGTTATGCCGAACGTTTGCCCGATCCGCAAGACCGCCGCATCGTACGCGTGACCCTCAGCCCAAGCGGCAAAGAATTGTACGCAATGGTGAATCATTTCTTTAGCGAGCGGATGTATGAATTTCTCTCGCACTTTAGCCCCGCCGAGCGCAAACAATTGCTCGCCCTGTTCGAGAAAACGGTTACGGTTTTGCGACAAATGAATTCTTGAGCTCTGAACGTTACGGCGCTGAACGTTGCGGCGAATGTTCACTACCTTTCTGCACAGACCGTCGCACGCGACGGCGCGGCGCAGCGCCGATTTTTTGTGCTGCCCAAAAATTGGCAACGCACACACTCACTCTCAATCATGGAGGAATTTCCAAATGCTGTTCAAACCTCAGGTGGTCTTCAAGTTTAACCGGCTCGGCTTGGGCTTGATGACTCTACTCGTCAGTTCCCTTGTCTTGCTCGGAGGCTGCGCGCAGGTCCAAGCCCAGGCGCAACCTGCCGTCCCCACTGCGGTCATCGTCGCCGCGCAACCAACCGCTGCCGCGCGCGCGGCAACTGCAACACCCATTTCGAATGCGAACGACGGCAGTACCGGCGGCGCGCGCGTCACCGGCAGTTTTCTTTCTGCGAGTCAAGCCGCGCTGGCTTTTCAAACACCCGGACGCATTAAAGAGTATTTGGTCAAAGAAGGCGACAAGGTGAAAAAGGGCGATACGCTGGTTTCCCTCGATGCCACGATCATCGAATTTCAAGTCGCGCAGGCAGAAGCGGCGTTGAATCTTGCCAAGACGCGCTTGAAGCAAACGCAAACGCCGTTGACGCCAGAACAACAAGCTGCTGCCCAAGCCGCGCTCGCCGCCGCTCAAGCCAATTTCGCGCGCGTCTCCAAAGGACCGCTACCCGATGAAATTGCCGCCGCCAAAGCGAATCTCGACCGCGCGCAAGCGCTTCTCGACCAAGCCCAAGCCGCGTACGACAAAGCCGGCGGCGCAAGCAATCCGTACGCGGGGCTCCTGCCCACCTCCGTGAATTTGCAGCAGGCGACCGCCGGTTACGAAGCCGCGCTCGCGCAATACAATCTCGCCAAAAATCATCCGACCTTGACCGAACTGGCAGGCGCGGCTTTGCAGCTCGCGCAAGCCAAAGCGGCAGTTTCGCAATTGACGCCGACGGCAGAAAATCTCGCCATTGCACAATCGGGCGTAGACCAAGCCCAAGCCGCCGTGGACTTGGCAAAAGCAAGTCTCGCCAACGCAAAACTGGTCGCGCCGTTTGATGGGACCGTCATCTTGCTCGGACCCAAAGCGAGCGAGTACACCAATCCCGGCGTGCCCATTGCCACGCTTGCCGATCTGTCCAAGATGCAAGTCCAAGCGAATGTGGACGAGCTCACCCTGGGCGGTCTCAAGCTCGGACAAAGCGCGACGTTGTACGTTGATGCGTTGGGCGGCAAAACGCTGCCTGCGAAAATTAGCAAGATCGGATTGTTGGCAACCAGCTTTGGCGGCGTGACCAGCGTGCCTGTCACATTGGACGTGGAGCCCACCGACGCGAATGTGTATCCCGGGCTGAGCGCCACCGTGCAGTTCGCGAGCGCGCCCTAACGATTCGCAAGTATCATTGAATGATGTACCCATGAACATACCCAAGCTTTCCATCAACAGTCCGGTGTTTATCACCATGATCATGGTCGCACTGGTCGTCGTCGG
>JACQWQ010000198.1 GCA_016209205.1 Chloroflexota bacterium
CCTGCCGAATTTCGAGGGCGCGAAATTTATCATGTCGCCGCCGCTGCCCCAAAAAGCGAACCAAGAAGTGTTCTGGAACGCGCTGCGCAAGCGCTACGTTTCGACGGTGGCGACCGATCACGCGCCGTTTGATTTCATCGGTCAAAAAGAAATGGGGCGCGACGATTTTACAAAAATCCCGAACGGCATCCCGTCGCTCGAAGACCGCGTGAATTTGCTTTACACGCACGGTGTCCTGACCGGCAAATTGGATTTGAACACGTTCGTGGACGCGGCGAGCACGCAAGCGGCAAAACTGTTTGGCATGTTCCCGCGCAAAGGCACGATTGCGGTGGGCAGCGATGCGGATTTGGTCGTGTACGATCCAAATTATCGCGGCACGATCTCCGCCAAGACCCATCACATCAACATTGACTACAGCGCGTTCGAGGGCTGGGAAATCAAGGGTCGCCCGCACGTCGTCACGGTGCGCGGTGAAATTGCCGCCAAGGACGGCGAGTTCGTCGGCACGATCGGACGCGGGCAACTTGTGAAACGCGAACCGAATCATTTTTAGGGTCGTTGACTACGTTCGGTGTGTCTAGAGCGAAGGAACATAAAGGAGGCAAGTGCCATGATGAACGAAGTTGGAGATTTCGTACCGCCTGGAGTGGTAGCAGCCGCCAAGCGACGTGGTTGTCACAGAGGTGGTCGGTACGTTTACCGGGACGGAAAGTACGGTCCAAAGTGTCCGGCTGCGAGTATAGGGGGCATGAGAGCCGCACGCTTTCAGTCGGACTCGTACGAGGATTATAAAGTGGTAATCGCTCCTGGTTGGGTCGCCTTCAAATCACCGTCCGCAACCAACCCGCGACACTCAAAGACATATACAGGTTGAGAATGAGAATAGGGCAACTTGGAAACGGGTTGCCCTCGAACAATGCCGTATAGAAGCGATTATGCAGCGGAATGACGCATAATAATCCATTTGAGCGGATTATACGGCATGGCTGCCGCATAATCCTGAGTTGGGCGTTTGAGAAGGAACATGACAGCCAAAGAGGAATTCATCGCCAAAGCGGAAGTGATTTACAGTATTTATCGCGACTGCCAACTCGCTTTTTATTTGACAGTACGCGACATGAAAAAGCAGCAGGAATCGATGTTGAAGGAGTTTAATTCAACCGGAGATACCTGGACGATTGATGACTTGGACAAGAAAACATTCCATTACGCCGTGAAAGAAGAGGAAGTGGATGGGTAAGAAGCATGGCCGCAGTCACGCAAGGTGAATGGAAAGAGAAAAATGGCAAAGACGGCGTAAAGATACGACTTGTGGGAAATATGTGCCTTGTGATGATCTACCAGTATTGGGAGGATAAGTATCGAGAAGAAATTGCCAAGTCGAAGCGTATTGCCAAGGATGAACTAATGAGCGATCTATTTGGCGATATTCGCCATTTTCGAAACTCCATCATTCATAACAACGGACGGGCCATCAGTGAAGTAAGTCGTTGTAAGATTCCAAGGTGGTTCACGGAAAACGACGAGATAGTAATGGACGCGGCAAAGATGGACCGTCTTATCGACTGCATCAAAAGTGAAATACACGGATTGTAGAATCTTCAAATGCCCAACCCGCGCTTGCGGCGGACGCGCTTCGCGCGGCCCACTACGCCGCGCTCGCGTGCCCTCGCTGACGCTCGGCGCCGCTGAGGCGCACGGTTCAATGCCATTTCGAAAATATTGCCGCATCATTTTTGGGGCGCGCAAGAAAAGCGGACAATCCACTCTCGGATTGTCCGCGTGCGATGGAAAAGAATTTCTGTGCTAACCATTACCCCAACCCTTGCCCTCGACGAAACCGAACTCCACGAAACCTTTATCCGCGCGTCCGGTCCCGGCGGGCAAAATGTGAACAAAGTCGCTACTGCCGTCCAATTGCGTTTTGACATTCCACATTCATCACTGCCACAAGCCATTCGCGCGCGTTTATGGCGCATTGCCGCCCATCGCATTTCCGCCGATGGCATTCTCACGATTGACGCGCGGCGCTTTCGCACCCAAGAACAAAATCGCGCGGATGCACGCGCACGTTTGGTCGCACTCGTGCGCCAAGCCGTCGAACCACCCAAACCGCGTCGTCCCACCAAACCCTCGCGCGCGGCGAAGGCGCGCCGCCTCGAAAACAAACGCGCGCGCAGCCAGGTCAAACAAGCGCGGCGCCCTGCACCGCGCCTTGATGAATAATCCCCCACAGACCAAAATGACACACGCAAGCAAAACATGACACACCTGAGCGTCATCATTCCCACGCTGAACGAAGCAGCGCATCTCCCCGGCTTGTTGGATGCTTTACGCGCGCAAACGCGCCCACCCGATGAGATTATCGTCGCCGATGCAGGATCACTCGACGACACGGCAGAATTGGCGCGCGCACGCGGCGCGCGTGTGGTGCGCGGCGGGATGCCGGGACCGGGACGCAACGCCGGAGCGCGCGCCGCCCAAGGCGATATTTTTTTGTTTCTCGACGCGGATGTTTTGCCGCCCGCCGATTTTGTCGCGCGCGCGGTGGACGAGTTCGAGCGCGAGGGGTATGTTGTCGCCACGTGCGCTTCCGAAGCCCTGAGCAATGACCTGAGCGACAAGATCATCATGGATGCGACGAATCTGTACATCCAAATCGTGATGCCGCTCTCGCCGCGTGCGCCCGGCTTTTGCATTTTCGCGCGCCGCGTCGTACACGAGCGCATCGGCGGTTTTGACGAAACGCTCAAAATGTCCGAAGACCACGATTACGTACGCCGCGCCGCGCAATACGGCGAGTTCGGCTGGTTGTCGAGCACGCGCATTCGCGTGTCCATGCGCCGCCTGGAAAAAGAAGGGTGGGTCCGGCTGGCGCTCAAATATCTGTGGTGCGAGATGCACGCGCTCGCAGGCAAGCCCATTCGCGCGCTGCCGTTCGAGTACGAGTTCGGCGCATACCGTACAGCAATTTCAGTCCGCACGCGTACTTCGCTCGACATCATGTTGCTGCGCCACCGCTGGGAGCAATTGGAAAATCCGGTCCAACATTTGAGCAGCGCAGGGCTGGAACAATTACGCCGTTTGACCGAATTCGACCCCGTGAACTTTGCCGCCGCGCGCCTGCGCCTCGTCTTGGAGCGCCGCGACCTCGAAGTGCTGGAAAATTATTTGCAGCAACGCCTGGCGCTCTTGCGCGAATATCGCAAGCTGGGTGGTAGATGGTCACGCTTGAAAAATACCCCCGGCGAGTTTTTTTCAAGTGTGGACACAAATTGGATTCGCCCATTCTTTGCTTTGGGCGATGATCCTTTGGACGACGATCCGCCCGAGTCTTGATGAAATTCCTATTCCTGCTTTGGCTTGCCGCTGTGTGGCTCGTGGGCTGTGCGAACAGCACACCAATCCCCACCATCATTTCCACCTCGAACCCCAAACCCACCGCGAACTCGCAGCTCGCGCAAGCGTTGGAACGCAATCTCGTGCGTCAAACCAGTCGTAACCATTTTTCCGGCGTCGCGCTCGTCGCGCGCAATGGTGAAATCGCGCTGCACCAAGCATACGGCATGGCGGACGCGCAAAACAAAATTCCAAATACCACCGCCACGCGTTTTCAAATCGCGTCGGTCGCCAAAACGCTTACCGCGACGGCAATCATGCAACTTGGCGCGCAAAATAAAATCAATCTCCAGTCGCCCATCTCCACGTATCTCCCCGACACACCCGCCGCGTGGCAAAACATCACCGTCCATCAGCTCTTGTCGCACACCTCCGGCATTCCCGATTATTTCACGTTCGACGAATTCGCCGCCAAGAAAAATCTGACGCCGGACGAAATCATCCGCGTGGCGAAAACTTATCCGCTCGACGCCGAACCCGGCGCAGAATTCGGCTACAGCAATACGGGCTATGTCCTGCTCGGCAAACTCATCGAAATCGTTTCGGGGCAATCCTACGCGGAATTTATGCGCCGCAGTATTTTTGATCCGCTGCAAATGAGCGCCACCGGACGCGACGGCGACAACACGCCGCTGGCACGCGGTTACGCCGCGCCCGATACGCCCGCCGATACCTATCCCATCACCAACGCGCTGGGCGACGGCGATTTTCTTGCCACCGCTGCGGACCTGTACAAATTTGACCGCGCGTTGTACGACGACAATTTTCTGACGCGCGACGCCCGCGAAAAAATGTTTACGCCCGTCGGGAACAACCATTACGCGTACGGCTGGGAGGTGCAATCGTGGAACGGCAAACGTGTCGTTTCGCACAGCGGGGGAATGCCCGGTTTTGCTGCCACACTGATGCGTTTCCCCGACGATGACGCGGCAATCATTCTGCTGAGCAACAATGAGACGTACGACACCACCCAAGCCGCGTGGGACATTGCCGCGCTATTATTCCCGTAAACACCCCAAGACCCCAAGTGTTTGGCGATAAAGTGCATCGCTACGATGTCGCGAATCGGCTCGCGTGGCGCGGCGAAAACACTTGGGGTCTTGCGCGGCGCTTGACGCCGCGCATCAAAAACGTACAATGTTTCACATGGAGCAAAAACAAATGACGCGCGCGGAAGTAGAGGCATGGCGCGCAGGTTGGAAACACGTAAAAGCGATGGAAATGGAGCAAGCAAAGCGCAAGTCGTACAAGGCGCGTTGGCGCGAAATCAATATCCTATTCAATTTTGCCTATGAATTGGGTCTGCTTGCAAGCGCGTCCGAAGCGGAACTTGGACCGATTCGCGCGCGTTGGGTGCGTCTCAAGGCGAGCTATAGATGAAAACCCCAAAAGCGCTGCAACCTCTTGTCGCTACGATTCACTCCTTGCAACGTTTGATTGACCGTTTTGAACAGCGCGGCATGATTATCGGCGGCGTTGCCGTGGGTCTTTTGGCGCGTCCACGCCTAACCGCCGATGCCGACGCCGTAATTTTTCTCTCCATAGATGAGCTTGACGATCTGCTCGACGCGGCAGAGCAAGAAGGTTTCATGCCTCGCTACCCCAATGTAAAGGAATTTGCACGCGCCAACCGCCTCGTCGCGTTGCATCATGTACCGAGTGGAGTTGACGTAGATATTTCACTTGGCGCAATGCCTTTTGAAGCAGAAGCAATCGAACGCAGCCAACTTGTGTCAGTTGGAAATTTGCGCCTACGCGTTCCTTCCGTCGAAGATTTGATTATCATGAAAGCTGTAGCACACCGTAAAAAAGACTTTTCTGATATTGAAAACTTGGTCGCGTTTCACCCACGCCTGGATCGCGAGCGCATAGAGTATTGGGTAACAGGATTTGCCCAAGTTTTAGAAATGCCTGAACTGTGGACGGACCTCGCGCCATTACTTGCCGATAACGAATGAGTGCTGTCCAGATTCGGCTTTTGACCAATCGTCCACCATTAGTTAAAATTAGCCAATCTTGTTCGATAGAGAGGAATTCCATGCTCAAATCCCCCCCCAGGATTCGCGTCGTCACCGCGACGGAAGCCAAGAATAGATTCGGCGCGCTGATCAAATCTGCTTACGCGTCCGACGAACACCTCATCGTCGAAAAGAGCGGCATCCCCGTCGTCGCCATTATTCCGATGGCGGACTATCAAGCGTTGGTCAGCAGCCAAGCAGTGCCCACTGAGGTTGCCGAACGCGTTGCCGCAGAACAACGGCGCGCGGAAGCAGGACGCCGTTTGAAAGAAGTGATGGATCGCGTTCACGCGCGGATGCCGGATATACCACCTGAAGAAGAGGAAGAAGTAGAGCGCATGATTCAACGCGAAGTAGATGCCGTTCGCGCGGCACGCGCGCGGAAATTGAGAAAGATATCGCGCAAACCCCGTACACGAGCCCAAGTGAGGAAGTAAGAATGAGCAAGGTGGTTCTGGACACCAACATTCTCGTCAGTGCCTTGATTATTAAAGAGGGCAAGCCCGCGCGGATCGTCATGTTTGCGCGGGAAGGAAAATTCGAATGTGTGCTTTCGGAGGAGATTATTGAGGAGGCGCGCACGATTTTTCATCGCAAGCACATCCAAAAACGGTTCCATCCTTCTGAAGAGGAAATTGAAGAATTTCTTGGCGCGCTGCAGGACGTCAGCACATTCGTGTCAATTCAGAATGTCGAGAATGTTATTACGGCTGATGAATCCGACAATGTTGTTCTGGCTTGCGCCGTTGAAGGCGGCGCGGAGTATCTGGTTTCCGGCGATCTCCATTTTTTGAATTTGAAATCGCATCGCAACGTCAAAATGGTAACTCCCGCGCAATTTCTGGAAATCCTCAAAACAATCACAGCTACCTCACAAGGAGAAGAATCGCAATGACCAGGTCCAATGCCGAAATGGTTCGGCTGAACAAAGAATACACACTGTTCGAATGGAACGCGCAAGCGGCGTTCAATCCGATTCCGGTGGCGCGCGCTCAAGGCGTTTATTTTTGGGACGCCGCAGGCAAAAAATATATTGACATGAATTCGCAACTGATGAGCGTCAACATCGGACACGGCGACGAACGCGTTATCAAAGCGATTCAGGACCAAGCCGCAACCCTGACGTACGCCTCGCCGTACATGGCAACCGAGGTACGCGGCGTGTTGGGCGAAATGCTCGCCGAAATCACGCCCAAGCGTTTGAAAAAATCGTTCTTTACGCTCGGCGGCTCGGAAGCGAACGAGAATGCCATCAAGATCGCGCGCATGGTAACGGGCAAGCAAAAAATTATTGCGCGCTATCGTTCGTATCACGGCGGCACGGCGGGCAGCATGACGCTCACCGGCGACCCACGGCGTTGGGCGTCCGAACCGGGCATCCCCGGCGTCGTGCGCGTCATGGACCCGTACCAATATCGCTGTCGCTGGTGCGAAGGCGCAGGCGCGTGCAACCTGAACTGTTTGAATCACGTCGAAGACACGATTCAATTCGAGGGCGCGCAAAACATCGCGGCAATCATCATGGAATCGGTCACGGGCACGAACGGCGTCATTGTCCCACCGGAAGGTTACATGCAGGGCATTCGTTCCCTGTGCGACAAGTACGGTATTCTGTTCATCGCCGACGAAGTGATGAGCGGTTTCGGGCGCACCGGCAAGTGGTTCGCCGTAGACCACTGGGGCGTCGAACCTGACATCATGGCCGTCGCAAAAGGTTTGACGAGCAGCTATATGCCGCTCGGCGCGACGATTGTGAGCGAAGAGGTCGGCAAGTATTTTGACGATAAAGTCTTGTACGCGGGATTGACGTACGGCGGGCATGCGATGGGCTGCGCGGCGGCGATTGCGTGCATCAATGTTTACAAAGAGGACAACCTCATTTCGCGCGCCGCAGAGATGGGCAAGTACCTGGGCGCGTGGCACGAAAAACTCAAAGCCAAACATCCCTCCGTCGGCGATGTGCGCTATATCGGCATGTTCTCGATTATCGAAGTGGTCAAGAACCGCCAAACGCGCGAACCCATGGCGCCGTACAACGCCAAAGCATCCGAGATGGGCGCGATGGCAGTCGTCAACAAATTTTTCCGTGAGCATGGTTTGTTCACGTTCGTGCGCTGGAACAACATTCTGGTCAATCCACCGCTGTGCATTACCAAAGCGGAATTGGACGAAGGCATGGAGATTATTGACCGCGCGCTCGAAATTACGGACGATTCGGTGGTCGAGTAAACATCAGTCATCAGTCGTCAGTCATCAGTCATCAGTCATCAGTCATCAGTCATCAGTCATCAGTCATCAGTCATCAGTCATCAGTCATCAGTCATCAGTCATCAGTCATCAGTCATCAGTCATCAGTCATCAGTTGATTACTGGTCACTGATTACTGATCACTGGTCACTGATTACTGATCACTGGTCACTGATTACTGATCACTGGTCACTGATTACTGATCACTGGTCACTGATTACTGACTCACATGAGTTCTCCCGATAAATTCAAGCAGGTCGAGGACGAATACTTTCGTCTCAAAGGGCAGCTCGCCGTCGGACGCATTACAGCGGAGCAATTTGACGCGGCGCTGCAAGCGCTCGTGCTCAAGGATGCGAACGGGCGCGCCTGGATGATGGGCGTGGACAGCGCCGCGTGGTATGTGAACGAAGGGGGCGCGTGGGTGCAAGCAGACCCCTACGCCGCGCCAGCCAATCCCGTTTCCGAACGCCCCGCCGATTTGCCCGAGCGCGGCGCGCCCTCTCCTCCTCCCCCCTCACCGCCACCTGCATACATCGCCCCACCGCCTTCATACCCCGCGTCGCCACCCCCACCAACGCGCACTGCTCCACCGCCCGCGCCAACGCGCACTGCTGCGCCGCAACAAAACCGAGGGGGCTGCGGCAGTCTGTTGGTGAAAGGTTGCCTCGCGCTCGTTGCGTTGGTGGTGTGCGCCGCCGTGGCAGGATTCGTCGCTTTTCAAAGCGGCTACCTTACGCCCAATGTGCTGCTAAATCTGGTCGGACTCGGTCCCGCGACCATTCAAGTCACAAATTTTCGGGATGATCCGATTACCGTCATCGTCACGCCGTTGCGCGAATCCGAAGGCAGCTCCTCTTTTAGCACGGATCTCACGCTCAACGCGTTCGATGTGCAATCCACACATATCACAAATCCCGGCAGAGTACATGTCGAATTTCAGGGGGCGCAAGGCATCCCGGCATTAGGCGGCTGCACACTCACCGTGCGCGGCGGCGATCAATTCCAATTCGTCGTTTTACCCGAGCGCATCGTCGTCAATCGCGAAAACAGTCCGCCGTCCAGCGGACGCGATTTGATTATCGAGACTTCGAGTCTGTGCCGCTAAGAGTTGTTCATGCGCTTGGCGGCACACCCGCAGACGGATGCAAGTGACGTGCGCGGTTTTTCCCCGTCACCCGTCACTTGTCACCTGTCACATTCAAAAGAGGTGGCGATGCTTCGCTTGAAATGGATTATCGTCATTCTGTGCAGCGCCGGATTGATCGCGGGCTGTGCGCCCACCGTCACCGTTGAAAACAATACCTCCATTCCCGTGCGCGTCGTCGTCTCGAACGCCGGCACAGTTGCGACGGTTTCACCTTCGCCGGGGGAAAGTTCGACGGTGGAAGTAGTGGAAGGCGGATACCGCGCGACGGTCATCCCCGATGCCGAATGGATCGAGTACGCCAAGCTCACGCGTAAAGTGCTGAATGACCAACTCGCGAATGCCGATCAACTCACGGGTTCGCAATTGTTGGATGTCATCCGTCGCCTGAAGGAAATCGCGCAGCGCATGCAGCAATTTGAAAACGCGGCGGGGAGCAGCGCGGCATGTGGCGGCAAAATCACAGAGGAAGGCGGCGCTGGCTTTGTCCAGGTCAGCATCGGCGCCGGCGGTAAACTCGCCATTACGTGCCGTTGAACACGTCAATGCCCAACGATTTCACAAAAGCGAACCATGAAAATCCTCCCCGCGCGTGGCGCACACGGGTGCAAACATGGCTGCGGCGTAAAAATAACCTCCCCTGCCCACGCTGCGCGTACGAGTTGCGCAACACGCCTTTGTACCGCGAATGGCGCGTCTGTGACAACTGCGGACATCATTTTCCGCTCGACGCGCGGCAGCGCATCAAAACCCTTGCCGACCCCGATACGTTTCACGAACTGGAACAATTTTTGACCACGCGTCCGCGTGGGATCACGCACCCGCGCGGCATTGAATACGCGCAGCGCGTGCGGGACGCGAAACGCGAAACCCATCTGCGCGAAGCGGTGCTCATGGGGGCGGCGAAAATTCAAACGCGCGACGTGATGTTGGTCGTCCTGGATTTTCGTTTTCTCGGCGGCACGATGGGCGCGGCAGCGGGCGAAAAAATCGCGCGCGCGTTCGAGCACGCGGCGGAACAACATTTACCCATTGTCGCCGTCACCGCGACGGGCGGCGCACGCATTCAAGAAGGTATGAACGCGTTGATGCAAATGGCGAAAACAGTTTCCGCCGTAAATTTGTTTCAACTCACCGGCCTGCCCTACATCACCGTCTTGACGAATCCCACTACCGGCGGCGTATACGCGAGTTTTGCCAATCTGGCGGATGTGCTGCTCGCCGAGCCGCGCGCGCTCATCGGTTTTGCCGGGCCGCGCGTCGTCGAAATTCTCACGCGCCAAGAATTGCCAAAGGATTCGCACCGCGCCGAATTTTTGCTCGAACATGGCATGGTGGACGCGGTTGTGCCGCGCATGGAATTACGCGCGACAATTTCCAAAATCATCGGCAACATTGTGGCGCGGAGCGACCACGATCCCGCATTACGGAGCGAGCACCAAGCAGTACCCTTCGCTCTCTCGCCCCATCCCTCAATCTCTCCCTCACCCTGGTCCGCTGTCCAACTCGCGCGGCATCCTGACCGACCGACCACACTCGACTATGTGAAACGAATTTTTTCCGATTTCGTGGAACTGCACGGCGATCATTTTTTTGGCGACGATCCCGCGATGGTGGTGGGACTCGCGCAATTGGAAGGACACGGCGTTGTCGTCATTGGACTGGAGCGCGGGCACGGCGACGAACGCGCGCAGCGACACGAAGGACACGCAAAGCCGGAAGGATATCGCAAAGCGCAGCGGGTGATGCGCCTCGCGTCGAAATGGAATCTGCCGGTGATGGCATTCGTGGACACACCGGGCGCGGACCCGAGTTACGAAGCGGAAAAGCGCGGCATCGCCATGTCGCTGGCGTATTCCATTTCGACAATGCTGCAAACGCGCGCGCCGACCATCGCGGTCGTGATTGGCGAAGGCGGCAGCGGCGGCGCGCTCGCGTTGGCAGCAGCAGACCGCGTGTTGATGTTGGAGCACGCGGTGTATTCGGTCATTTCGCCCGAAGGCGCATCCGCGATTTTGTACGGCGACGACGCGCACGCGTCGGAACTCGCGAACGATTTGCACCTCACCGCGCGCGATGCACTGGGACGCCGCATTATTGACGCAATTGTGCCCGAACCGGAAGGGGGCGCACACACGAACGCGGACGCGGCGGCGGAACAGGTCAAGGCATTTTTAGTGCGGGAATTGAGGGAATTGAGTGAATTGCAGATGGAGGAATTGTTGCAAGCGCGTTATAAAAAATATCGCGCGATGGGAAAATGATTCAATTCACGGCGCGAAATACAACGTCAAACTATTTTCGGTCGTGCTCACCGCACTCGGTTTCAACCCCGCCCCTTTCTCTACTTCAGCGAGCTGTTGGTTCAATTGCGTTTCGGCGTTGCTTTGCAATTCGGCGATTTGGCGTTCGACGAGATTGCTGGGCACGCCAAATCCGCCCACTTGTACTTGTTGCACCTTGATCTGCATGCGTCCGTTCGACACGCTAAATTGAACGGTGGCGTTCGGCTGCACGGTCAACAGCGCATTGATTTGCACCGTCGCATAGACATTGGCAATGTTGCCAGCGTGCAGATCCAGGCGCACATTCGAGACCTGACTGTCTTGCGGCGAACCTTGCGTCATTTTGCGGTTCAAATACCGTTCGCTGATGGTAACGATCATGTCGTCGTTGCCAGTTGCTTGCGCGGCGAGCCGCTGCAGTGGGGGCATCGCTTGTAAATCGGTGGCTGTCGGCGCTTGGTTTGACAGCACCAAGCCCGCGCCAATGGCGATGCCGCCCACACACAACAATGCCAGGATGGCGATGCCGATTCCTATGATAACTTTCATGTTTCCTCCGTTCTGTGTTCCTATGCCCGCTCGGCAAACTTTAAAACCAGCAAGTCTTCGGTCGTTTCAATTCCCGCCAATTGCACACCCGTATCTTGCTGCAGCTGCGCCAACGAATGATTGAGCTTGACTTCTGCCGTCGCTACCACCTCGCTCACGAAACGCTCAATCAAAGCGCGCGGCACATTGAAACCCCCGACCTCAACATTCGTCACGGCGATTTTTACCCGCCCGTCTTGCAAACCAAAAACCATCTCGGCGATGGGGCGCAGCTGCACATTGAAACGCCACGCCGTAAACGTCAACTGCGCGAAAAATTTTGCGCGCCGTCCGTTTTGTACATCAAACGTCGCGCCGTTCAATTTCATTTTGAAACGCGACGGTTTGAGACCCGAAGGGTTTTCAGCCATTGCGCGCATCGTGTCGCGTGCACCTGAAAAACCCTTCGGGTCTGATTCCGCTATCGCCAACGCTTCGCGCAGTTGGTGATTTAGAAACGGTTCAATCATCATCACCACGACGGCGGGTTCGCCGTCGAACGTCGGCACTGTTGGGAGCGGCGCAGCGACAGAACGACGCAGCACCAACCACACGCCCACACTAATCACTGCGAGCGTGAGCACAGTCCCAACCAGAACCCCGAATAAAAACTCCACGCGCACACAAGTCGAGATTAGAAATTGAAAATTCCAATCTCCAATTTCCAATTTCTAATTTCTAATTTCTAATTTTCTACATCGTTTCCGGCGCGCTCACCCCCATCAAATCCAACGCGCGCGCGAGGACGGTTTTTGCTGCGACCGCGAGCGCGAGCCGCGCTTGGGTCAACGCGGGATCCGTTTGCTTGGGCGGCAAGATAGGACAATGGTCGTAAAACGCGCTGAATGTTTTGCCCAAGTCCAACGCGTAATGCGGTAAATGATGCGGTTCCAATTTCACCGCTGCCAATTCGACGGTTTCTTCCAACTTGAGCATTTGCTTGATGAGATTCAATTCAGCCGGATGCCGGAGCAAATTCAAATCGGCTTGCGTGCGTGTGATGCCCTGCTCGGCCGCGTTGCGTAGAATGCCCGCGATGCGCGCGTGCATATACTGAACGTAATAGACCGGATTTTCATTCGACTGTTTGACGGCGAGTTTCAAATCAAAATCCATCGTCGCGTCGGATGAGCTGGTGATGAGCAAAAAGCGCACGGCATCCACGCCCACATCGTCCAACAAATCGTCGAGCGTATCAAACTCGCCCGCGCGTTTGGACATTCTCACTTTTTCGCCGCCCCGCGTCAACCGCACCAATTGATACAAAATAATTTTTACGCGCTGCGGGTCCAAGCCCAACGCTGTGGCGCCCGCCAACACGCGCGGCACGTCCCCATGATGGTCTGCGCCCCACACATAAATCGCGCGGTCAAAGCCGCGCAGCGCGAGCTTGTTCCACACGTACGCGAGGTCGGATGCGAGATAGGTTGCGCGTTCGTCCGGTTCGCTGACGACTTGCGGCGAACGCACCAACACCGCATCTTTGTCCAAGCCAAATGCGGTGGCTTGAAACCAGAGCGCGTCATCCATTTCATACGTGAACCCCCGCGCTGCGAGCAGCGTCAAAATCTCGTCGAGCAATCCGGTCTCACGCAGCGATTGTTCCGAAAACCACACGTCAAATTCCGCCCGCGCGCGTGTGAGCGTCTGCTTGAGCCATTCGACCACCATCGCCACGCCCACGCGTTTCAACGCGCGAATCGCGTCTGGCTTGGGCATTTGCAAATATACGTCGCCGTCGCGCGCTACAATTTCGCGCGCCATATCTTGCACATACGCGCCTCTGTAACCTTCTTCGGGAAACGGTTCGTCGCGTCCCAACTGCTGCGCGTATCTGGCGTAGATGCTCGCGCCGAGGTGCCGCACTTGCGACCCTGCATCATTCACATAGTATTCGGTAGCGACGGTGTAGCCCGCCGCGCGCAGCACACGCGCCAACGTGTCACCGATCGCCATATTGCGCGCCGAGCCAACCGTCAATGGTCCCGTCGGATTCGCGCTGACGTGTTCCACCTGAACGCGCTGTCCATTGCCGATATTGACGTTGCCAAAGCGCGCGCCCGCGGCGTTGATTTCGGCAACTTGCGCGGCGAGCCATGCGGGGGCAAGTGTGAAATTCACAAAGCCCGGCGCGGCCGTTTCAACTTTTTCGAGCGCGGCGTGGGCAGGAATGTGTTTCGCAATCGTCTGCGCGATTTGCAGCGGCGCGCGCTTGGCGACGGACGCGAGTTTGAGCGGCAGCGAAGTTGAATAATCGCCCATCTCGGCTCTGGGCGGGCGCGCGATTTCGACTGTGGGAATTTCAAACGCGGGCAAATCGCCTGCGGTTTGCGCGGCGAGAATTGCGTTGCGTACGAGTTCGGCAATGGTGTTGCGAATCATTTTGCATGTTCGTTCCGACAGGTTCAGCCCAGATGCTGGCTGATTCCGCCGGAGCAAGAAAGTTGGTAAACCAATTTCAAAATTCTCTACCCCTATCGAGCAAAAAGATAAACACCTGTATGTACATACCTATTGTTGGCAGATGCGCTCGCAACCGGCATTGGTTCCTCCTGGCGATAGCGCGCGCGCAACCAATCGATGATCAGTTTTTGCTCGCTCAGTTTGGTATTATAGTTATGAGAAAACACAATCCAGCAGCGAATTGACTGCTCCACACAGTTCTGAACCTGGGGCAAGTACCGTTCGGGGTCTTTCCGAAAACCTTTTCCCAAAATTATCGGTACGTCTGCGTGTGAATCACCAAGTTTCCTCTCTTGCCAATAATACCGGAATGCCGGGGCTGCACCCCAATAAACGTAGATACTATCGCCGGGAGCTACGTGCTGCGCCAGATACTCTAAATGTGGACGAAGATTCTCGCCATTGAAATTCGACCGGTACATAGGCAGTACCCGAATCCAGAACGCAAGCGCAATCCAACCCAACAACAGCGCCGCCAGC
>JACQWQ010000199.1 GCA_016209205.1 Chloroflexota bacterium
GCCAGAATCTCTATGCCAAACCAGAGAACCTGTCCCTTCGATTCCTCAGGGCAGGCTCTGAGCGCAGCCGAAGGATGCTTCGTCCCAGATGTTTCACAGAGTTTACCCTGAAGCATGAAGGGTTCAACAGACAGTTTCTGCGGGTCACGCAGCCCGCGTGGGCTGGGCATCTCGAAATGACAATCGCAAAAGAGTTGCACATTGGGTTACCAAGGGACTTGTGGCGAGCGATAAAAGTTGATGCCCAATTGCGTCCACCGCGCGCCGTGTGCGGCAAGGCGTTGACGGTACTCGCTCCAATCACGAACAGCTTGCGGTGACCAGCCGATTTCGGCGATTCCGGCAAGACGCGGGAATGCCATGTATTCAATGTCGCTCAGCGTGGTCAGCGTTTCCGACCACAGCGGCGCTTCAACGCCCAAAATATCTTGTTCCGTGACGCCTTCTATTTGGGTCGCGGGGTCCCAGTTGTACGCGTCCTGAACCTCGACATAGCCCGCCCAGTGCAGACCCAGCGGCGAGGTTTCATTGTACTGCATGTCCAGATACGCTTTGTGCGCGGGTGACAGGATGACACGCGCGCCTTGCCGTACTGCCTGCGCGGCGTGATCGCTAAACCAGTGCTGCACAATGGTTTGCGGCGATAACTGCGCTTGCGCGATTTCTTCCCAACCCATCATCTGTTTGCCGTGTGCGTGTACGATTTGCTGCACGCGTTCGATAAAGCGCACGTACGCGTCCTTGTCTGTGGCATGCGCTTCGTCGCCGCCGATGTGAATATACGCGCTGGGCGTCAAAGCGGCAAGTTCGCGCACTACATCGTCCACGAATTGATACGTGATTTCCTTGTCAATGCACAGCGAACTAAATCCGACGTCGGTGCCGGTGTACAACGCGGGCGCGCTGCCGCTGCAATTCAAGTCTGGATACGACGCGAGCGCCGCGTTGGTGTGACCCGGCATATCAATTTCGGGCACGACGACGATGTAGCGTTCTGCCGCGTACGCGACGAGTTCACGATATTCGTCCTGCGTGTAATAGCCGCCATTTTTTCCATTCACGCCCGTGCTGCCGCCGATAGTTGCCAGTTTGTCCCACGTTTTGATTTCGATGCGCCAACCTTGATCGTCGGTCAGATGCAGGTGCAAGCGATTCAATTTATAGGCGGCGAGCAAGTCCACGTAACGCTTGACTTCTTCGACCTTGAAGAAATGACGCGCCACGTCGAGCATCGTCCCGCGCCAGGCAAAACGCGGCGCATCGCGAAGGATGCCGCACGCAATTTCACACGCACGATTTTGCGGCGCTGCATTTTCGGTGGCGGGAGGCAAGAGTTGGCGCAGCGTTTGGATTCCATAAAACAATCCCGCTGCGCGATGCGCCTTGAGCGCGACCGCCTCTGGCGTGATGTTTAACGTGTAACCTTCAGCGCCTAACGTCGCGTCCGCGTCGAGCGCGAGCGAAATGTTGTTGCGCGTCTCTGCCGCGCGTTTTACAGAAACGGGCAGCGCGTATCCCGTCGCGTCGCGCAACGCGTCCGCGAGAAAATTTCCAAGGCGCAGTAGCTCGGGCATGGGGGATTCCACCAGAATTTGTGCAGTTGGCGAGAGGATGAATTTTTCACCGGTTGGCGCTGCGAAAGCAGGTTTGGGACTGAGGTTGTCCATTTACTTTTCGGCTCGCTTCAAATCTTGCGCGATGTCACGCTGCAAATCCGCCGTCAAATATTCCAGACTCGACGGCAGCGCGATTTCGACCGCATACAGAAATTGCGCACCCGCGCTGATTTGAACCGGTGCGCATTCGAGCAAATGTCCGCCATGTTGCAAATCGCCGGACAAAAAGTGCAAATGTAAACCCGGCACGCTGACCGCGCCCATGAACGATGGCGTGAAAAATCCGGCAAGCGTCCCGCGTACGTTGTGAAATTCAAATGTAGGTTGGGATTGCGTCACCTGAACGAGTGGGCGATAGCATTCTTGCTTGGGCACCGAGCGCACCTTGACGTACGAGAATGCGCCGTAGATGCGGAGCGCGTAAAAAATGTTGGGCGAGGGCAAAAGTGTTCCGAGCCAGTGCAAAAATTCTTGGTATGTCGCAGGATGGTCGAGTTGGTCGTGGGTAAGGGGATTGAACCAAGTCACTGCGGCGAATGGAGTACATGCTTGTTCGTCAACTATAGTCACGCGCCCGTCGGCAGTGATTTGGTAAATGGCGCCGTTGAGCATCACCATTTCGCCGGCAAGTTGATCGAAGGTGCCCAGTCCAAAATCGCCGTGCTTTTTGATTTCGGTGAATGGAATCTTTTCCTCAAAGATGCCTTCGACCAGCGCATTGATCGGCGCGCAGAGGTACAAGCGCTCCGGCGGTTGGGTTGTAGTAGAACTGTGGTTGGGCATGGAATGTTCAAGTATCCAGACCTGACAGGTTTTGAGGCGTACGGTTTCCGTCCCGCATCCGCGCTCTGTACACCGCGCATGGTGCAGGTGGCGCGCACGCGATAAAAACCTGTCAGGTCTGTAAGATCTAGTCGTGCCTTAACGTGACGGCGAAAACTTTAGCGAAGGCGGTTGCCACGCGCGCGCGTACGTCGTCCATGGAAATGGGTTGCTTGAGCGCGCGCGCCAAAGAGGTCACCGGTTTGTCGGGAATGCCGCACGGCACGATGAAATTGAAATGTTCCATCTGCGGGTCAACGTTCAAGGCAAAGCCGTGATACGTGATCCAACTCTCGATGCGCGCGCCGATTTGCGCGATTTTGGCTTCGGCGTGAATTCTTTTCTCCGTTGGGTCGTCGGTCGGATTTTCAACCCACACGCCGACGAGTTTCGGGTCGCGATTGCCGTTTTCATTCAAGCCCGCGCGATGCGCGTCGAGTCCAAAACCCCCGAGTGTTTGTATCAACACATCTTCGAGCGAACGCACATACCATCCGACGTCCATGCGGTACTTGTGCAAATCCAAAATCGGATAGCCGACCAATTGCCCCGGTCCGTGGTACGTGACATCCCCCCCGCGTTCGACGCGGTGCACCTCGATGCCGATTTCATCCAAGAATTCGCGCGACGCGAGAATATGTTCCGGTCGCGCGTTGCGCCCCAGCGTAAACACGGGCGGGTGTTCCAGCAAGAGCAATGTGTCGCGCCCCGCGCCGCGCTTGCGTTGTTCGACCAAAGTGTGCTGCAAAGCGAGCGCGTCGGCGTACGGCGTAAGACCGAGATTGACGAGCGTGATGGAACGCATGACGCGAATGGCAGATAGCCGATGGCAAATCGCGTATCGCGTATCGTGAAACGTGAAACGTGAAACGTGAAACGTGAAACGTGAAGCGCGTATTGCAAATCGCAAATCGCAAATTGCAAATCGCAAATTGCAAATTGCAAATTGCAAATTGCAAATTGCAATTTGCACTACCGCACTATCGGACTATCGGACTATCGCACTATCGGACTATCGCACTATCGGACTATCGCACTATCCACTCCCTTCGATTTCGCGCAACGCGTCCAGGATTTGCGTCGTGTCGGGCAGTTCACCGGGCTTGAACAGTTTGACCCAGCCGCGACGAGCGGATACGAGATGCCGCCGAGCCACTTGCCCCAGGCTTCTTTGCTGGCAATCGGATCGCACGAGACAGCCAAAACTTGGCTGTGCATTCCTTCGAATTCGTCCAACAGGGCTTCCATCGAAGGAATCTGGCGGTCTCAGGTTGCGGTGAACGCGAACGGATGAAAGGCGATGACGACATTTTGGGTACCGCGATAGTCGCTCAGTTGTACATCCACGCGTTTCACATCGGGTTTGGTAATGACGCCACGTAATTTGAAATTCGGCGCGACATCGCCGACTTGAAGTTTTTGGTCAGACATGGACAACTCCGTGAAAGAGAGATGGAGAGATGGAGAGATGGAGTGAGCAGTGATCAGTAATCAGTAATCAGTGAACAGTGTTTTGCGATTGGCGATATGTGATTGGCGATTGATATTGTGCATTGTGCATTCCGCATTGCGCATTCAATAATCAATTCCTTTTTGCGCGAGCATGCCCTTTTGATAGGGATGTTTGATTTCGCGCATTTCGGTGACGAGGTCGGCGCGGTCAATAATTTCTTGCGGCGCATAGCGACCGGTGAGCACGAGCGTCAATCCTTCGGGTTTGGCGTCGAGTAATTTCAAAACCGCGTCCAGTGGAACAAGCCTCGCCGCGATCACGCCGTTGATTTCATCCAGGATGAGCATGTCATACTCGCCTGCCTCCATTTTGGCTTGTGCGAGGGCGAGCGCCTCAAGCGCCGCGCGGCGATGCTCGCTCTCCAGATGTGCGTCGTCAAGAATTTTGTAAAAGCCCAAGCCCATCGGCACGATTTCAAATTCGGGGGCGAGACGTTTGCTGCTTTCGAGCTCGGCGTAATGCCACGAGCCCTTGCCAAATTGAATCATGAGCACGCGCCAGCCGCGTCCCACAGCGCGCATTGCCATGCCCAACGCGGCGGTAGTTTTGCCCTTGCCTTCGCCGGTATAGACGATGAGCAAACCATGAGTGTTCTTTTCTTTTTCGCGCACGCGTGCGCCGGGTTTCACATGGGCAACCATATAATTTCTCACACAAGTCACATGCTGTAACATTGCAGACGGCGCCAAGAATTTATCCGGGTTTGCGCGTGCGGCGAATTTCGACGCCCGCACTTTCGACGACGCCGCGAATGGGCGGTGGTTGTTTGCGCACATTGACCGTGACGGCATCCACCGGAAATTTTTCAAACAACGCGTCGGTGATTTTACGCGCCAGCGCTTCCAGCAACAGGGATTCGGTATCTTCGACCAGATGACGCACGCTTTTGAATACATCGGCATAACTGATGGTATCGGCAATGTCGTCACTCAAACCGGCGCGCGTGAGGTCGTATTCCATTTCCACGTCTACGATGATGCGTCCACCGACGATGCGTTCTTCGGGCGAGACGCCGTGCTTGCCGTGAAATTGCGCGCCGCGCAAAATAATTTTGTCAATCATGTGGGGAGATTCTACTACGTTCAAAGGTCTTGACCAAACGGTTGTCAAAAGCGTAAATGTTTGACCGACAATCCCTTGTTGTTTAGTTCGTTCAGCGAATTGATGCCAATGTGCAAATGGGATTCGACGTGCGTTTCGGTCACGCGTTTGTCGCTCTCTTCGGTTTTAACGCCATCGGGAACCATCGGTTGATCGGAGACGAGCAGCAGCGCGCCCGTGGGAATTCCATTGAAAAAGCCCGCGACGAAAATGGTCGCGGTTTCCATGTCAATCGCCATGACGCGCAAACGGCGCAGGTATTTTTTGAACTGCGCGTCGTGTTCCCACACGCGGCGATTCGTGGTGTACACCGTGCCGGTCCAGTAATCGCGCTCGTGAAACTTGATGGTGTTGGACACGGCTTTTTGTAAACTGAACGCGGGGAGCGCGGGAACTTCGGGCGGTAAATAGTCGTTCGACGCGCCTTCCCCGCGAATCGCCGCAATCGGCAGAATTAAATCGCCCAATTGATTTTTGCGCTTCAATCCGCCGCACTTGCCGAGAAACAAACACGCTTTGGGCTTGATGGCGCTCAATAAATCCATGACGGTCGCGGCGTTCGCGCTGCCCATCCCGAAATTGATGATGGTGATGTTGTTGGCGGTCGCGGTCTGCATCGGGCGGTCCAAGCCGCGCACGGGTACAGTGTGCCATGTCGCAAACAGCCGAACATAGGCGACGAAATTGACGAGCAAAATGTATTTGCCGAATTCGTCGAGCGGCACGCCGGTGTAACGCGGCAGCCAATTGGCGACGATTTTTTCTTTGGTGTTCATGAGCGGATGGGCGACCACAAGCGCATGGGCGACTACAAGCGCATGGGCGACTACAAGGGTTCGCCCCTACAAATGGGGCTGTGCAAAAAATCAAACCTCCGACGTCCATGGCGGAGGTTTCACCTTGTTCGGAAATTGTATGCAGTTGAATGC
>JACQWQ010000204.1 GCA_016209205.1 Chloroflexota bacterium
AGCCGCAGGTATACTCATGGTGGGTCTCTCCAGACAATGGATTGGGCAGCACCATCCTTTATACCTGGAAGACCCTTTTGTGTCCAAATGAGCTATGTCCGTCACCGGCTGGTTTGAAATTGCCTTAAGTTGACACTAATGAATAACAATGCTTATAGAGACAAAGTCAGGACCAAAATACTTCAAGGTCTTGGTGGTGTAGCATAGCTGAGGAGCACTTGGCATGTCCGAACCATCCTCCCTTTACATGCGCGTTACACTGACGCAGGAGAACTTGAACGCGCTTTATGCAAGCGCGGCGGCGCTGCCAAAACATTATGACGATTGGCTGGCGTGGTTGGCGACGAAAAAATTTCACGGCGCCATTACGACCGCGGATATTCAAACTATGGACGCCGCGGAGCTAAACACATTCGGCGCGTACATACAAACTTTGGAACGCGCAGCGTGGGCAGGCGCGCGGGCACACTATGACGCGACCACGCGGCGCTGGACGTTCGGCGTTTTGCAGTTGTCGGAAAATTATCGCGACTTTGTACAGGCGTTGGCAATTTTGCGCGCCGCCGCGCATTTCAAAAACTTGCCCGGCGATGATTTTATTTTGATCTATCCGTACATTTGGGGCGACCCGCCGGGCGCCTACGTCGAAATCGCGCAAGCCAGCAGCCGCTTTGTGAATGTCATTCCACCGCCGGCGCTCGCCGAAGCGAACGACGGGCTATACGCCGTGTACACACAAATCACCGCAGGAATGGATCCGGCGAATGTCCGATTCCTGAATGCAGGGGAAAAATATGGCGCTGGAAAAAGTATGCAAGGCGGCCGAGTTACCTGTCGGCGCGAAAAAAGCGTTCGCGTTGTCCGACCGCTTTATCATTTTGTATCATCTGGAAGACGGATTCTATGCGACGCAGCGACTCTGCACGCACACCTTCACGCCGCTCGACTTGGGCAAAATCATCGGCGGCGAAGTGATTCAATGCCCGCTGCATCGCGCGCGTTTTGAGATTCGCACGGGCGCGGTGAAACGCTGGGCAAATTTTCCGCTGGGCATTCAACTGCTGAATCCGGTGCGCGGCGAAAAGGATTTGACGACCTATCGCGTCGTTGTGAAACGCGGCGCGGTGTATGTAGAGATCGAGGCGGAGCCAGCGGATGAGGGAAGCGAAAAAGTTGTATAATGACCGTCGCGATTGCATGAGGAGGATAGCTATGAAAAAAGTGCGGATGTTCCGTCTTTCAGAATACGTGGAGGCGGCGCTCAAACTCGCTGAATACGAACGCGATGAGGATGGCGGGGTTGTTGCGCAGGTTCCAAATGCGTCAGGTTTTTTTTCGCAAGGCGATACATTCGAAGAAGCGCGCGAAAATTTGCGGGATGCGATCGAAGGGGTAGTGATACTGGCGCTTCAACTCGGTTGGCAGGTCCCGGAAATTGAAGGTGTGACGATCGAGGAACGCGATGCCGAAACTCTCCCCGCTTAAACCGCAACAACTCATCCAGAAATTGCGTGTATTGGGCTATGAAGGCCCTTTTCCCGGCGGGCGGCACGTTCTCATGATCCATCGAACGACGCGCAAAGTAATTCCGATTCCGATGCACAAAGGGAAAGACATCAAGGTGGGACTGATTCGCTCGATCATTCGCGAAGTGGAAATCACGCTCGACGAATGGAATAATTTGTAGGATGTACCAGCGGACGCGTGAGCGCCCGCTGTTTTGCTTGTGATACATTCCCCGCGCGAGCGTATAATTATGTGAACGCGTTCGCTCAAATGTATGTCTGCGCATGACCAATCCCTGCGCCGGGTGGGCGCGCTGACGACGGCGAAATTCGACGTGGATTGGAACGCCGTGTATCAACGCGAACTGCCGCGCATCTACAATTATTTTCGCTATCGCCTTGGCAATAATGCGCTCGCGGAAGATTTGACTTCTGCGACGTTTGAAAAAGCATGGCGGGCACGCGAACGGTACCGGCGCGACCGGTCCCGCTTTTCGACGTGGCTGTTTACGATTGCGCGCAATGTTGCCACGGATCACTTGCGCACGCGCCGCCTCGAGGTGTCGCTCGACCACGTGCGCGCCTACCCTTCACCCGGTTCGCCGCACGAAACCTTTGCGCGCCAAGCGGAGCTGCAACAACTCGGCGCGTTACTGGCGCAATTACCTGACCGCGACCGTGAACTCGTCGCGCTCAAGTACGGCGCACAACTCAACAATCGCGAAATCGCCAAACACATCGGCATGAGCGAATCGAATGTGGGAACGACGCTGCATCGCATTGTAACCAAGTTGAGGGAGAGATGGAGCGAGGGAGCGATGGAGTGAGGGAGCGATGGAGTGAGGGAGTGAATTCTCTCCATCTCCCTTGCTCTCTCGCTCTCTATCTCTCTCGCTCTCCCTCTCTCCTTTTCTCAATCTCTCCCTCTCACACACGAGGTGAAAGATGGACGATGAATTTCTGACCCGGTATCGTGAAAATCCGCGCCCGGAATTTGCGCGGCAATTACAAGAAAGGATTGAACGACCGATGAAGCTGCAAAAACGAACCATGCGCCAGACGCTGCTGCGTTGGAGTCCCGCGCTGCTCGCGGCGAGCGTAATTATTGCGGCGGTGCTCGTGTTGACCTTCCCGCCCGCGCAGGCATTGGCGCAAGATTTTCTGAATCTGTTCCGTGTGAAAAAATTCGCGGCGATTACGATTGACCCCGCGCGCGTGAATCAACTCGAGAACGCGAATCTCGACATGGAAAAATTGTTCGCCGATAACGTTCAGATCCTCAAGGAACCGGGCAAACCGGTCAAGGTCGCGTCCGCGCAAGAAGCCGGCAAACGCGCCGGGTTCGACCTCGCAATCCCGTCCACTTTGCCGCAAGGCGCGAAACTGGAAGCGTACGTGCAAGGCGAAGGTTCTACGGTTTTGACGGTAGACACGGAAAAAGCGCAGAGCATTCTCGATACGCTGGGTGTCAACGATGTGCAAATTCCGGCGCAGCTGAACGGCGCGAAAATTACCGTGACGAAACACGCGGCGGTGGTATTGCACTATACGCTCAAGAAAGGCGCCGTCACGTTTATGCAAGCGCCCAGCCCCGAAGTGAATTTGCCGCCCGGCGTGAATCTCGCGCAGCTGGGCGAAATCGCTTTGCGTGTGCTCGGTTTGAGCAAGCAAGAAGCGCATGACTTTGCGCAAAAAGTGGATTGGAGCAGCACGTTCTTGGTTCCGATTCCTGCAGATGCGGGCGAAGTGCGTCAGGTATCCGTGAACGGCGCAGAAGGTCTGATGATCACGTCGAACGGCGCCGCGAAAAACCAGCGCGGGCCTCTCGCACGCGGCGACGCGGTGATTCTCTGGGCAAGCAACGGCATGGTGTATGCGATGGAAGGGAACTCGAACGCGGTGGATTTACTGGAACTGGCGAATTCGGTGCAGTGACAGATGAGAGTGCGGGCGTGGCGCGCTGCTTGGCTCCTCGCCCGCACCAAAACTCTTGTCAGGTTCAGATGGAGGACACATGACCAATCAGGGCATGTTCAATTGGATTCTGTTCAATAGTTTAGTGTTGTATCTGCCTGTCGCTGCCGTAATCGTATGGCGAAAGCCCAACGCGTGGCTGCCGCTCATGGCGCTTTTTCTTGGCATCATCGTCGGATGGTTGGACATGAAAAGCACAGAGCCGACCGTCTCGGCGCTTTTGCTCGTAACCCTTGGGTTTTTCTGTGGCTTTGCCCAGCCCAAACGCGCATGGCTTGTCGGCATTCTACTGGGTGCAGGTGTCCCCGTATTTATTTTTCTTGCTGCGACGCTTCGACTCACCCAACTGACGATGGTCGAGCAAATCACCAGTCTGGTCGCACTCGTCTTTTCGTTTGGCGGCGCCTACGCAGGTGTCATCGTCCGGCGCGTGTCGCATAACCAAACGACGCGAGTATTCGAAATGCCGTGAACGCTGCCGCAATCAGAACTCAATTTCTCCGCAAAGAATTCGGACCGAAAGTTGCCGTCGCCGACCTCACTCTGACTGTCCAGCAGGGTGAGGTTTTTGGCTTTCTCGGACCAAACGGCGCGGGGAAAACGACGAGCATCAAAATGCTGCTCGGTCTCGTCGCGCCGACGGCGGGCGATGGGCGCGTGCTCGACGCGCCGCTTGGCAATGTCGCGGCGCGCGCGAAAATCGGTTTCTTGCCCGAACACTTTCGGTTTCAAGATTGGTTGAGCGGACGCGAATTTTTGGATTTGCACGCGCGGTTGTATGGGATTTCAAACGTCAAACGTGAAACGTCAATCAAAGAATTATTGAGACGCGTAGACCTGCAAGATGCAAGTGAGCGTAAACTGAAAGAATACAGTAAAGGGATGTTGCAGCGCGTTGGACTCGCCGCCGCGTTGTTAAACGAACCCGAATTGGTTTTTCTTGACGAACCCACGTCGGGACTTGACCCGCTGGGTCGGCTCATCGTGCGCGACGTCATCAACGAATTGCGCGCGCAAGGGACGTGCGTGTTTCTCAATTCGCACTTGTTAAGTGAAGTCGAAATCACGTGCGACCGCGTGGCGTTTGTCAAAAACGGAAGTGTGATTCGTGAAATGTCTTTGCGTGATCGAATCGCCGGCGATTCGCCGCCAAACGTCATTGAAATCGAACTCGTCGTGAAAAACATTACGCCGAATTTGTTGCGCGAGTTGGCGCAGTTCGGAAAAAACGTACAACAGTTGAATGGTGCAATTCATCTGCAAACCGAAAACGAAGCGCGCATCCCCGAACTCAATCGCTGGCTCGTGGCGCAAGGCGTGGACGTGTACAAGATCGGTATGGCGAAACCTTCGCTCGAGACTTTGTTCTTGCAAGTGATGGGCGAGGATGCAAGGGCGGGCTAGAGACTGGAGACTGGAGACTAGTGTCCAGTCTCCAATCTCCCTTTAACGATGCGCGGAATCCTTACGATCTCTCAATTGACCATTCACGAAGCATTGCGCAAACGCGTTTTGCTCGCGGCGTTATTGCTTGGCTTGGCGTTTCTCGTCATTTTCGCGTTGGGCTTTTATTTCATGAATCGCGAAGTGGTGCTGGCGCCGCGCGGTCCGGAAACGCAGGCGCAGCGCGCGTTGATTTATATTTTTCTGACGATGGCGGGCTTGTACGCCGTCAATTTTTTGATGGTGATGATGGCGGCGCTGCTGCCGGTGGATACGCTGTCGGGCGAAATTCGTTCGGGCGCGATTCAATCGCTCGTGACGAAACCGCTGCGCCGCGCGGAAATCGTCTTGGGCAAGTGGCTCGGCTTTTGGGTGATTCTCGCGGGCTATCTGGCTTTGATGGCGGGCGGAGTGCTGCTCATCGTGTACGTCATTTCCAACACCACGCCGCCGAATGTTTGGATGGGATTGTCGTTGATGCTGCTCGAGGCGACGCTGTTGTTGACGCTTTCGATTGCGGGCGGCACGCGCCTGTCAACGTTGGCAAACGGCGTCCTGGTGTTTGGACTGTTCGGGCTGGCGTTCATCGGCGGGTGGATCGAACAGATCGGCACACTTTTTGCGAATGAAACCGCGCGCAACATCGGCGTCATTGCGAGTTTGCTCGTGCCCAGTGAAAGTTTGTGGCAGCTCGCAGCATACACAATGCAGCCGCCATTGATGCGCGACCTAAGCATCACCCCCTTTTCGCCCGCATCCGTGCCGAGCAATGCAATGGTGGTGTGGGCAATCGGATATACGCTGCTTGTGCTGCTGGTCGGTCTGTGGTCGTTCAAAACGCGGGATCTCTAAAAATTTCGCGCGCCTCTTGACATGAATGCTTGTTCGGGAGTATAGTATGCACACGAACAAGTGTTCTGTTCTGTGTACGTACGGGATACGTACACATTATTTCCAGAAGGAGGTTTTGCATGTCGCACCCGATCGTACATCTTGAACTGGCAGCTCACGACCCCGCTGCGTCCGGCAAATTTTACGCGGACGTGTTCGGATGGAAGATTGAAGTGGACCCCAATTTCAACTATTACCAGTTCGCCGCCGAAGGCGGACCGGGCGGCGGATTTAATAAGGTCGGCGAATTCAACACGAAAGCCGGAGATGTCATTCCCTACATTGGCGTGGATGACGTTGACGCCGCGCTGACCAAGATCGAAGCCGCCGGAGGCAAGACCCTGACGCCCAAGAGTGAAATTCCCGGCATCGGCTGGTTCGCCCACTTTACGGACCCCGGGGGCAATCGCATGGGTCTGTTTGCAGGCACAAATCCGCAAAAATAACCGCGCGCGAGATACACCGCAGAAACCCCGCCATCGTTTTGGCGGGGTTTTCATTGTCGGGGTAGGAATTGTTTCCCTCTCCTGACTTGGGTGCTATGCTCCATCGGACTCGTTTGCGACTTGAAATCCGTGTGGCTCGTTTACGGTTCCGTTTGGCGGCGCGTACAAAGCTGTACTAACATTGTACGTTTCCATAACCTTTCCTAAACCTTCGCGTGTTACAATAGCGGTGAGCTTGATGATCGCTTGAAAAAAAGTTTGGCATAGCTTGGCATACATCGTCGCATGGAACGGGCGTACGTTGAGGCAGTCCACTGCAATCCGCGCCCGTTCTATTTTTTTTGTGCGGCTCTAATGCGCCTGCCCCGAATTCGGGTCCACCATCAAGCTGCTTTCGTCCACCGCTTCAAAATCCGAACCTTTGACCTGGCGCAGTTCGTTTACCAACGCGTCATTGTTCCAATTTTCATTCGGCGCGCCGCTGATAAACCAATCACTGCCATTGTCGGCGAGAAACATGCCGTACTTTTTCAACGCGTTGAGAATCACCTGCGTCTGCGTTGAAAAACCGGATACATCGAACGACGCTTTCAAACGAAAGCGCTGCCCCATCGGCGGCACGTTCGCGTCGGTGACGGACGACGCCTCGTGGCGCGCGGGCCAAATGAATTCACCGCGCGTTTGATTCGCCGTAAAGCGCAGCGCATGTCGGATTTCACCCGCCGCCACTTGGTCGTAACGTACGAGCAGCGGCAACATCGGCAAGCCCGCCGCGTCCGCGCTCGTCCACGTGGACGGGCGCAACGCGTTCGATTTCAGATTCCAAATCGCGCCCGAACCTGCTTTCCATTTCCCCGTTTTGGTTTTCTTGGCAGCGTACAATTCATACAGAAAACATTTTCTCTTTTGCACCGTCAAGAGATGTCTGTCCGAGCCGCCTTCGATTTTTGGATTTGTCGGAATCGGATAGGGACCCGGGTCGCTCTCGTCGGCGTATAAAAATTTCACGGGCAGCAATGCTTGTCGCTTGGGCACAATGTTGTACGGAATGCCAATCGGTGAGCCGTTCCACAAGCCCGCGCCAAAATCGGGATGCAGCCCTGTATCCGCGCCAATCGAATTGATGTACGCGTCCGAATTCGCGTCTACAGGCAAGGTATCAATCGGCGTGTTGAAAACGCTGTCAAAGGGAAACACTTCGCACGCGCCCAAGATTGGGGGAAGATTCGGAGGTGGAATAGGCGTACGGGTAAGGCTGCCGGTAGGGGTTGGCACTGGCGGATGTGTGGATGTAGGCGTTGGCGTAAACGTTGCCGTTGGTTGTGTCGGCGCTGTTTGTGTCGCAGTTGGCGTACGCGTACGCGTGCGCGTAGCTGTTGTTGTCGCAGTGCGCGTCACAGTGGGTGTATTGGTCGCGACAGTTCCGCCCGCCTGTCCCGAATTCGGATCAACGATCCAACCCGATTCATCCACAACCTCAAAATCGGAACCGTGAATGTTGTTTTGCAATTCGTGTAAATCGTCGTCGTTCCAGCCCGCGTTCGGCGCGCCGCTCAGATACCAATCACTCCCATTGTCCGCGACAAACATGCCGTACTGTTTCAACGCGGTGAGAATCACTTGATTCGGCGCGGACAATCCTGAAATATCTACGTTCGCTTTCAAACGCACGCGCAAACCCATCGGCGCGGGATATGCACAGGAACCGGACGGCGCTTGATGCCGCGCAGGCCAAATATAACCGTCGGTGCAGTCCAAGGTAAAACGGAGCGCGTGTTGGATTGCGCCCGCCGCTACTTCCTCATACCGCGTCAGTCCGGGTAAAATCGGCAGCCCCGCCGCGTCCGCGCTCGTCCACGTATCCGTGCGCAGCGCGTTCGAATTCAAATCCCATTTCGCGCCCGACCCCGCGTTCCAACTGCCATCCGCGTTCGGCGCAGCATGATAGAGTTCATACAACATGCAGTTGCCCGTATTGACGACGAGCACGTGCTGATCGCTGCCCCATTCGCGCGCGGCATTCGTCGGAATCGGAAACGGACCCGCGTCGCTTTCGCTGCCGTATTCGGTGTAATAAATCGTGACGTTCGGCTGCGACCCCGGCGCCGTATTGTATGGAATGCCAATCGGTCCGCCGTCCCAAAGTCCCGCGCCAAAGTCGGGGTGCAGACCCGCGTTGCCCATTGACGCAATGTAATTGGCAGAATTGCTGTGAACGGGCAAACTGTCCACGCGCATATTCCACACGTTGTTCGCGGGATACACGCCGCACGCGCCGACATCGGCAGAAACCGGACGCGTGATGATCGCCACCGCGATGAGTAGGATGCACACGCACGCGCCCACGAGCGCGAGCCAGAGACGTTGGGAGATGCTTTGGTTTGTCATGCTATTGATTCTAGCACTAGGCGCGGACGCGCGGAATATGACTTGAGGGGGAGTAAATTGCATTCCCGCGTATAATGCGCGTGTGTCCTTTCACCCCGCGCGCGCCCTGATCCGTTTTGCATTTCACACGTTTTACAATCGCTTTGCTTTTACGTACGACATGGTGAGCCGCATCGTGTCGCGCGGCGAATGGCGCGCGTGGACGCGCGCCGCCATCCCGTTTTTGCGCGGCACGCGTATTTTGGAAATCGCGTTCGGGACGGGCGATCTGCATCAGGATTTGCACGACGCGGGGTACGTGCCCATCGGAATTGACCTGTCGCCGTACATGCTTGAAATCACGCGACGCAAATTTCAAAAACGCGGCATTGTCCCGCGTCTCGCCCGCGCCGACGTGTGCGCGCTCCCCTTTCCCGACAATTTTTTTTCGTCGCTGGTTATGACCTTTCCGCCGGGTTTTATTTTCAATCCTGCGGCGATGTTGGAAATGTATCGCGTGTTGGAACCAGAGGGTGTGCTGGTCTGGGTGGATGCGGCTTATGTAGAGCCGCGCGATTTGTGGTCGCGCTTCATCAATCAGGCGTTTGCGCTCACGGGCACGGGGACGCCCGCGAAGCTGCGAACGGCAGCACTGGACGCAGCGCACGCAGCGGGCGCAACGTGGGCATGGCGCGCGGAAACCGTTGCCTCGCCGACGAGCCGTGTGCAGGTATTCATCCCAGTCAAGAATTGATTGCGGCAATCAAGAAATGATTGCCGCAACCAAGAATTGAAAGGGACGCGCAGTGACGCACAGCTTTTTCCCCGTCACCTGTCACCCGTCACATTTTCAGGAGGTACCATGAACGGCAGTGAAGCATTTTCCACGTTTCTGTTTTTGTGCGTGTTTGTGGTTTTGGGCAGCGCGGCGATTGGCGCATTTGTGCGCACGCTGCTGCGGCGTGAAGCGCCGGGCGTTGGCATTTTCTTTTTGATATGGGGCAGCGGCTTTGGGGGGATTCCACTGCTCATGGGCGGTGCAATCCTGTTGCCGAGTGAGCGGCCGGCGCTGTTTTATGCGCTGGTCTTTGTGTTTGTGATGGCGATTATGCTCGTCGCGCTCATGCCGTCGGAATTGTTTCAAAAAGATGCGTCCGGTAATTTCCCTACGGCAATTGTCGGCGCGATCTTGGCGATGTTTGGCGCGGCGGTTTTGATCCTGACGTGGCGCGAAGGGTTGGGGATTGGATTATTGTTCGGCGGGGGTATGGCAATCGGAGGCGTTGTCATTCTGTTTCGCGCGGTGCTCACGGCGCTGCACGCGACGTAGTTTGAAAAACTATGGCAAAAGAAAGGAAGAAGGATACAAATGGAAGTTTCTGAGCAGCGTTTTTTGCTCACGCGGAGTTCGCGCGCGAATTCTCGGTTGAACCAGAGATTTCTGTCTCGGCGAAGTTTACCCTGAGGAACGAAGGGCTCGACACCGCAAAACATGTCCCGAAGGATTGAGGGAAACGCTCCTGCTCAGAAACTTCCAACTGTCATTCTGAAGGGACTTGCGATGTAGGCGATGGGTGCGATGTATTCTCATCGCCTACATCGCACATCGCCAGAATCTCTATGCCAAACCAGAGATGCTTCGTCCCTCAGCATGACAGTTTCTCCAAGTCACGCAGCCCGCGTGGCCTGGACATCTCGAAATGACACCTGAACGCTTACCCGGCGATGTTTTCAAAAAAGCGAATAAAGGTTTCGATGCCGCGATAATAATTCGGCAGGTACAGTTTTTCATTCGGGCCGTGAATTCGATCGTCGGGCAAACCAAAACCGAGCAGCACCGAATCCACGCCCAGTTTTTGTTTGAGCTGCGTCACCACCGGCACACTGCCGCCTTCGGCGGCAAAGAGTGGTTCTTCGCCAAACGTATCGCGCAGCGCGGCGCTCGCCGCGCGTGCGCCTTTGCTCTCGCGGTCGAGCAAAACGCCGGGCGCGCTCAGCGTAGTGCTTTTCAATTCCCACCGCACGGTCGGCGGCGCGTGCGCGGCAATGTACGCTTTCAATTGTTTCTCCACCAGCTTGTCGTCTTGGTACGGCACGAGGCGCATGGAAATTTTTGCCATGGCTTTGGCAGGTAATACCGTTTTTGAACCTTCTCCGGTAAAACCAGCAAGCAGTCCGTTGATCTCCAAGGTGGGACGCGCGCCCGTGCGTTCTTTGGTGCTGAACCCGTGTTCACCCCACAACTCGGGCGCACCGGTCATCGCTTTCCACTGCTCATCGCCAATAGGAAAGCGGGCATAATCCGCGTGGTCTTGCGGCGAGAGCTCGCGCACCTTGTCATAAAAACCGGGCAGCGTGACGCGACCATTTTCATCGTGCATTCCCGCGATGAGTTCGCACAGCACCTGCGCGGGATTGTGAATCGAACCGCCAAACAGCCCCGAATGTAAATCTTGCGCGGGTCCGTACACCCACAATTCAAAATACGCCAGCCCGCGCAGTCCCGCAACCAGGGACGGCGCATCGGGCCCCAAGATGCCAGAATCGGCGTTGAGGCACAAGTCGCATTTCAACATTGCGGTATGTGAGGCAATGAACGCCTCCAGATGTTGCGAGCCGATTTCTTCTTCGCCTTCAATCAGCACCTTGACATTCAACGGAATGCCGCCGGTGTGGCGCAGCGCTTCGAGCGCCTTGAGCGTTTCGTGCACATTGCCCTTCATGTCCGACGCGCCGCGCCCGTACAAATTATCGCCTTGAATCGTGGGCGTGAACGGCGGCGTGTTCCATTCGTTCAACGGGTCCACGGGCTGCACATCGTAATGCCCGTACACCAAAACGGTTGGTTTGCTCGGCGCGTGCAGCCATTCACTGTAGACAACCGGATGCCCCCCCGTGGGCAGAATCGCGACATTTTCCAAACCGATGCTGCGCATTTGCGCGGCGACCCATTCCGCGGCGCGCCGCATGTCAGCTTGATGTTCGGACAGCGTCGAGACACTGGGAATCGCGACAAATTCTTGTAATTCTTGGAGAAAGCGCGCACGGTGTCGTGCGGCGTAGGCAATGGCATCCGTGGATTGGGGCATGATTCGTCCTTGAAAAAAAATGGCTTGGTTGCGACAACGCCTGTGATTCTAGCACTGCAATTCGTAAGGGTCAACCGCTGTGATATAATTGGGTATACTATCAAATAGCGCAAAGGAGCAAAACCATGTCAACGCAACAGATACTTGTGGGCTTTTTTTGTGTCTTCGTGCCGTTAATCCTACTCCTCGTTCTCGTCTTTAGCGCAATTCGCATCGTGCGCGAGTACGAACGGCTCGTCGTCTTTCGCCTCGGTAAAGCGATTGGCAGTAAAGGTCCTGGCATCGTATTTCTCATTCCGATTGCAGACCAGCCAGTCAAAGTGGACTTGCGCGAACAGTTCCAAGAAATTCCGCATCAAACCTGTATTACCAAAGATAACGTCACCATCAGCGTTGACTTTTTAATTTACTCCAAGGTCATTGACGCGGTGTCGTCCGTCGTACAGGTCGGCAATTTCGCGGGCGCGTCGCAGGGTATCGCGACGACGACGCTGCGCGCGGTCATCGGCGATATTATTCTCGACGATGTTTTGGCGCAGCGCGAGCACATCAACACCGTCTTGCGCACAAAACTCGACGAGGTAACGGAACGCTGGGGCGTCAAAGTCACCGCCGTCGAGATTCGTGAAATCATTCCGCCGCGCGATATTCAAGAAGCCATGACGCGCCAAATGTCCGCCGAACGCACGCGCCGCGCGGTCGTCACCGAAGCGGACGGGAAACGTCAAGCCGCGATCACGGTGGCGGACGGCGACAAGCAAGCGGTCATTCTCCGCAGCGAAGGCGAACGGCAGGCGCGCATTTTGCAGGCGGAAGGGTACTCACTCGCGCTGCAAACGATTTTCAACATTGCGCGCAACATTGATTCCAAAACCCTGGCGCTGCAATACATGGACACGCTCAAGCAGCTCGGCGCGAGTCCTTCCACGAAATATATTTTCCCGATGGAATTTACCAACCTCGTGCAAGGGCTGACGCAATTCATTCAGCAAGCGAGCACAGAGGGCAGCTCCGACGCCAGTATGGTTATGGTTCCCAATTCCACCGCGCCCAAGCATGTGACGACTTCTACCGTAGAACCGCCCAGCGGCTCCGGCACCGGCACATCGCAGACCGGTGCGTAATATACAGCGACTGAAAACCTCCGATGTTGGCGCTTCAGGCGATGGGCGATGTAGGCGATGGGTGCGATGTATTCTCATCGCCTACATCGCTCATCGCCCATCGCAAATCGCTTGCGACCATCGGAGGTTTTCTTTCGACAAAATGTTTAATTTTCTCAAACGCGACAAGGAAAAAACCAAAGAAGGACTCACCAAAACGCGCGAGTCCTTCAAGACAAAACTGCAAAATCTCATCTGGCTCGACAATGAGATTACGCCTGATTTTTGGACGGGGCTGGAAGACACGCTGATTCAAGCCGACCTCGGCGGTACGGTGACGCTGCAAGTGGTGGACGACTTGCGCGCGCGCGCGGACAAGGAACGCATCGTCAGTCCGAAAAAAATCGAAGGCATCTTGAAAGAGGAATTGGTCAAGGTGCTGGAGGAGACCTCACCCCCAACCCCTCTTCCTTCACTCCGTTCAGGACAGGCACTACAAGGAGCGGGGAGCAAAGGAGAGGGGAGCAGAGGAGAGGGGAGCAGAGGAGAGGGGAGTAAGCCGCACGTGATTCTGATGGTCGGTGTGAACGGCTCGGGCAAGACGACGAGCATCGGCAAACTGGCGCAGTATTTGCGCGCGCAAAACAAACGCGTCCTGCTCGCCGCGGGGGACACCTTTCGCGCGGCGGCTATCGAACAACTGCAAGTGTGGGGCGAGCGCGTCAAGGTCAACGTTATCGCGCACCAGCAGGGGTCGGACCCCGGCGCAGTTGCGTTCGACGCGTACCAGTCTGCCAAAGCCAATAACGCGGACGTGTTGATTATTGACACGGCAGGACGTTTGCAATCGAAAACCAATCTCATGAAGGAATTGGAAAAAATCGCACGCGTTTTGCAAAAGAACGATCCGACTGCGCCGCACGAAACGTTGCTCGTCCTCGATGCGGTGATGGGACAAAACGGTTTGAATCAGGCGCGCGAATTCAAAAAAGCCGTGCCGCTCACCGGCATCCTCCTCGCCAAACTCGACGGCACCGCCAAAGGCGGCATCGTCTTTGCCATCGCGCAAGAATTGAAACTGCCCATCCAATACATCGGCACGGGCGAAGGGCTTGACGATTTGGCAGAGTTTGACGCGCAAGAATTTGTGAACGATCTATTTGAATGACATTACTCGACTCGTCGAAGAGAACCGCGCGTTCCTCCTGGAGAAGTGGTATGAGTTCTTTAGCCGTTCAAATTGAACCTGCGCGCGCAGAACGCGTTGCAGTGACCGATGAGTCATTGACCGTTGATTTGGTAGATGGGCGCACAATTATTGCGCCACTGGCATGGTACCCGCGCCTTTGGTACGGAACTCGTACAGAGCGGAGTACTTTTGAAATTATCGGGGATGGGGAAATCATCCACTGGGAAGCGCTGGATGAAGATCTCAGCGTAGACGGTCTGTTGGCAGGGCGCCGCTCAGGAGAAAGCTCTCAATCGCTATCCCGGTGGTTGGAGGAACGCCAAGCTCATCAAAAAACATCGGAGGACTAAATGGAAGACCTAAAATCACGCCTGAACGAAATGAACACCCGCCTCGCGACGTTGTTGGAGCGTCTTTGACCTGCCAGAAAAAGAAAAACAGATCGCGGAACTGGAAAAGCAGAGCAGCGCGCCCGAGTTTTGGAACGACACGCAGAACGCCCAAAAGGTCATGAAAGACCTCACCGCGCGCCAAGCCGAAGTGGCGCAGTGGAAAAACATCCGCGCGCGTTTGACCGACGCGCGTGATTTGCTCGACCTTGCCATTGAAGAAAACAATGCCGACGAAATCAACGCGGTCGCGCAAGAAACGTCCGCGCTCGAACAAGAATTCGCCGAGATTGAATTCGACCTGTTGTTTTCAGAACAGTACGATCGCAACAATGCCGCGTTCTCGATCCACGCGGGCGCGGGCGGCACTGAAGCACAGGACTGGGCGCAGATGCTTTTGCGCATGTATTTGCGTTGGGCGGAATCGCACGGCTACCAAACTGAAATTTTGGAAGAGACCGAAGGCGAAGAAGCGGGCATCAAGAGTGTCACCGTCGAGGTCAAGGGCGAATATGCTTATGGACGTCTGAAAGCGGAACGCGGCGTACATCGCCTCGTGCGGCTTTCGCCGTTCGACGCCAATAATCGCCGTCACACTTCCTTTGCGTTGGTCGAAGTGATGCCCGAACTCGAAGACGATACCGAAATCGAAATCGCCCCCGACGATGTGCGCGTGGACATTTATCACGCGTCAGGACACGGCGGACAGAACGTGCAAAAGGTTGCGACTGCCGTACGTCTCACGCACGTTCCGACCGGCATCGTCGTGACGTGTCAAAACGAGCGTTCGCAATTGCAGAACAAAGAGAACGCGTGGAAAGTGCTTCGCGGGCGACTCGTGGAAAAACGCATCGAAGAACAAGAAGCAGAACGCGCGCGCATCAAAGGCAAACACGTCGAAGCGGGCTGGGGCAACGCGATTCGTTCGTACGTCCTGCACCCGTATCAAATGGTCAAAGATAATCGCAGCGAATACGAAACCGCGCGCACCGACCTCGTGCTCGACGGCGAGATTGACCCGTTAATCGAAGCGTATTTGAAATCGCAGGTCGCGTGATTGCAGGTCACAGGTCGCAAGTTACAGGTCACAGGTCGCAAGTTACAGGTCACAGGTCGCAAGTCGCACTATCGCACTACCGCACTACCGCACCATCGCGCACTATTTTTTATGTCTATTACTAGAGATTGTCATGCATTCGTGATTGTTGTAAAATGTCGCACACAAACCAACAAGTAATTTGCGATACGCGATTCGCGTTTTCTGAGGTATTCATGAAAGTCAGTGTTCCCCAAGTAGAACTCGCGCGCGGCATTGCCGTGGTCAGCCGTGCGGTGGCGGCGCGTTCCACGCTGCCCGTGCTCGGACATATTTTGCTTGCCGCCGAAGGCGGGCGTTTGAAACTCGCGGCGACGAATTTAGAAATCGGAATTACGCACTGGAGTGCCGCGCAGGTGCAGTCCGAAGGCGCGATTACCGTGCCCGCGCGGCAGCTCGCCGATTACGTAAACGCCCTGCCGCCCGACACCGTGCAAATGGAATTGAACCCCAAGACCCAAACGCTGCACCTGAAATGCGCGCGCTATGACGCCAATATCAAAGGCGTGGACGCGAGCGAATTTCCCATCATCCCCACCATCGGCGACAACATCAATAAGATTTTGATCGAGCCGGACACGTTAAAGGAACTCATCACGCAAGCGGTCTTTTCGGCGGCGCAAGATGATTCGCGCCCGGTGTTGACCGGCGTGCTCGCGAAATTCGACAAGGACGCGGTAACATTCGCGTCGGCGGATGGTTTTCGTTTGTCGGTGCACAGCGCGGTGTTGGGAAGTAAGTTGAGCGCGCCCGTCAGTGTGATTATTCCCGCGAAAGCGTTGGCGGATGTAGCGCGCATCATGGGCGATCAAGACGCGCCCGTCGAAATCGCCATTACGGAAACCCGTTCACAGGTGCTCTTTCATCTCGCCAATACCGACCTCGTCTCGCAATTGATTGACGGTAACTTTCCCGACTTTAATCAAATCGTGCCCAAGTCGTACACGACGCGCACCGTCATGAACACGAACGAATTGCAAAATGCGGTCAAAGCCGCGTCGGTCTTTGCGCGCGAATCGTCCAATACCGTGCGCTTGAATATCTCGAGCGGCAACGACGCTTCCGCTGTCAGCGCAGGCATGGGGGGGGGGCGCGTCGTCATTACCGCGCAGAGCGCCGAGACCGGCGACAACGTGGGCGAGATTGACGCGACGGTGGAAGGCGACCCGATCGAAATCGCATTCAACGCGCGTTTCCTCGCGGATGTATTGGGCGTGTTGAATGCGCCGCAGGTCGCGTTGGAGACCAGCGGCGCGGCGAGTCCCGGCGTCGTCAAACCCGTGGGCCGCGATGACTTTACGCACGTCATCATGCCAATGCACATTGGGAAATAGCGTATCGCGGAGGGCGTATCGCGGAGGGCGATTCGCCCTCCGCGATACGCGATTCCCGAGGCGAAAGAGACGTGAGACAAACTCACGTTTCTTTTTTTTTGTACGCCAAGCCCATTCTCGACCCCCGTAGGAAAACCCCGCAGCTCCGACCAAAGTCCCATACGCGATAGGACTAAAGCACGATAGCTCCATGTATTTTCAGCCGGACGACTGTGCATATTTCAGGCAGAGATGACACAAGTTGCATTTATCCCCGTTGCAGTCTGGCTTTGCGAGATGCGACTTGAGACTAGTACCCTTTTCCGATTCCCAAGCGTTTCTGATTGTATATGAAAAATCCCCGCATTCTGCTGTATTCGCATGACACGTTCGGGCTGGGACACTTGCGCCGGACGCTTGCCATTGCCCATCAATTGGCGCGTGTGCTGCCCGAAGCCAGTCAATTATTGGTCACCGGCTCGATGGTCGCAGGCGCGTTCGCGCTCCCACCGAAACTGGATTTGATCAAGCTGCCTGCGTTGAGCAAACACAGCGATGGTCGCTACAAAGCGCGCGCGCTGCGGCTTTCACTCTCGCAAATCATCGCATGGCGCAAGCAGATGATTCTTCAGGCGGTGCAGCTGTTCGCGCCCGATCTCGTGCTCGTGGACAAAACGCCCGCCGGAGTGGAGGGTGAACTTGTGCCCGCGCTGCGGCATCTGAAAACGTGGAGCCCGCAAACGCGTCTCGTGCTTGGCATGCGCGACATCGAAGACGATCCCTTCACGACCCGCGCCGAATGGGCGAACAACGACACTCACACCCTCCACGAAAACGTCTACGACCAAATTCTGTTGTACGGTCAGCGCGCCATTTTTGATCCCGTGCACGAATACGGCATGTCCGCGCGCGCCGCCGCGAAATTGGTCGAGTGCGGTTACATCGCCCAGCCGAACGTGACGCGCCCGCGCGCGGTCGTACGCCGCGAACTCGATGCAACCGCGCGTCCCTTGATCGTCGTCACTGCAGGCGGCGGCGGCGACGGTTTTGCCTTGTGCAAAACCTATCTCGACGCATGTCGCATTCACCCCACGCTGAATGCCGCACAGACGCTGGTCGTCACCGGACCGTTGATGCCGCCGCGTCAGCGCGCGGAATTGCGCGCCTTGGAAAGCGCGCGGGTCACACTCATCGAATTCACTCCCGACCTCGTGAGCTATCTCGCCGCCGCCGACCTCGTCGTGAGTATGGCGGGTTACAACACCGTGTGCGAAACCATGGCGTTGGGCGAACGCGTCCTGCTCGTCCCGCGCACGCGCCCGCGCGCCGAACAACGCTTGCGCGCGGAACGGCTTGCCGCGCGCGGGATGGCGCACCTGTTATTGCCCGATTCGTTATCGCCAGAGAACCTTGGCGCGGCGGTCGAACACGCGCTCGCCGCGCCCGCGCCGCATGTCACGCTCGACCTGAACGGAGTGTCCCGCGTCAGCGCGGCGCTCGCGGACTTGCTGTCAGTGGAACGTCCGCCCATTGGAACACGCAACGGTAACAGGCGCGTCACGGAACGTCCGCCCATTGGAATGCGCAACGGTAACGGGCGCGTCAAAGAAAGGATCGCAGCATGACCATCGCCTATATCGCCAAAATGTATCCGCGCTTTTCCGAAACCTTCGTCGTCAATGAAATCCTCGAACTGGAACGGCAGGGGGTGGACCTGGCAATCTATTCTTTGCGCAAACCCGCCGATGGGCGTTTTCACCCGCAGCTCGCCGACGTGCGTGCGCCGGTGATCTACTTGCCCGAATACCTTCCCGCAGAAATGACGCGCGTGTGGGCGGCGCAGCGCACGCTGCTGCAATTCAATCGCACGCGTTACGCGCAAACGCTCGGCTACGCCCTCGTGCGCGGCAATCGCGCCGCGCTCAAACATTTTTTTCAAGCCAGCGTGATGGCGGAACATATCCTGCGGCATCCCGTAGACGCGCTGCACGCGCACTTTGCCTCCAGCGCGACGCGCGTTGCGCAATACGTCAATCGCCTGCTCGATCTGCCGTACAGTTTCACCGCGCACGCCAAAGACATTTATCACCAAGAAGTGAATGCCGAATTACTGCGCGACAAGATTCGCGCGGCGCGCTTTGTCGTCACCGTGAGTGAATTTAATCGCCGTCACTTGGAGGCACTGATGGGGACAGACGCGGCGCGTGATATTCGCGTCTTGTACAACGGAATTGACCTGCAAGCGTTTCAACCCGCCGCTTTGGAGACAAAGGAGCCGGGTCTGATTCTCGGCGTGGGGCGGCTCGTCGAGAAAAAAGGATTCGATGTCTTGATTCGCGCGTGCGCGCAGCTCGCCGCGCGCGGGCTTGCTTTTCACTGCGAGATTGTCGGACAGGGTCCGCTCCAAGACGCGCTGGGGCGCTTGATTGTGGAACTCAGCTTGCAAGCACAAGTCAAGCTCGTCGGCGCGAAACCGCAGGATCAAGTACGCGCGTCTTATCGCCGCGCCTCGATTTTTGCGCTGCCGTGCATGATCGGCAAGGACGGCAATCGCGATGGTTTGCCCACCGTGCTGCTCGAAGCCATGGCAATGGGCCTGCCTCCCGTTTCCACAGCTGTAACCGGCGTTCCCGAAATCATTGACGACGGCATCAATGGTCTGCTCGTACCGCAGCAAGACGCGGATACATTGGCGGATGCGCTCGCGCGTCTTGTGAGTGACGTCCCACTGCGCGCCCGGCTCGGCGCAAATGCACGCACAAAAATCGAACGCACCTTTGACATTCGCCAAAACGTCGCCATCCTGCGCCATTGGCTGACGGAACCGCGAATCCCGAATCGCGAGTCGCAAATCACGAATCGCCTATTGCCTATCGCAATCAACGATGTCCAATAAGCGATACGCGATTTGCCATCTGCCTGCTATCTGCTATCCGGCTATGAACATTCTCTATCTCTGTGCCGACCGAGGCATTCCTATTCGCGGTCACAAAGGCGCGGCAGTCCACGTCCGTGCTTTGACCGACGCGTTCGTGCGCGCAGGACAGCGCGTAACGATTCTCACGCCGCGCGTCGGACCGTCCGATGGGTGCGCGCCGCTGGCGGAATTGATTCACATTCCCCTGCCAGAAATGAATCTGCCCGATGATGCGCGCGTACGCCAGGCACAGGCACAAGCGTACGCGGATGTTCTGTATCCTGCCGCACGCGATTTGCTTGCCCGTCAGTCGTTCGATTTCATTTACGAACGCTATTCGCTGTGGAGCAATGTCGGCGCGCGGCTCGCGCGGGCGACACGCCTCCCCTTGGTGCTCGAAGTGAACGCGCCGCTGCGGCAAGAATTCGCGGCATACCGTCAGATACACGACACGGCGCGCGCCGCGCAAATCGAAGCAGAACAGTTCACGCAGGCGAATGCCATCAGCGTCGTGTCCGAACCGCTGCGCGAGTACGTGGTGCAGCGCGGCGCACTGGAGGAACGCGTGTATGTGCTGCCGAACGCGGTGGACCCAACTCATTTTCATCCGGCGGTGCGCGGCGAGTCAGTGCGTCAACGCTATGCTTGGCACGACCGCATCGTGATTGGTTTTGTCGGCAAGCCGCGTCCGTGGCACGATCTCGAAACGCTCTGCGCGGCGTTTGTCGAATTACACGCGAGCGATGCGCGCTATCACCTGCTGCTCGTCGGCGACATGCCGATGCCGCCCGCCATCGAGCAGTACGGCTTGCAAGACGCGGTGACATTGACAGGTCCCGTTGCCCATGAGGTCGTGCCCGCGCACATCGCCGCGTGCGATGTCGTCGTCGCGCCGCATCCCGCGCTCGCCGACTTTTATTTTTCGCCGCTCAAGTTGTTCGAATACCTCGCCTGTGGTGTGCCGACGGTAGCGGCAAATATCGGACAGCCCGCGGCGGTCGTGCGCGAGGGGGAAACCGGTTTTCTCTACCCTCCGGGCGACGCACACGCGTTAGCCGAACGCATTCGACAAATCATTGCCGCGCCGGATCGTGCACGCGCAGTTGCGTGGAACGGCGCGGCATACGTACTCGCACAGCATACGTGGGACAAGAACGCACGCGCGGTTGTGGATTGGCTCGCGCCGCAACCTTACAGACGTTCCACCGGAACGTCTCTACGTCCAACCTCCAACGTCCAACCTCCAGACGTTCCACCGGAACGTCTCTACGTCCAACGTCCAACCTCCAGACGTTCCACCGGAACGTCTCTACGTCCAACCTCCAACCTCCCCACCGGAACGTCTCTACGTCCAACCTCCAACCTCCAGACGTTCCACCGGAACGTCTCTACGTCCAACCTCCAACGTCCAACCTCCAACGTCCAACCTCCAACCCCCCATCTTCGATGCCAAACTGCGCCAGCGCCTGTATTGCGCGACGCGCGCCGACCTCGCGACCGCACTGCTCGTACAGCATTTGTTTGACGCGCCGCGTATCGGCAAAATGGAACGTCTCGAGGTGCTGAAATACAAACCCTTGCGTCGCTGTGTGCTGGGTTACACGCTGGGTGCGCAAAATGGAAACGGGAGCATGCGTACACAGCAGCTCATCGGTAAAGTGTTTCGCGATGAGCGCGGGCAGCGTTTGTTGGACTTGCAGCGCTATCTGTGGGATAACGGTTTCGGCGCCGACGCGCCCGATCAAATTTTCGTTCCGCAACCACTGGCATACATCCCCGAAATGCGGATGCTGCTGCAAGAACGCGCTGGCGGCGAGACATTGGAGGCGCTGGCGCAGCATACAGAACTCGGTCCATTCGTGCGCCGCAGCGCGGAAGGATTGGCGAAATTGCATCGTCTGCCGCCGCCGCATGCACAAGACAACGCGGGGGCGCGCCTATCCGAACTCTCGCCGCGCTATGAATTGGGCAGCGAGCGCGCGAATCTGAACCGCTTTGCGACCGATTTGATCGAATGGCGTCCCGACGCGGCAAGCCGCATTGTCGAGCTGCACGCCGCGCTCGACGCATGGGCGCAGCGTTTACCGCGTGCGCCCGAGCTGTTGATTCATCGCGATTATTACTATAGTCAAGTTTTGTTCGACGGCGCGCGGCTGACGTTGATTGATTTCGATTTGCTCTCGCTGGGCGATCCGGCGATGGATGTGGCGAATTTCACCGCGCACCTCAAGTTCATGGGTCTCGACCAGCGCGGCGATCTCGATGCGTTCTCCCGCCACGCGCAGCAATTTGTCGAGGCGTACGCGCGGTATCGTGAGGTGGACGCGTCGTTCTGGGCGCGCGTCGAGTTTTATGCAGCGGCAACACTGTTTCGGCTCATGCACGTCGTTACACCGCGCCCGATGTTGACACAGCATTTTGACGCGCTCTACGACCGTACCGTGAATTGTATGAAATCCGTTCCGATGCTGACTTGATGAATATGCAGAAAAATTTCAAGCCCAATCTGAAAAAACCGGGCACGCTTCCTTTCCTCGGCGTGGACCCGCGTTACTTGAGTTATCTCGAACCCTATCGCGGCTTGCTGCTGATAACATTCCTCTTGATCTTGGCAGCAGCCGGACTTGATCTGGTCGCACCGTGGCCCCTCAAATTTATCGTAGACAATGTGCTCGGCAGCAAGCCGTACACGACAGCGGTAGGCGAATGGATTGGGGCAACCTTTGGTGATCCGCGACTCGAAACGGCGTTCCTTGGATTCGCGCTCATGGCGGTGACTGTTCTGCAGGGCGCTGCCGCATTCAGTTACGAGTACTTTGCCGGTTTGATTCAGGAACGCGCGACGTTTCGTCTGCGCTCGGATGCCTTTGCACACGCGCAGCAGCTCTCGCTCCAGTTTTACGACGAATCGCGTTTGGGCGAAGTGACCAAGCGTGTGACCGACGACGCGGGACGGATGATGGCTGCGCTGGTGAGCAGTCTCGGCGAGATGCTGGTCAACGTCGTCAAGTTCGCAGGTTTTGCGCTGGTCATGCTGCTGCTCAATTGGCAGTTCTCGCTCATCGTCTTGGCGTATGTCCCGCTGTTATTGTTTTTCTTTAGCACCTTTCGCAAGAATATCCGCGCCACCGCCAAAGAAGCGCGCTCGCAAGACGGGCAGATGCTGGACCACGCGCTGCAAACGGTGGGCGCGATTCGCCTCGTGAAAGCATTTGGACGTGAGCCGTACGAGCAGGCGCGTTTTGATGAATACGGGCAGGAACGCATACGCCTCGGCTTGCGGGCGCGGCGTTGGGAAGCCTCCTTCAGTCCGGTGCTCGATGTCATTCAAGCGGCAGGCACTGCCGCCGTCATCTGGTTCGGGGTTTCATTGACTTTGAGCGGACAGCTGACGGTAGGCGAACTCTTGATCTTTCTCGCCTACTTGAACAGCATGTATCGCCCGCTGAAAAAATTTAGTCAATTGACGGGCGACCTGCAAAAAGCGGCTGCGGGAGGCGAACGTCTCGCCGCCTTGTTCGACACTGACGCGGGCATTGTGGAAGTACCGCACGCGCGCCGCCTCACGCGCGTGCGCGGCGAAATCGCGTTCGAGCGCGTTTGTTTTGCATATCCCAAGCACCCCGCTCAATTCGTCCTTAACAACTTTAATTTGCGAGTGCAGCCGGGACAGGTCGTCGCTCTGGTCGGCGCGACGGGCGCGGGCAAGTCCACCGTGCTCAATCTGCTCATGCGTTTCTATGATGTGAGTGGGGGGAGTATCAAACTCGACGGCGCGGATGTGCGCGATCTACGCCTTGCGGATTTGCGGCGTCAATTCGCGCTGGTGCCGCAAGAATCGGAATTGTTTGCGACCACGCTTCGCGACAACATCGGCTATAGTCGTCCCGATGCGAGCGACGCAGAAATTCTTTACGCGGCGCGTGCGGCGAACGCCGACGAATTCATTCGCCGCCTGCCGTATGGGTACGCCACGGTGGTGGGCGAACGCGGCGCGACGCTTTCGGGCGGGCAGCGCCAACGCATCGCAATTGCGCGCGCAATTTTGCGCAACGCACCGATCCTGATTCTCGACGAACCGACGGCGGCGCTCGACGCGGCGTCCGAAAAATTGGTGCTGAGTGCGATCGAGCGCCTGATCGAGCGTCACACCACCTTTATCATCGCGCACCGGCTCTCGACCATCCGCGCGGCAGACTTGATCGTGGTTTTGGAAAACGGATGCATCGTGGAGCAGGGACGCCACGCGGAATTGCTGGCGCGTGGAGGCGCCTACGCGCGATTGGTACATTTGCAACAGGGCAGCGCGCCCGAACGGGTGATCGTTCCATTTCCGCCGCGGCGCGCCGCGTAAAATCCGTAATGGAGGTTGAACTATGCGCACGTATCGCAACCAACTCGTGTTGATTTTGGTCACATTGCCCGCACTGCTGGTCACGGGCCTCAGTCTGTTCTTTTTGCTCACCAACACACAGCAGCCCGCTTCAGACCTGCACCCTGCGGAAGATTTCAATGCTTTGGGAATTGCCGCGCAAGCCCCGTCAAGGGGACCGGAAAAATTATTGCGCGCTGAGAGCGTGGTTCGCGTTGCGCCCGCGCGCGATCTAGCCATTTCCGAACACGCTCCGGCTTTTACGCTTCCGTCCCAGAAAATCTCGGCGCGAAAAGTTCCGACGCGCAGCGCGCCAACGCGCACACCTCCAAACACGCTAAACGGTCAAGCGCCACAACCACAGCCGTCCCTTACAGGAACCACACCACAAATCCCCGCGCAAATCATGCCCGAGACGCCGCCGCAGGCATCGGGTGACGACCATTCCGGCAAAGAGCACAAGGACCAAGACCATTCGGGGCGTGGTCAAGATGACGAGCATGACGATCATCACAAAGGGCATGGCGGTGATGATTAAGCCAGTCGCACACCACGCGAAAAAAACCCGTTTTCAAAACCTGTGAGGTCTCCAAGACCTCACAGGTTTTGAAAACGAACGGCAAGCAGCGTGGTGGGAAGGGGGTGCGCGTAATCGAGTTTCAGCTCGGTGAGGATTCGTTCGATTCCGGTTGGCGTTGCCGCTTGCACACAGCCGCTGATCCGCAGCACGTTTGCGACGGGCACACGCGGCAAATTCAACGGTGGCGTTTCGATCACGCTCAAGCCGGACGACGCCAACCGTACGTCAAAGGCAACCCGAACCGCAGGGTTGAGTGAAGCGTACGCTTGCAGCGCACGCTCAGCCGGTTCCAGTGACGCGCCGGGGTGAAACCAAAAGCGCGGACACAGCGCAAAAAAACTGCCGCCCCGCCGCAGCGTTCTGGCGAGAATGAGCGGCAAGCGCGCGAGGTCGGCATAGTACACGCCCAGATAACTCGCGATCAGATCAAAGGAATCGTCCCACAGTTTGGCCAAAGTCGTCGCGCGATACGTGATGTTGCCGCGCCCGTTCGCCTTCCACGTACGCAGCGCGTCGCGCGGCTCGATGTACGGATCGAGAGCGACGACGCGCGCGACGCGCTGCGCCAGCAACAGACTCTGCTCGCCCGCTCCACTGCCCACGTCCAACGCGCTCTCGTCGCCGCGCCAGACCAGCAAGCCGGACGTTTCGAGCGCGCGCAAAAATTGCTGGCGCTCGAGGAGTCGTCTCAAGCACATTCCCACGTTTGGGCGCATTGTATCCATGGACACCAAAGGCGTGGCGTTAAAGGGCATACCCGCTGCTAAAGTGTTGCGCATTTTCAAAATACCTCACCCCCAACCCCTCTCCTACAAAGCGAGGGGAGCAACGGATTTTCATCCTGACTCGAAAATACCTCACCCCCAACCCCTCTCCTACAAAGCGAGGGGAGCAACGGATTTTCATCCTGACTCGAAAATACCTCACTCCCAGCCCCCCTTCCTTCACTGACCCTTCACTCCGTTCAGGGCTGCGGTTCAGGACAGGCACTACCAAGCGAGGGGAGCAACAGCCAGACCTCCGATGGTTCATGCGATGAACTGCATCGCCAACATCGGAGGTCTGCAGAAATCTGTCCAACCTTGCGTGAAGCTCGAGTTGCTCGACAGAATTACCGCGCCAGTACGACCAGATCCGCTGTCATCGAGGGCTGGTGTGCGCTACAGATGATTTTAAAAATCCCCGGCTTGTCGGCTTTGAAATTGACCTTGGTCAACTTGCCGCGCTGGACGGCAAAGTTCACATTGTATCCTTCAATCGTGGTCGGATGCTCTTTGCCGTTAATGCCGATGACCTCCAATGTGACATCGTCACCTTCGTTCACGACGACGGTGCTTGAATCCCAGCGATAGGTCTCCACTACCCATGTTCCTTTATCGTCGGGTTTTACAAGTGCATACCCGCCGCCCTCTGGGAGCGCCTCACTGGGGAACGGCTCCTTTTCCACCGTCGTCGAGCCCTTCGGCTCGATTGCCGCCAGGGTAATCACGCGTTTGGCAGGTGGCTGCATCTTGGACGCGGAGGCCTGGCCGCACGCGACGATGACGCTCGTGAGCAGCACCAACACCAATACGCCCAAAATGAATCGCGAACTCTTCATTTGAAATCTCCTCTCTTGACGTTTGGCTGATTATCGCATCCCGCGCCGCGTGTGCCAACGGGCATCTGCCGTGAATCAGATACGACATTCTCCCCCAAAAATTCAGACAAATGTCCGATGTCTGAAATCGCCCTCTGCGGTTATACTGTGGGGTATGGAAATGCCCTTCAAGCTGCGCTTGCCTTGGCGGCTCCCCATCCCCGGCACGAGTCTGGCGCAACAGTTCATGCTTGCCAGTTTTGTCATTCTCGTCGTGGGAATGCTCATAATTGGCGCGTGGACCGGCGCGCAAATCGAACGCGGCGTGATCAACCAGACCGGCAGTGTGACCGCGCTTTACGTAGATAGTTTCGTCGCGCCTCAACTGCAGAATCTGGCAAACGAGAAACGTCTGGACGCGGCGCATCAGCAGACACTCGATCAGATGATGACCAGCACTCCTTTGGGGAAACGCATCGTTGCCTTCAAAGTCTGGTCGCCCGACGGTGAGATTTTATACAGCACCACGCCCGTGCTGATTGGGCGGCGTTTCCCCGTCGGCCTTGGCTTGCAGCGCGCACTGGCGGGACAGGTTGCCTCGCATATCAGTTTGCTGCAAGAACCGGAAAACACCGAGGAGCGACGCAATTGGTCGCGCCTCCTCGAAACGTATGCCCCCGTACGTCTCGCCGGGACCGAGCAGATTATCGCCATTTCCGAGTTTTATCAGACTTTGGACAATCTCTCGTTCGAGATTGCTTTAGCGCAAGGCGCGAGCTGGATCGTCGTCGGCGTGTGCACGTTGTTGATGTATGTCTTGCTCGCCGGGATTGTCGGACGCGGGAGCCGGACGATCACGCGGCAGCAAAGCGAGTTGGAAGAAAAGGTCGTGGAGCTGCGGGCGCTGTTGGATCAAAACGCGCATTTGAACGAGCGCCTGCGCCGCGCCGGCGCACGCACGACCGCGCTGAACGAGCGCTATTTACGCCGCATCAGCGCAGACTTGCACGACGGTCCCGGGCAGGACGTCAGCTTTGCGATGCTGCGGCTGTATTCCATTGCCGATCGCTGCGCGCAATGCGCGGCGCCTGACAGCGAGGGGCGACCGCTCAGCGCGGATTTCAATGCGATACGGACTTCGCTGGCAAATGGTTTGACCGAATTGCGCGCCATTTCGACGGGCTTGCGGTTACCGGAATTGGACACGCTCTCGCCTGCCGAAACGGTTGAGCGCGCGGTGCGTGGTTATGAAGGCATGACCGGACGGCACGTGCAGTTTGATTCGGATGTCCCATCCAACATGACATCTATACCGATCAAGATTGCGTTATATCGCCTGGTGCAGGAAGCGCTGGCAAATGGTTTCCGTCACGCCCCGGGTGCCGCACAGAGCGTGCGTCTGTGGCGCGAGGGGCACGAGCTTTGCCTTCAAGTCACCGACTCGGGTCCGGGCTTTGCCCCGGAAAATTTTCACGGCGACGACGGTCACTTGGGGGTCGCGGGGATGCGCGAACGCGTTTTGCTGTTGGGCGGCAGTTTCGAGGTTCTCTCACACCGCGATACGGGAACGTGTATTCGGGCGCGGGTACCGGAGCAATTGCCAGATGAGTGAGACCATTCGGGTGGTGGTGGTGGACGACCATCCCATGTTCCGCGACGGCGTAATTCACAGTCTGCGCGGCGATTCGGGGATCGAGGTCGTGGGCGAGGGCGCTAGCGCGGAAGAAGCATTGCAGCTCGCGCAGGAACTTTTGCCGGACATTATTTTGCTCGATTTGACCATGCCCGGCGGTGGACTGAACGCGACGCGCGCGATTGCGACCTCTTGCCCCATCACAAAAATCATCGTGCTCACTGTTTCGGAGCACGAAGACGATCTGCTCGGCGCGCTCAAAGCGGGCGCGCGGGCGTACGTTCTGAAAGGGCTTGCGGGGAACGAACTCGCAGGACTGGTGCGGGCGGTGTACAATGGCGAAGTGTACATCGCGCCGCAGTTGGCGAACCGCGTGTTGGTGGAGATGACGCGCACGCCGCGCCCGGAGAATTCATTGGAAGAGCTGACGGAACGCGAGCGCCAGATTTTAGAGTTGGTGGCGTCGGGCGCGACGAACCGCGAGATTGGGCTGCGCATCCATCTTGCCGAAAAAACGGTGCGTCACTATATGACCAACGTACTTCAAAAATTACACGTGCGCAGTCGCGTCGAGGCAGCGCTGCTCGCGCAAAAGGCGGGGCTGGGCAGGGCGCAATAATTCTTTTCGCTCCGCGTTGGTGTTGGTAAATGAGTTGTACTCATTGACCCGCGCGGGCGGAGTTTAACTCCTCATCGTTCGGGCACAGCAGTCCAACCATGTGGTGAGCATAGTCGAACCATGCTGTGCCAACGAATCTAGCCAACGAATCTAAAAACTGCGGGCAGCTGCCCGCAGTTTTTTATTGCAGCGGTCGCGCAAACATGCGCCGGGTTTGGTTTCGAGGCGGGGATGATAGCGCAATGGGGAGAAAACAAATGACATCTCGAACGCCATTTCCTTTTTCCGTTTATCAACGACGCTTGGTGGGGGTCTGTGCAACGCCAAAGAATGCGCCGCGCCCCCAAAAATGCGGACAAAATATTTGACTCCTTTTTTTGGCGAACCCAAACGTTACCCAAGAAATTGGCAAATTTATTGTCAACTTGGCGGGCTGGTATTTTTGTCCGATAAAATAGGGTTGAAATCGCAATGCCGCATGGAAACGGGATGTGTTTTTCGGCTCTTTTGCCGCGCACATCATGCAAAATCCTGTCGGTGTTTTGTCAGCGTTTGTATGCTATCATTCCGGACGAATTGCGGTTTTGGTGTCATGGCTTGTTCGCTCACCAGCACGGTTGCGGGCTAGGGTAATCGTCAATTTTTAAGCGTGATTCACGCAATTTCTCGCTTGCTAATCCAACAAGTTATAGCAAGTTTTGCGGTATTGCCAATATTCATTCCGCAAATCCTTTTACCAAGGATTAGGTGCTGCAAGACGCTACCGCCTCGCAGCTTCACGGAAGGAGGAGCATGAGCAGAAAGTTCATGGAACGTACAAGACAATTGTTTTCCTGGTACACCCTACTCGGAATAGCAGTGTTATTGGCTATTGGTATTGGTGCGATGTGGATTGGGACAGATCTCTTATCTGCAAACAGAGAAGACTCATCCTCTTCGCCCCCACAGCAAACAGTGCCGGATTATATGTTAACCGATCCTTTATTGGCAGGAAAAGTGATCACTTGGACGGAATCCAAGTATTCCTTTCTGAAAAATGGGGCTGATCCTGCAAATGGTCAATCAGTGCGAGTTGAATCTTGGGTTAAGGTAGGATCTGACGGTATTCCAACCAGAGCGCACATTTTGTCTCTCTTTGAAGACGGGGCATTTCACCAGGAGATTTTGGTAAGTCCAGACGCGACCACAATCATTTTTGGCAGTAATTATCCAGATGTTTCGTCTGGAGCCAAAACAGGTTGTCGGCAAAACTGGCCCGCCTACAGTCCTGAGATGCGCAAAAGTTTATTACCCTCATTCATTGATGAGAAGAAACTGTCCCGTTTTGGGTTCGCACCTGCAGACCTGCCAACGCCAAACTATCCAAAATCCAGTTCCTTGGTTAATGCCAATCCCGAAAAAACACTTGAATCGGGCAAGACCGTTCGAGGATGGCAAATGCGTCAAACCAGTGACGGGATAACGAATATTGAAAAAGTACTAATAGGGGAACGCGGGCGCGTGTTGGCATTAGAGACAAATCGGACAGACAATACAGGTCAAGTCATTGCAGAGAATAAATCGGTATTCAGTTCGATCAGGATTTATATGACGAAGACAATTCCTGAAAAGGTCTTTAGTCTATCAGACCAAGCGCACGAGGTATGCCATGAATAAGTTCCGCTTCATTGCTCTCTCCATTATGGTTGTTGGTTTCATGCTCGGCGATAATTTACCAGCAGAGGCAAGCCACCAAGGCTCTGGATATAGCTGTATAACGGTGGTATCAAATTATCCTGTGACAGGTGGAGTCCTTTCTGGTGATGTCTGCGCCAAATGGTTCCAATTCACATGGGCAGTCACAGGGCATACTTGGGCGCCAACCAGCTATATCATTTCTACATGGATTGGCGGGTACGAGACCTGTGGAAGCACTTGGACTTTAACCCTCAATGCAGGGTATCGTGACTCGTATAATACTACCTATGGTCCTGGAAATAATGTCGGCGGTTTTTTTATGGACTGCGCTCAATGGCAACAACATCGCTATGCAGTCAGCGGCTCATTCAATAGAAAAAAGACATCTTCTTCAAGTTGGGAGGGTACAACTGGCACAGGGTATTATTGAATAAAACGAAGAGCGGGAGCACTTATGCTCCCGCTCTTCGTTTCACCACCACACTCTCATTGAGCGTCATAGAATCCCCACATCCTTCCCGCTTGCATCGAACACGTGCAAACGCGCAAACGCAGGATCGCTCGCGTCGTACCAACCGACGAGGATTTCGACTGGACCGTTCAATTTCCATGAACGGGAGGACGAGATGAGGAAAATAATCATTACCGCAATCGTACTCGTGGGCATTATCGTTCCGTTGGCGATTTTGGGAGGCCGCCAAGTGCAAACGCTCTTGGCGGGTTGTCAATTTATTCCTGGCTCAATGGAAAATAAGTCCGCCGCGGAAATCGAAAGAGCTGCTTTGGACTATGCTTGCGCAAACTTTGAGACGGTTGGCCCTGCACCCCGCGTCAGATTGAATCGCATGATGTCGCCGAAAGAGTACATGAAGTTTTATGGAGGCAGCGACACCTTCTGCCAAGATCAAAAGCTGGCATTGGTCATTCTTGAAGGCGATTTTAAAGAAATCAATATATCCAGCATGACCGCTGTTCCGCCGAGCGCCAAGTTTGTTGGGTTGCTCTTTGACCTCAAGTTGGGTACCCCCACAAGCATCATGGGTTCGCAAACGGGAGAAGGCTTTGCAGAGATTTTGAAAGATCCAAGTCTACCGAGACGAACATCTCGGCTCGCTCCTGTTCCCGACAAATTACGCGCCTGCACGTCCGGGCAGGTTCAGCCCACTATCATGCCCCCGAATCGCTGAAATGTAGTACTATTGCTCGGGTACGCGCCCAAATGTCCGCGTAATTGTATTAGAGCGGATTCCTGATTCGTATGTGGGCGCAAGACCTTTCGGGTTTCCGAAAACCCGAAAGGTCTGCCCACCAATCAAAGTGGAATCCGCTCTAGGCAACAGGTAGTTGCACATTTCGACCTGCTTGAGTCGAGATTTCTGGCGTAAAATGGCTGCCTCAAAGCTATGCGTCAGTGTGCAACACGCGACTGCCTAATACAAAATGTCCGCGTAATTCAATCAGCCAACATTGTCAAAACAAAAATGCGGCGTGAAAATTTTTCACGCCGCACTCTTTTATTTAACAACCACTTGTTGGATCAACGTCACAAAATCCCCCACATCCTTCCCATTCGCATCCAACACGTGCAACCGCGCGAACGCAGGGTCGCTGGCATCGTACCAACCGACAAGAATTTTGTAATTGCCCGGCGGCGTATTTCACCGCAGTGGAAAAAGAAATCGTGCTTCTGGTCGCGCAAGGATACACGAATCGCGAGATTGCGGAGAAATTGGGTTTGGCGGAGCAGACGGTGCGGAATTATTTGTGCACGATTTACAGCAAGACAGGAACAAGGGGGCGCGCAGCACTTGGCGTGTTCGCCTTACGTGCCGGGCTAATTGACAAGGAGCGACAGGGATAATTGGGGGTCTGCAAGTACAAATGTACTCTTTTTACGCCGCGTGGCGAAAGAGAGTACATTTGTACCTTTACATTGACGGGATATATCGTTAGAATACCTCCAACGTGATCTATCACGAATCTCGGTGGAGGGAAAACAATGTCACATCTGCCTCGCGGCATCCTCAAGATATTTGCGATCTTTGTGTTTGTTTCACTCACCTTCTTGATCATCTTACCAACAATCCAAGTTCTTGCCGCGCCGACAGCCTTGTGGAATACTTTTGGCGCCAAAAAGAAAATTTCAAAGAAGGGCGTCCCACAGGTGAAGGGAGTTTATGCATTTATGACAACACCGGATACGCCTATTGGGTTTGGACAAAAAACGTTTGGACCGGTAGGCGTATCAGATTTGCGCAAAACATTTGCGGAATCTGGACCGTTCAAGACCTGTGCTTTGTGGTGCGAATATCATCCGTACTCAAGTTACCAAGACATCAATGGTATTGGTAATGAGAGAGATAGGGCGGACATCAATCTTTTGCCAAATGGGTGGTATGAGTACAGAACCTCTGTTTTCATCCTTGATTTGTGGCGCATGGAATTCTGTGATGGTAATGGATGCATTGTTCTACGTGACGAAAATCTCGGGACTAACCGATTGCCCTATGCCGCCGCTGGTGGGGAGGGGATTGATGCCAACTTTGGACCTGTGACCCCCGCCGCCTTTAAATGGAGAAATGTAAAGGGGCTTTGGGCTAACGCCTGCTATACCGACGTAGTAGGGACAGTCGCTGGACGAGTAACTCGCTGCGGCAACAATTTTGATTGGACTGTTGAATTTCCATGAACGGGAGGACGAGATGAAAAAAATAATCATTACCGCAATCGTACTCGTGAGCATTATCGTTCCGCTGGCGATTTTGGGAGGACGCCAAGTGCAAACGCTCTGGGCGGGTTGTCAATTTATCCCCGGCTCGATGGAAAACAAGTCCGCCGCGGAAATCGAAAGAGCCGCATTGGACTATGCCTGCGCAAACTTCAAGTCGGCAAACGCGCCGCGTGTTCGATTGAACCGCAGGATTTCTCCAAAAGAATTCATGACGTTTTTTGGCGGTTCCAACGACTTTTGCCAAGACCAAAAGCTGGCATTGGTCATTCTTGAAGGTGACTTTGAAAGCTTGAATACCTTGTCGCCGTTGCGAAAACCGCCGAGCACCAAGTTTGTTGGGTTGCTCTTTAACCTCAGGTTAGGTGAACCCATAGACATCACGGGCTCAAAAACGGGCGAGGGCTTTGCAGAGATTTTGAATGATCCAAGTCTGCCGCCGCGAACATCCCAGCTCGCTCCTGTTCCCGAGAAATTACCCGCCTGTATGTACGGGCAGATTGCGCCCACGGTCATGCCTCCGAATCGCTGACATATAGTATGTTACTCGGATGGATGCCCAAATGCCCGCGCAATTCAATCAATCATAATCGCTAAAACAAACAGGCGGCGTGAAAAAAAATTTTTCACGCCGCTCGTTTTTTATTTCACCTCTACTGTCTGACTCACCGTCACAAAATCCCCCGCATCCTTCCCATTCGCATCCAACACGTGCAACCGCGCGAACGCGGGGTCGCTCGCGTCGTACCAACCGATAATGATTTTGTATTTTCCCTTTGGCACGTCGGGTTTGATTTCGAGCGTGTAGGGGTCGGTGAGAAATTCGCCTTGCACCCACGTTTGCGTCGGGCGTCCGCCGTTCAACGGCTGCGCGTCTTTTTGCGCGACGGGGGGGGGGCGAACGGCTGCTGCAAATCGGTCACGCGTTCGTTGCCCTGACTATCGCGCAGAATCAACTGAAGGTTTCCGCTCCATGCATTTCCGTCCGGCGGGACTTGAATGACATATTGCCCGCGCACAATTTCGTTGACGTTCCACTGCGCGGTGGAAAAAATCTCATTCGCAAGCGGCAATGGCGCGCTGCGTTGGTCTCCAAATTGAATTTGGAAATGGTAATCGTCCAACGGTTTTTCATCCGCGCGCCAGAATAATGTCAGCGAGACGCTTTCGCCCGTGCTCGCTTTTTCGCGTCCGATTTCATAACCGAGCAGCGTGAACGGCGCGAGCGGCGTCGAGAGCGAATGTTGGATTTTCAAATCGGTGACCTGCGGCTGCTTGTGCGCGGGCAAAATTTTTAGCGGACCGAGCTTGACGCTTTTGCCCAACGGCGCGCCGTTCGGCGCGAGCACGTCGAGTCCCGCTTCGTTTTGTTTGGTGAATAACGTGATGGTCGCGTAATAATCGCCCGCAGGCGTGCCCGGCAAAAGCGTCGCGACGTAATCGCCAAATAAAATTTCGCCCGGCTTCCAACGCATGGTCGGATAATTGTAACCCGCAGGACGACGGTCTACTTTGCCCCAAAACGTTCCGTTCTCGTCCACAATGCGAATGGCGACATTGTAATCGTCGGGTGTTGACGCAAGCGCCTGCCAATACAAACGCAGCGACGCGCCTTCATCCGACGATAGGGGCTGCGGCTCGTCCCAGCCCAACAACTTGAATGTATTTTGGAAATTTGCTTCTTGCGGTTGCGCGATCTCGGGCGACGCGGGCAGTGGATGGAAAGCGTCGCCGAAACGCCAATGGCGCAGTTTCACTTGCCAAAATGCCGCATCCTGTTTTTGTTCCACGCCGCGCGCTGACAACAGCATCGGCACAAAACCGTTCGGGTCCGCCACTTCGTCTTGCCACTGCACCACCCACGCGCCGCGTTTTCCCGCCAGCGCGCGATTCAATTCGTTCGCCGCGTCATAGCCCACCACGCGCTCCGCGTTCAACGTCGGCTCGTCGGGCAACCGCAGCTCGGGCAGTTTGGCATCGCGACAATAATAATCGAACGCGGGAAACAGGTGCCCGCTCGTGAGAATGATCGCTTCGTCGTCCTGCGCGTGCGCCGTCACAAAATTTGCCACGCCGCGAAAATCGGCTTTGGTGAATGCGGGATCGAAATAGGCGTTGTTGATGGCATAGAGCGAGGTTGCAAGCAGCAGGACACAGGTCGCAAAGAATACTGCGCCCGACGCGATGCGCGCTAACACATTGCGTGATTGCAGCATTTGCCACAAACTCGCCAGCCCCGCCGCGAGAAGCAAATAGAATCCCGGCGATGCGAGCATCAAATAACGCGCGTTGAATTTCGGATTGCGCGAGAACAACACGAGCAGCAGCACGAGCGGCACAACAAGATAGAGAAGGGAAAAGAGGAGGGGTGAGGGAGTGATAGAGAGATGGAGCGATGGAGTGACTGACTGCCGCTTCACAATGACATACGCGATGAGACTGATTGCCAGCACAGCCAGCCAGCCCAACGCGATGTATTGCGCGATGTTTTCCAAGACCGCTTCGCCGACGGCAAAATTGATCAAGATGTGGCGCAGCGCTTCGTCCAATTTCAAATCACCGCGAAAATAACTGACATCTTCGCCGAGCCGGTTGAGCGTGAACGGCGCCCACGGGAGAAAGGCGAGGAAAATGGCGAGGAAGGCGTATAGCGGATAGCGAATGGCAGATAGCAAATCGCCTATCGCGAATCGCGCAGCGCGACGCGTCAAGATGAAATAGAGGGCGTAAAGGAATTGGAATGCGATGAGGGTGAAGGCGAAATAGTGCGTATAGACCGCCGCGATATTTGCAGCGGCGAAAACAAACCACCAGCGCACCTCTCCCCCAACCCCTCTCCTAACGGGAGAGGGGAGCAAGGCGCGTAACAACGCGTAGGATGACAACAACCCCAAAAATGTGATCAGTGTGTACATGCGCGCTTCTTGCGAATACCACAAATACAACGCCGAGAATGTGGCAATCAACGCGGCGACCAGTCCGGTTATTCCCCCTCTCCTACCAGGAGAGGGGTTAGGGGTGAGGTCAAATAGGCGGCGCGCGGTGATATACATCAACGGAACTGTCAGCACGCCAAAGAACAAGGACAAAAAGCGCACTGCAAATTCCGAATCGCCCGCGAACAGCATCCACACGTGCAGCAAATAATAGTACAACGGCGGCTGAATATCGGCGGCAGTGCGCGCAGTGATCGTCGCGAGGTCAAAGCGACTCAAGAACACGCTGAATGCTTCGTCGTACCAAAAACTTTGCTTGTCGAGTTGAAAGACGCGGAGAGCAAAGGCGATGAGGGCAAAAAGGGAAATCAGGGGAAAAAGGGAACGGAGGGAAATACGCGATGTGTTCATAGATTCGGCGGTCATCTTAGCATAGGACATGCGAAAGCAAAAAAGATGTTGTAGAATAGCTCACCTGATTTGCCGTGACTGATGCATGAGCCAAGATGATTCTCTATCGTCCTGTGGGGTTGAACGAGTTAAAACTGATTGCGCAATCAGGATACAAGGCATTTCCACCGCGCCTCCCTGAACAACCCATTTTTTATCCCGTCCTGAATTTGGAATACGCGGAACAAATCGCGCAGAATTGGAACGCCACGCGCCCACCCTTTGCTGGTTTTGTTACATATTTTGAAGTGGACGATGAGTATCTTGCGCGCTTTCCGATCCAAACGGTTGGCGCGCACATTCATCAAGAACTCTGGGTTCCAGCCAAAGAGCTGGAAGAATTCAATGAACACATTCGCGGGAAAATTCAAATCGTGCGCTCTTTTTATGGCAAAACATTTGATGACGCAATTGACGTCGTAACACAATTACCCAAATCTGTGATAGACGCCGAGTGCGCGGATTGATTTTAATTTCCGCTTTGTGCGTTCTTGTATGTACCTCCCACTTTCGCCAGGTCCCCCACCTCCACCCACGTTTCGTCCACCACGCGCAGCGTTGACGGTTCCACACGCGTAACTTTCAAACGCGCGTTTAGATTCGCCCAATCAAAATCTTGCGTCACGCCCACGCCGAGCCGCACGCGGGCGCCCCATTCGAGCGGAATCGTATCGCAGACCACTGTATCATTTTTTTTCCACGCCGCGCTCGGATACCAAAACAAACACGTCATTTGAAAATTCAGGTCCGGCGCGGGTTCCCCATTTTCGTCGGCGATGAAGGGAAACAACATGTAATTTTGGTCGAGTTGCCTTAACCGCTGCCAATACGTCCGCAGGTAAGCATGCCCGTATTGATCGGACAACACATCGTAGCCGAGAAAACGCACCTTGTTCTCGAAATCAATTTGCACCGGATACTGCGGCGCAGCATTTTGCACACGAAACGGCGTAAAAAACGCGTCGGGCAAATCTTGTTGCGGCGCGCCGCGTTTCAACAAAACATATCCGTCCACGGCATCCACGACGCCGAAATTTTGCTTTTGCAGCAAATCATCATACGCAATGCGAAACTCGCGCGGATTTACCCGGTCCGAATCATTCAAATCTAATAACACATAGTCCGCAGCGTCTGCCGTCAAAGGCGAATTCACCGCTGGATAGCGATACAGAACTTCGCGGTGGCTCAAATGCGGATGCAGCGAAGGCGTCGTCGCGAGTTTCGCCTCGCGCGGAATTTGATTGGCAAACCGTTGGAACAATTCATTGTGCGCGGTGATTTCGGGAAACACGTACGCGCGCGCGATGGGCGTGTAACCTGCGTAAATGTGATACGCGAACGCGATGAAAAGGGCAATGAGAGAGAGATAGAGTGATGGAGTGATAGAGTGATTCTCTCCCTCTCTCCCTCTCTCCCTCTCTCCTTCTCTCCCTCTCTCCCTCACTTGACGCGCGAGCCATGCTGTTCCGCCAATGGCGGCGAGAATGAAATAGGGCACGACGGGCGCAGAATAATGGAACGTGCCCGAATACTGCGCGGGATAATTGCTGATGACGTTCGCCAGAATGAGGGGCGCACCGAGCAGTAGCGAAACAGGGTCGAGCAGTGAAACAAAACCCGACGACGCAAACAACTGGAATAAATACGTCAAACGTTCCTGCAAAAACAACCCGCGCGCCACTTGTGGACACTCCTCGCTCACAGGATAGTAGCGGCACGTGTAGGGCGATCTACCAAGCGTGTTGAAACTTGGAATGATGACAAAAACCGTTAGCACGAACCAAACGAGTGACAAAGCGACAAACAGCATCGGCACGCGCGGCGCAGTTTTCAAGTATGCAAAAAATCGTTTCGGCAAACTTTTCCAATCTCCAATCTCCAATCTCCAATCTCCAATCTCCAATCTCCAATCTCCAGTCTCCAGTCTCCAATCTCTAATCACCATCCACGCGCTCATAGTCAACACCAACAGCGCGATTTCTTCTTTGACCATCAGCGTCAAAAACGCAAACAGCGCAAAGCGCCCCCACTTTTTCAGCGCGCCATAGTGATACATGAACAGCACGAGCACGGGCACGAACGTAACCGCGTGAAATTCCGCGAGATTCGCCGCTTCCAGGGATGGAAACAACAAATACATCGCGGCGAACAACACCGCAGCAAATTCAACTTGCGGCGCTACAGGCGAATCAATTCGCAGCAACCAAGACACAAAACCTGCTCCCGCAGGTTGCTTTCCTTGTGTTTCAGTCGCCGTAGGGCGACTTGGTGTTTTTGTTGCGGCGGTTTCTAACCGCCGTCTGGCGATCCAAAACACCGGCAGCGCGCCCAGCGCAATCACAAAACTTTGCAAAATCAACAATGCTTCCACATTGTCGTACAGCAAAAAAACAAGCGCCGTAGGCACAAAAATCGGCTCGACGTGATCGGTCAAGCGAATGGACTGCTCGCCCGTCCGCCGCGTAAATTCCAACGGACGCCCTTGCAGCGAATTCCAAAGCGCCTGATCAATTTGTCCGAGGTCGGACGCATTCGTGAGGAACGCGCGATGCCGCTGCACCGACAGCGCGGAAAAATAAACGCCGTACGCAAAAATCATCAGCCACACGACGGCGAGAGCGAAATAATGCGCGCGTGATTTCATCACTGCTGACTGTCCACCGATGATGGGTTATTGGAGATTGGAGACTGGAGACTGGAGACTGACGGCTGATTACTGATAGCTGATGACTGATTACCGATCACTGACGACTGATTACTGATAACTGATGACTGATTACTGGTTACTGACCCCTGTTTCGGTTTCAACCATACCGCAATTCCAACTCCCAACAATTCACCGCCGATGCTCCACAAGCGCGTGAGGAACGCGATGGAAACGGCAATGGGGGCGGGGAAAAACGCATTGAGAAAAAACGCGAGCGATGCTTCACGAAAACCCAAACCGCTCGGCGTAATGAACGACGCGTAACCGATAAAATACGCGGCGGCATTCATGCCGATGAACGCGGGAATTGCGGCGATGGAAATTTCGGTGATGGAACGCACGAACAACCAAAACGCGAACCCGTTGAGCGTCCACATGGTGAACGAAAACAGCGGCGGCGCCAGTCCTTGCCAAAACGAAACGCGCACG
>JACQWQ010000205.1 GCA_016209205.1 Chloroflexota bacterium
TCCAATAACCGTCCGATGGCGACGAGCTCGCGCGAACGTCCGCGAAAAACTTGGGGCGGTGGAATGCGCGGGTCAAACTCGCGACGCGGCGCGACTTGGAAAATTTCCGCAGCGCCTGCCGCCACGCGGATTCCTGTTGGCGACGCCAGCGCGGTGTACAAAACGGGGATGCCCAAACAAAACGCGCGCAGGTCAATCGTTCCGCCGTCACTCAAAGCCGTGCGCATCAAATTTTCATCGTCCCACAACGCGCGCCGCGCCTGCCACAATGCGCGTTCCACCGTTTCGCCTTGCGCGAGATGCAAATACAAAAACTCCGAAAACCGCAGCGCCGCTATTTCGGGCACCTCGAGCTGCATGCCCAGCGCGTACGGCACGCCCGCGCGCGCCAACGAGTACGCCAGATTGGACGCGGTCGAATCGTTCGACGCGGACGCGTCGAGCGCCATCGCCGTCTCGCACGAATTGAAATACACCATAAAGAGTTTATCGCGCGCGGGCGCAATGACTTGTGCCGCGTCCACGCTGTGCCCCTGCGCGAGCGCGTCCTCGAACAAGAGCTGCGCGCCTTGCGGCGTCGCCGTGCCGTGTCCGAGAAAATGTAAAATCGCGGGCGGCGCGACGCGCGTCAATGCTTTGTGCAGTTCGTCGCGCGTCGGCGGTTTGACAAAGGTAACGTGAAACGCGGCGTTCGCTTTGTCAAATGCCGCGCGCACATTGGCGCGTTCACGCGCCACATTCAACGCGACGACGGGCGCGCCGTTCGGATACAACAGCGGGTCGCTCGCGACGACCAACACATTGCCCGCCGCGTGCGCATTTGCGTTGAACGCCACACGCTGCGCGGCGGGTAACCCGCGCGTCAGCGGCGCAGCGAGCGCAAGATACGCTTGCCCGTCGTAGAGATATTCCCACGGCACGCGCTGCAATGCCGCGTCGGGGATGACGAGCAGCAGCGCGTGGGTCGCAGGCGTCGCGGCAGAGTCTGCCCATGCGCGCGCCGCCAACGAATCGGGGGCAAACAGCGCGCGATACAAGCGTTGTCCGTATGGCTGCGGATCGTACGCCGCCAGCGGATCATCGCGTTTCAAAACAATTTCGGCGGCGGCAAACGAATGGCTGTCCGCGCCGTCTACCTGCACGAGAACCTGTTCACTGCGTTGCGTCAGAGTCAATTCCATTTTGTCCAGTCCTTTTTCAAATAACACAAGAAACCTACACTTGGTATAATCCCCGCATGGACAAACTCAATCCCTTTCAAACCCGCGTGCTCGAAATCGTCCGCGCCATTCCGCGCGGCAATGTGTTGACGTACGGACAGGTCGCGTTACTTGCCGGTGCGCCACGCGGCGCGCGACAGGTCGGACGCATTTTGTACGCGCGCGGGCGTACGGTGCCGTGGCAGCGCGTCGTCAATCGCTACGGCGGACTTTCGACCTACAAAGTCGGCAGCGGGCACGAACAGCGCGCGTTGTTGGAAAAAGAAGGCGTGACGTTTACAAAAGACGGCACGGTGGATTTACAAAAACACCAGTGGCGTCCCGGCGCGCACACCGTTGAAAAATTGCGACTGCCTGAAAATGTTGTTTTCGAAATGAACACGAAAATGTAGTAACGAATTTATTCGTTCGTCCCAGTGTCGCGCGCAAACGATTGAAATCGTTACTACGAATGCGCAAGCTATTCTTTTTGTATTTTGAGCGGCGCAAACCAATGAATGTACCCGCAATGCGCGCAGACGGCGCACGTCGCGCTTGGATTCGCCCAATCCAAATTGAAAAAAGTGGCGAGCGATGTATTCAACTGCGCTTGCCGCTGCCAGAACTCTTGTCCCCCGCAAACGTGACAGCGCAGCGGTTTCCCCAGTACCTCGACCTGTTGCGGTTCTTGTTCTCCAAAAAGCCCCATGTTTCCTCCAACGTTTATTTCACCCCAAATTCCTTTTGCAAGCGTTTCAGCGCATCCATTTTCTCGCGGTCGCCCATTTTCGCTTTTTCGACTGCCGTGTGCAAGATGTGAATGGAACGATCGTACGTCACGCGATCCACCGCGTACGGAATTTTGTCTTTGCCGCCGTGCGCGAACGAAAAACGCGCGGGGTCGGTGAATGACGGTTTTGCGCCATACACAATTTCGCTCAACAACGCGAGCGCGCGAATGGTTTTCGGGCCCACGTTTTTCACGCCGAGCAATTGTTCAAAATTTTGCGGCTGTGTTTCGTACGCGGCTTCGAACGCGGTCGCGATACGGTCGGGATTCAAATCGCGCGCAAGAATGGAATGATGGGCGGGCAAATCGAGCGCGGGTAATTCTTTACTTGCGCGGATGAGTTCAGCGGGCGCAATTTCGTGTTGCGGTTCGAACGTGCGTTGAATCTTTTTCAATTCTTGCAGCGTCTTCCACGGTTTTTCGAGTGACAATTGCACGCTCGCCTCGCGCGCTTTATCCGATTCGTGCGCGGTCATGTTCAATGGCGTCGTCGTGTCCGCCGTAATTATTCCCGCGTGCGGCTCGTCTACAAAATCCTCCACCGTTTCACTCAGCCAATGATAACGCCGCGCAAACCCGTTCGCTTCATTCATCCCCTGTTGAATCACCGCCCAACGCCCTTCGCGGTCGAACAAAAACGAGTGATGATAAATTTGGTAACCGTCTTGCAGCGCGGCGACACGTCAACACGCATACTGCCGGTCGAGTCGCGTGGTGCGTGTTGACGTGTCGGTGTTGTCCACTTTCGCGCTCATGCGGCTCGCGTAAACCAAGCCGCTCGGCGAAATTTTCAAATCATTGCCGCGCGCTTCAATTTCGCCCGGCGTTTTGCGCGAAGCGCCGCCTTTGCCGCCCGCGATGTATAAACCCGTTTCGTGCCAAATCGGTTTCCACGCTTCTTTGAGCGCGCCGCACACCACCGTCGTCACGCCGCTCGAATGCCAATCGTAGCCGAGCACACAGCCGAACGCCTGAAACCAATACGGGTCGGACAAACGCCGCATCAATTCGACGGCGCCATATTCTTGAATGATCGCAAGCGAAATTTCGCGCGCCAGTTTCGTCATGCGTTGAAACAAATACGCGGGCGCTTTGCCGCCGTGCAAAGGCAAATGCGCGGTGCCGACGCGTGCCATTACGCAGTCCCCTCTTTCGCGCTCTCGCCGCGCGCAAGCAATTCGAACGGCAAAAGGGCATCGTAAATGAATTGATGCGTCGGCGTCGTCACATTCACTTCGCGCCCGAGGCGCACGACTGCGCCGCTCCACGCGTCGAGCTCGGAACGTTTACCTTCCATGATGTCGCGCTGCAAGGAACTCGTTGCGTCCGACGGCAAACTGTCAACGAGGCGCATCCCGTTCGCAACGGCATCGTCGGGCAGGGCAATGCCGCGGGCGCGCGCCACGTCAAAAATTTCGCCCATGGCTTGTTCGAGCAAAGCGCGCATTTCACGGTCACTGCGCAAAACGCCCGCCGGGACGCGCGTGAGCGCGCCGACGCCGCCGAATGCGACGACGAACAAGAATTTGTTCCACAGCGCGACATGAATGTCACGCGGAATTTCACACGGCACGCCCGCGTCGCGGAACGCGTCGCGCAAGCGTTCGAGCCGCGCGCTGGGACGATTGTCCAATTCGCCGAACGCGATCAACGGTTCAAACCCCGCGTGCTTGATGTGCCCCGGCGCGGTGATGAAACTGACGATGCGCGCCATGCCGCCGACCGCGTGCGCTGTGCCCAAAACGGACGCGATTTGAAACGGCGCTTCGACGCCGTTTTGCAACGGCGCCACGCACGTTTCTTGGCGCATCATTCCGCGCATGGATTCGGCGGCAGCAAGCACATCCCAAGTTTTCACGCCGAGAATGACGGCATCCACACTGCCGGCTTGAGCAGGGTCGTCAGTCGCCTCAATCGGATTCAATACGAACTGCTCGGTAGGCGTTTCGAGGTGCAAACCGTTTGCGCGCATGGCTTGAAGGTGCGCGCCCCGCGCGATAAAAACGACCTCCTGCCCTCGACGCGCGAGCATCGCGCCGAAATAACCGCTTGCCCCGCCCGTCCCAAAAACTGCAATACGCATCAGATCCCTCCCACAAAACGTCCCGGATTCAAAATGTTGTTTGGATCGAATTTGCGTTTGATGGACTGCATCAATTTCAACGCCGCGCCCGTGTCGTCCCACGCGTTGATGTTTTTCCTCAAGGTTGACGGCGCGCGTTCGACGACGACGTGTCCGTGCAATTCATGTACTTGTGCGCGCAGTTTTGAAACGAACGCTTCGAGCGCCGCGTCGTCGCCGTTCACCGCTGCGTAAATGGACGCGAGGGCGGCGTGCGCAAAAATGCGCGGCGGCGCGAGTTTTTGCGCGTGGGCGGCGTCGAACGCGACGCGCAGCGCGTTTGCCAATGTTTGCGGTGGAATGCTCATGCGGACGCACAACGCGTCGGGCGACGTTTCGCGCAGCGTCGCGGGTAAATCCGCGATGGCGCGCCACAACGCGTTCGTGTCAGCCAACGCGTCGGTGGAACGCGCGCCGGTTTCGTCGGCAACGTGCGCGACCAAATCGCGCGTCGCCGCCATCGTCGCTTTCGAACCGCCGAAACGCGCGGCGACAAACCAGTTGCCAATCGTGTTGGGCAAAACTTGACGCGCCGTGCTGGCATCCAACAATTCAATCGCCAGCGGCGGGGTGGTGAGACTCCAAATCTTTGGAACCGCCGCGCACGCGTTTTGCAAAGCGTCGAACGCGAGCCACATCGAAAGTTCGGCGGGCGGTTTCGGAAATACTTTGAACGTGGCTTCCACCATTATCCCCAGGGTCCCCAGCGCCCCAACTTGTACCTTGTGCAATTCATAGCCCGCGACATTTTTTACCACTTTACTCCCGGCTTTGATGATGTGTCCGTCCACCGTCGCAAATTTGTTGCCGAGCATGTAATCGCGCGCGGGACCGTAGCGCAAGCGCAGCGTACCATTCGCACCCGCTGCCAGTACGCCGCCAATCGTCGCGCGGGTGGGGTGCGGCACGTCAATCGGCAAGAATTGTCCGTTCTCGCCCAACACGCGTTCGATGTTCGCGAGCGTCATCCCCGCGCCGACGGTGATGGTCAAATCGTCGAACGCATATTCGACAACTTGGTTCAAGTTGCGTGTTTGCAGGACAGCATCGTAACGTGCAGGCGTGTTGCCAAGATGTTGCAACGTGCCGCCGCCCCATGGAATCACCGCGCATTTTTCTGCATTGCATTGCGCGAGAATCTGCGCGAGTTCGTTCGCATCGCGCGGTTCGTAAATCGTTTGCGGCTTTAGTCCAGCGATGGTGAATGTGTTGAGGTCAGTCATAAGAATATCTCACGCAGAGACGCAGAGGCGCAGAGAAAACTGGTTACTGGTTACTCACTCATGTTACGCACTTTGCCTACAAAAAGGCATCTTTGACAGGATTTACAGGATTAACAGGATGCAAAAAATAATCCTGTAAATCTTGTTAATCCTGTCTAAATGCTCTTCTGGCTGCGTAACGTGAGTTACTCAATACTGATTCTCAAATCCACACATCCGTGTTTCCGGCAATTGCCGTGGAAAGTTTTGAACGCGCGACTTCGCCGCATTTGGATCCTTGCGGGAGCATTTTGCAAGGATTCAAAATCCGCGTGGGCGCAATCGCGTCGCGCAGTTTGGCTTGCGCGTCCAAATCCTTTTTTTCAAACAGCAACGGCATGTAATCCAATTTTTCCAAACCGACGCCGTGCTCGCCGCTAATCGTGCCGCCGACCGCGACGCACAATTTCAAAATTTCGCCGCCGATCTCTTTGACGCGTTCCAACGCGCCGGGTTCACGCGCGTCGAACAAAATGTTCGGGTGCAAATTGCCGTCGCCCGCGTGCAGCACATTCGCGATGGTGACGTTGTATTTTTTCGCGATTTCGTCCTGGCGCTGCAAAATGTACGGCAGTTTGGAACGCGGCACGACGCCGTCTTGAATGTAATAATTCGGCGCAAGACGCCCCAACGCGCCGAGCGCGGTCTTGCGCGCTTTCCACAAATCCGCGCGTTCCTGTTCGTTTTTCGCAATGCGCACTTGCCGCGCGCCGTATTCGACGCAAAAGTCGGCGAGCATTTGTTGTAGTTCGTCAATGCCCGCCTTCGGTCCGTCCACTTCGATGAGCAGCACCGCGTCCGCGTCGAGCGGCAAGCCGATGTTGTAGGCGGCTTCCACCGCGCGAATCGTCGTGCCGTCAATCATTTCAATCGCGGCGGGAATCACGCCCGCGCCAATCACGCCGCTGACGGTGCGCGACGCTTGTTCGATGGTGTTGAAAATCGCGAGCAGCGTGCGCGTGGCTTCGGGCAGCGGCATGATGCGTACGAGAATTTTGGTAATGATGCCGAGCGTGCCTTCGCTGCCAATGAACGCAGCGACGAGGTCGTAACCCTGTTCGTCCGGTGCTTTGCCGCCGAGCCACAAAATTTCACCGGCTTCCAACACGACTTCCAACCCTAACACATGATTCGCGGTGACGCCGTACAACAAACAATGCGGACCGCCCGAGTTGTTCGCGACGTTGCCGCCGATGCTGCACGCGGCTTGCGACGACGGGTCGGGCGCGTAAAAGTATTTGTATGGCGCGAGCGCGGTGGACACATCCAAATTGATAACGCCGGGCTCGACGAGCGCGGTGCGATTCTCCAGATCAATTTCCAGAATTTTGTTCATGCGCGCGAACGCGATCATGATGCCGCCCGCAATCGGCGTAATCGCGCCGCACAAGCCCGTGCCCGAGCCGCGCGGGACGATTGCCATGCCGTAGCGTCGCGCGATTTTGATGATCTCGCTGATCTGCTGTGTCGTTTCGGGCAAGACGACAATGTCGGGCGTCGCCATGTTGTTGGAACCGTCATACGAATAGACGCGCAAATCATCGGGCTGCCACAACACGCTGCGCGCGCCGAGCAGTTTTTGTAATTCTTGAACGGCAGGGGAAAGTGGATTCATAATTGGAGATTAGAGATTGGAGATTGAGCGATGGAGAGATGGAGTGATGGAGCGATGGAGTGCGATAGTGCGATAGTGCGATAGTGCAGTAGTGCGATAGTGCGATAGTGCGATAGTGCAGTAGTGCGATAGTGTCTTGGTGATTAGCGATATGCGATATGCGATATGCGATTCGCGATTTGCCATCCGCTAGCTGCTATCCGCCATCAGCGAGAATTATACATCAGTCGCGCGACGACGGGCGTAGCTGCAAAAGGTTGTCGAAAGATATTCGAAAGGTTATGGAATGGTTTAAAAATGTGAAATGCGCGAGAATTTCAAGGTTGGGCTATTGATAATCAAAAAAAATGTTCTATACTCTTGGCGCATACGTATTCGTCAAAGCAAAAAAATTTTGGGAGGGTAAAATGTCTGCAAAAAGAAATGGCTCGTCTGGCAGGTCAACTATTGGATTGACGCTCGTTCTGCTGGTTGTCTGCGCCGTCTTGTCGGTTGTGGCAATCAATCTGGTTGTCGTCCCGTTCTTTAACGCGGCGAATCAACCGGCGACGAACTCTGGCTCTGTGCCGCAGATTGCCAAGGCGACAGCGACAATTGATTTCGAAGAAGGTCCGCCTCCGCCGGGCACTCCGACAGGCGAACCACCGCCGCGATTGCCAACACCGGACCGAACACGGCTGATGCGCGCCCCGACCGGAGTAGTGCCACCCGATGTTCCAACTTTGGAACCGACTAAGGAGATTGATTCCGTTGTACCCACGTTTGCCCCGCTCAACGCTGTTGCGCCGAGTGGTGAGTGGATTACCTATAAGGATTTGAATTTGGGATTCTCTTTCGACTATCCGAAGAATTGGCATGTTGATGGCCCTGAAAAAATGAACAAGGGCAATAGAGTTAGCATTACAGTCCGAAATTACGATGACGTCATGACCAAAGAGGACAAGACGGTGGACCAGCTAAAAATTGATATTGAGGCACTCGATCTGCCCGATTCGATGTCAACCCTGGATGATTGGGTAACGAAATATCGAGATCCAAATATTGTGGGGTTGGAATCGTCGGTTTCACTCACCCCTATCGAGATGTTGGAGGTCAATGGAGTGCCCGCGGTGCGCTGGATACAAACTGCAGAGATGATACCACAAGGCAACATCATAGTTGGTTTCGTCAAGGATAATAAACTCTATGTAATCAGCGGCTATCCTGCAACCTCCAATTATATTTCAACTTTTGACCGGCTCATTTCCAGTTTTCGGTTGCCATAAGGAGATTTCACGATGAAGAGGATTTTTCGTACTCTCGTCTTGACGGCATTAGCTTCCTTAATGATCAGTACCCTTATCTCCGCCCAAGAGATCGAACTTATTGATACCTCGGGCGCATGGCGCTTGCCTTTTAATGGGACAAGGACTATCTCAAATGGACCATTGGAAGGACTTCATACTGGCAAGTCCGCTGAAGCGATCGATTATTTTCTCGCCGACCACACTCGATTTGAAGTCTTTGCTCCGGCAAATGGTGTGGTCACCGATGTTTTTGATCCGTCAGTGGTAGATACGCTTGGATTCGGTTGGTTGGTACGAATCAACCACAATGGAACAACGAGTTTCTTTGCGCATCTCAAAGGCAATTCAATCGTTGTTACTCAAGGGCAAAACATAAAGCAGGGGCAGTTAATTGCAAAGTCGGGTAATACTGGAAATGGAGAGGGTAACCATTTGCACTTTGAGGCACGTACTGCCGTGACAGCTGGGGTTGTCAACAGTGGTAATGCATCGCCAATCCGTTCCATTCCCGGTAATTGGTGGAATGCGTGGTATTCGCCTCCATCTAACTTTCAGCATGATGTGAATCAGACAAGCGGAGGTGCACAGTATCCGGAGATGGCGAATCGCCCAACGACGACATCTTCCGGCGCGCGACATCTTTCCAATCAACAATCACCACCGAATGTAGTTGCGGGCTGGACAAGCAACATCAGTCCAACGGCCGCGACATTACATTTTGGTGCTGCGCCAAACACTCCAAATACAAACTGGCAAACCACCTTCTATGCATTTTACCGACTTCAGAACTACCCCAACGTTTGGTATGCTATTCCGGGTGGTCCCGATGTCCAAGCCCCATCAACGACTTTGAGCATAGGAAGCTACAACCAATCGCTGCCAAATGGGCAGCACACGTTTATGGCTTGGGGGTTCAACAACCAAGTGGGTAATTCGACAGACCGTCATTGGGAGATCTGGCCCGGCAACACGACGAGCGATATCCCGCATCTTGTCGCGACGTTTCGTCCCGAGACAGACAGTACAACTTTGGAGTTTTGTTCGTATGCGGATAAATATAGAATCTACGAATATCATGGCGGCGCTTCCTCGGTGGCTTTCACCGGAGTTGGGTGTACTGTTCTGGTTCACCGTCAATTGGGTAACATCAATCAGTATGCCGTCAGCGCGCGCATTGACGGAATTTGGACGCCAATATCGCCGTGGCTGGTCATTCAGGATTGAACGAAAGATCGAAGAAATAGATTTCCAAAGCAAAGAGTTCAGGTTTGAGAGCGACCGATTAATTCGGTCGCTTTTTCATTTGTGCTTTGACACACTGTTTTGCACATGCTACACTCGCGCCATTGTGCGTATCCCGCTTTCTCCCTACGACACGGTGCCTACCGCGCTCTTGCGTTTTGTGCTCGAACTCGTCGCGTTGTTTTTGATCGGCGCGGCGTTTGGCGTGATCAACTTTTTGATTTCCGTCGCGGCGATTTCTTTGTTCAATGCCAAGGGCGACAAGCGTTTTGTCGGCATTCAGGTTTCGGGTCCGGTGCGCTTGATGATTGAAATCGTCATCGCCTTGATGGGCATTTACAGCGCGGGTCTGGCGTTTGGCGGCGTGTGGATGTTGGGCTTGGGCGTCGTGTGGGCGCTGTATTTGTTTCTCGCGCGCGAACGGTTGTTGTGGCTTGCGCAGGGTGCGAAGGATGAAGGATGAAGGATGAAGGATGAAGGATGAAAGAGGGTAGTAACGAATTTATTCGTTGATGGGTGTTTTTTTCTTTTTGGGTTTACCTTTTTTCAGCCCGTAAATTCGATTTACGGGGTTTGGAGGATTTTGCACGCTCCCGTAAATTCGATTTGCGGGGATACCGATGAAAAATTATTTTCGAGATTTTATACAAGATTCAAAACATGACGCGCGCGCGTTCGCGCAAAATCGTTCCGCGCTGATGGTGGCAAATTTGTTGTTGCTGCCGTGGTTTCTGGTCATTGTCACGGGGCGCAACCTCGAGGCGTGGCAGCCGCTCGCCGTCGTTTTCGGCGTTATGTTCGCGTACTGGTTTTTTACGCGGCAGCGCGTGTCGGAACTGCTGCCTGTGCGTCAGCCGATCATCGAATCCGCGCTGGCGTTGGCGTTGGTGTTGGCGTGGATGTTGTTTCGCATCGGGCAGTACGCGAACGTGTACGAACTCCCGCAGCTGAGCGTGGCGGCGATTCCCGATGTGTTTGAAACGATTGCGCCAAAATTGATCGAGATGGTGATTTTGCCGCTGGCGCTGTGGCTGGCGCTGCGGTATCGCCCGCGCGAATTGGGCATACGCATTGCGTGGCGCGCTTGGATTCCCGCGCTCGCGCCGATGGCGGCGTTGATTTTCTTGGGATTGCATAATAACAAACCCGGCGAGTGGTGGGACAGTTTGATTTATTTTTTTCTCGGCGCGGGCTTGCCCGAAGAATTTTTGTTTCGCGGACTATTGCAAGCGCGTTTAGAAGCGCTGCTCAAAAATCCGGCATGGGCGTTGTATCTTGCCGCGTTCGTCTTTGGCGCATCGCATTTGCCCATCAATTTGAGCGGCGCGCGTCCCGACAATTGGCTGTCGGCATTTGAAAGCGCGTTCACGTTTCAACTCAGCGTCGGTTTCGCGTTGGGCTATGCGTTTTACCGCGTGCGCAACCTCGCGCCGTTGATGGTACTGCACACGCTGATTGACGCCGCGCCGTAACGTAGAGACGTTTCGGTGAAACGTCTGGTGAAAGATGAAGGATGAACAAAACAAACGCGATGCGTGTGTTGGAAGCGCACAAGATTGAATACGAAGCGTTCGTGTATGACGACGCGGGGGAATTTCATTCGGCGGAAGAAGCGGCGGCGTTGATTGGCGCGCCGGTGGAACAGGTTTACAAAACGCTGGTGGTGTTAAAAGAGACGCCGCGCAGCAAACCTATGCTCGTCATGGTCGCGTCGCCGCGCGAGATAGATTTGCGTTTACTTGCCAAAAACATTGGCGAAAAGAAATTGCGCATGGCGACGAAACAAGAAGCGGAACGATTGACTGGCGCGCGAATCGGCGGGATTTCGGCGTTGGCGCAGCTGAACAAAGGATTTGAAATGCTGCTCGATCAACCGGCGCTAGAATTGGAATGGGTTCATGTGAGCGGCGGCGTGCGCGGTCTGGATTTGAAATTGCGCGTCAAGGATTTGATTCGCGTGACGCAAGCCCAAGTGGTGGAAGCGACTGTTTAAGACCCGAAGGGTTTCGAGGCGCAAGTTTCATGTGTCGCATACGCAATGTTGCCACCCTTCGCGGCTCGGTTCGCGTACACGTCAAAACCCTTCGGGTCTCCCGCACCGCGCGGAACGAACGACGCTGCTGCAACGTCATACGCACAGAAAACACCTCCGCCGTGTCAGTGACCGCATGGCGGTTTTTTATCGCGCTTGTGGAGGAGCTTGTGTTCAAGAAATACCTTCCGTGTATTCTGCTGCTTGGGGTTGCCAGTGCTTGTGTGAGCACGTTGGAAACGCCCCCCCCCCGCCCCCCCCCTCGCTGCCCGTGGCGACCGGCATTCCCGTCACGCCGCGACCGAATTTGACGCGCGCGGCGCAAACTGCATTGCCCACGGCAACGGTTGCCGCGCAGCCCACGCCGGAAAATGCGGCGGACATGTTTGCCGACGCGGGCGCGCGGTTAAAAGAGTATCAGCCGCCGGAAACGGACCCGCAGCCCTTGTATAGTGCATTGGCGCGCGGCATTGGAGAATTTTTGGCGGCGACGGCGAACGGCGATGTTTCAATGGAAGGGCAACCCGCGTTGGCGCAATTGCAGGACGCGCTGCTGCAAATTCCCAATTTGCCGCCGAATGCCAAGGTACAAGCCGTTGCCATTCACACGGGCGACGATCAGGGCGGCAGTCGCGATGTCATGCTCGTTTCGCTGCAAGGCGTGATGGGCTTGCCGGTCATCGGTTTAGAACGACTGGGCGCGACTTATGAACCACTGTCTGCCGTCGCGTTCAATTCCATCGCCACGGCGGACAGCCGCAATTTTTACGCGGGCCCTGTGGAGGCGCGCGAGGTGACGGGCGATGAGATCAAAGAGTTGATTTATACGCTCGAATTTGTCGGCGCAAGCGGTACGACGAACGACGTGACAGTGGCGCGCTGGATTCAGGACGAGAATAAACTGCGCCCCATTTTCCACGCGTCGCTGGTCAATTGGGCGGGCGAGTCGGATTATCAAATCGAAACGACGGCGGATGCTTCCTCCATCAAAATCACGTTTCCGTGGTTCGGCGCGTTCGATCACAAGTTGCTCGCACACCCGACCGCAACACAAACATGGGAATATGATGACCAGCAAGACGCGTTCGTGCGCGTGAGCCAAAGCATCGAAGCGGCGAAAACGCCGCGTCAACAACTCAATGCGGCGGAATATCTTTTCCGCAATGGCGATTTGGGCGGCGCGGTGAATGCGTACGAGCGCGTGTGGAACGATCCGGCATTGCAGCCGGAAGATTTCGGCGATTCAAAAGCGGACCCGCTCGCGTTTGCAAAATTTCGTCGGGCGATGCTGTTGGGGATTCTCGGGCGCGACGCGGACGCGAAAAAACTGTTGAACGAGGTAAACCAGAGCGGCAACGCGTTGGCGCAAATCGCGCAAGTGTATGCGAAAAATAGTTCGGGCAAAGACGGCGCGCTGCGCGGTTGGATCGCGATGGCGAACGCGGGCGACTTGTACGAATTGATTTACGAAGCCAAAGCGGGTAATCTCGATTTTCCGTTCGAAGCAGGCGAAATTTATCTCGTGGGCGGTGTGGTCGCCGCGTATTTGAATACGCACGGCGATATGGAAAAAGACCCCGACGCGTTGTGGCGCCCTCTGCAATCGTTTGGTTTCAAAACGGCGAGTCGTGTGAGCGCGGATTTGGACGGCAACGGCGTGAACGAATTTTTGTTTGTGACCGAAGAAGGCGGCAACTCACCCAACCAGGCGCAGCAGCTGTGGTTCGTGTACAATCACGACAAAGCGTGGCGCGTGCGCGCCTTGGATTTGGCGGACACGCTGCAACTGGAAGGCGACACCATCGAATTGGAAAACGGCAGCGCGCGCGCAGTGAAATACAAATTGCCCGAAGCATATACGCCCAACATGGCGGCGCTGACTTGGAATGGCGCCCGCCTGCTTTGGTTGGATGCGACAACGCTCAAACCTATCGAAAATGCACAGTGGACAACAGTGGGGGGGGGTGTTTTGGAAGATGATTTTTAAATATCTCGTTCTTGGGATTGTCTTGTGCGGTGTAGGATGCGCGAGTGCAACGCCGGTCGCTGCGCCGTTGACTCTACCGCCGTCCGCGCCAACTGGGCTTGCACCGACATTGACAGCTGCCCCTGCCCTGACGGCAACGCCTGCGCGTTCGGACGGCGTCAAGTTCTTTCCCAAGACCGACGCGCAACTGGATGCCTATCTCAAAGGGGGGGGTGAAACCGCCGCGCTGTATAACGCGCTTGCGCGCGAGACCATTCGTTTTTTCGCGAGGCGCATCAACGCGACAGATCCGCTTGCAGACCATTCCGCCGTGAATGCACTTCAACTTGCTCTAAAAGAGCTGCATTTGCCTGAACGTGTTACACCGCGCGTGGTGGTCATTCCTATTGGCGAAGCGCTTGGGGAGCGGCGCGATTTGCTTTGCTCGAGTTTCGTCGGCATGCAAGGGACGCCGATTGTGATGCTGCTGCGGCGTGGCTCTGCAATCACTCCTCTACGCATTGGTATGGTTCCAGTGTTCCAAGCGGAAGGGCAACGCTGGGCTTGGCTGAAAGATTTCACTGCGCTCGATGTGACTGGCGATGGCGTAAAGGAATTGGTATTCAGTTATATTCACGCAGGCGGAAGCAATTCGCAGGAAGATTTACGCATTATGCGTTGGGACGCCAACGCCAGCGCGCTCAAGGAGATTTTTCAAGGGCGTCTCGTATTTTGGGTCGGTGATTCGACGTATACGTTTATTTCGGGAGAAAAGGGAAATGATCTCGAACTGTCTTATCCGTGGTTCGGCGTTTTTTCTGCCAAGATGGTAGACCACGTCACCGCGACCGAAATATGGAGTTATGACGCGGCATCGGACAGGATGGTGCGACGACAGCATACGGTCGGGGCAGCGCGCAGCACGCGGCAGCAAGTGAATCTCGCCGAAGCATTGTTTCGCAACGGCGATTTGGAAGGCGCCGTGCGCGCTTATGAGCGCGCGGCGAGCGATCCGACGCTGCGGGATGAAACATACGACGATGTCGTTCACGCGGCGCGTGCATTTGCGCGATTTCGTCAGGGAGAGATTCTGGCACTGCTGGGACGCGAGCCAGAAGCGCGACAACGCTTGGCAGAAGCCGAACAAGCGGGTGGAACGCTTGGGATGGTTGTCAAAGCATTCCTCGAAAATTATCGCGGCGAAGACGCCGCGCTGCGCGCATGGGCAATGCTGCCGCGCGAAATAGATTTGGCTGCCGAAATCTACTGGGCTGACGGCAAGTCAAATATTGACTTGCCTGCAAGGGCAAGCGAAATTTTTTTCGCGGGTGGAGTCATCGCCGCGTTTTTGAATCAGTATTCGGTGAATGACGACGCGCTTTTAAAACGTTTCCCGGAATTGGGCGCACTTGGTTTTCAATGGCACGATGCGCGCACGGTGGATTGGGATGGCGACGGACAAAGCGAATTACTGGTGGTCACGCACGATGGTCACTCGGTGAACGAGAGGGAGGTCGTTTGGCTCGTGTATCGCAAAGCGGGTCAATGGCGCGCACGCGAAATCTTCGCGCGATGGGACGCGCAAGAAATGCAATTAGTACAAGTGCTGAATCTTCCTGCGCGACGCGGACTCGCAGTGGGTATTGCATGGAGAGAGTCCAAACAGCGGCATGAGCAGCGGTTGGCGTGGGATGGGACGCGGCTGCAAGAGCTTGATTTTCAAACGCTCGAGCCATTGCTAGAGCGGATTCCACATTCGTATGTGGGTTGTAGGGGCAATCCCTCGTGGTTGCCCAACCGGAATGGGCGAGGACAAGCCGTCGCCCCTACGCGGATACCACCAATCAACTCGGAATCTGCTCTAAATTACGAAAACGAATATGTTGTTGGTTGGCTCCCCGGTCCGATAGAGTTTTGACACTGAAAAAGCGGAATGCTAAGATGCTTCCGCTTTTTCACTTTTTGCGCGGAGGATTTCATGAAAGCAGTTGCCATCTTTGAACATGGCGGGGTGGATAAACTCCAACTCACCGAACTCCCCAAACCCGAAGCGGGGCCTGATGATGTGATCATCCACGTCAAAGCGGTCGCGCTCAATCGGCTCGATCTGTGGGTGCGCGAAGGATTGCCCGGGCTCAAATTGCAGATGCCGTTTACGCTAGGTTCCGACGTGGCGGGCGTTGTGGATGTGGTCGGGGCGGCGGTGACGACGGTCAAGCCCGGGCAGCGCGTGACGATCAATCCCGGCTGGTGGGACACGACGTGCGAGTTTTGCGTGCGCGGCGATCATCCCTTGTGCGTTAATTTCAAAATCTTTGGCGAGCATTTGCCGGGGGGGTATGCGGAATTTCTGCGCGTGCCCTCGCGCAACGTCTTGCCGATGCCGGACGATTTCGATTTTGTCGAAACCTGCGCGGCGCCCCTCGCGTTTTTGACCGCGTGGCGCGCGTTGATCACCCGCGGGCGTTTGCAGGCGGGCGAAGATGTGGTGATTCTCGGCGCGGGCAGCGGCGTCTCGACGGCGGCGATGCAAATTGCCAAGTACGCCGGCGCGCGTGTTTTTGCCACGTCGCACAGCGATGAGAAATTGGCGCGCGCCAGGGATTTGGGCGCGGACGTTCTGATCAATTACGCCAAGACAGAATGGGAAAAGGAAATTTTTCGTATTACCAACAAGCGCGGCGCGGATGTCGTAGTGGATGCGGTTGGCGACGCGACGTGGTTGAAATCACTGCGCGCGCTGCGCAAGGGCGGGCGACTGGTTACGTATGGCGCGACGACCGGACCGAATCCCGCCGAGGAAATCCGCCTCATTTTTTGGAAACAGCTGGAAATCATCGGCACGACTATGGCGAATCAAGGCGAGTTCCTGGATGTGATGAGATTGATCTTTGCGCGCAAGCTGAAACCGGTCGTAGATGTTGTGCTGCCGTTGGAGCACGCGGCGCAAGCGCACGAACGCCTCGCCAAGAATGAACAATTCGGCAAGATCGTTTTGACGGTTTGAGCGCGTTCCTCGCATGACCACAGACAACGTTTTGCTTCTGATGATTCAGGCAGTTTTCCTGTTCCTGACAGGTCTGACACTGCTGGCTCGGGCGCGCCAGCGCACCGTGTATCATCTTGAAGCGGTCCTCGTCATTGCCACAGTTTCCTGTTTGGTATTGGTCATCACAGACCGTGGGCGTGTTTTTCCCGAATGGTTTTTGACGGCATGTGCCATTGCCGCCGCGTTGGAACCGTACCTTCTCTTACGCCTCCTTCAACATATCCGCCCGATGCCGCGATGGATGCTGTGGTGTGCGGTCAGCGGCTGCGCTCTGGCGTGGCTGATCCTGTTGCTCTTTGCCGCGCCGCGCCCCGTATGGACAAGCGTGGTCGGTGCATTTTACTTTGCCGGGCTGAACGGGTACGCAGGCGTTCAGATGGCGCGAACCGCGCGCCTTGCGCGCGGGATTACGCCGTGGCGCGCTTGGCTCATCGCCGTCAGTTTGATTTTGTTTGCAAGCATCGTCCTGGTTGCAGGAATGTATGTCGGGCTTGAGCTGGCGCGCTATGACGGGGGGTTGCTACCGTTGGGCGCTGGGCTGCTCCTTTTGATGGCGTTCGCCTTATTTCTCGGTCTTGTGCCGCCGCGCTGGATGCAGCAATGGTGGCTGCATTCGGAATTGGTCGCTTTCTTGAACATGCTCACGGCCAAACCCGACGGCGAGCGCGCGACCGCCGCCTTGACCCAAGTAACGAAAACCGCCGTGCGCGGTGTGGGCGCCCAAAACGCCTTTGTCATGGTGTTTGAAAATGCATCGCAGAGCTTTGTACTGGACGCGTCTTTGGACGCGTCTTTGGCGAATGATTTTTCCTTGGATGTCTTACCGCTGCAAAACGGCATCGTGGAACGCGTGTGGCAGACGCAATCCACCGCGCTCGCGCGGACGCCCGACGAAATGGGCGCCGACATGGCGCGCCTCGCGCGCAGTTTTCACGCCAACGCGCTTGCGGTGATTCCCATTCTGCCCCTGCGTATGCCGGGGCACTTGCTGCTGGTATGGCTGGCAGACGTTCCGTTGTTTGTCGAGGACGAATGCGCGTTTTTAACGTTGTTGGGCGATGAAACGGCCAAGACGCTCGATCGTGCGACATTCTCTACGGAACATGAACGGCAAGAAGAAAAATTTCGCCGCCTCTTGGAATCCGCTCCGGATGCGATGGTGATTGCCGACCAAAATGGTCAAATCGTATTGGTCAACGCCCAAACGGAACTCTTGTTTGGTTTTGCGCGTACCGAGTTGATCGGGCAGCCGATCGAAATGTTGATGCCCGGTGATGCGCACTTGATCCACCAGCGGCACCGCGTCGCGTATGTCAAAAATCCGCGACCGCGACCGATGCACTCGGGGAAGGAGCTGCGCGCGCGGCGCAAGGACGGGAGCGAGTTTCCGTCCGAAATCAGTCTTTCGCCGATTAAAATGTCGGAAGGGCTTTTGGTCGCGGCAGCGATTCGCGATATCACAGACCGCAAGCAAATCGAGCAGCAGATTCGCCAGCAGAACATTGAATTGGAATTGCGCGTACAGGAGCGCACCGCCGATTTACGCGCTACCACCCTTACTTTGCGCGAACAGATCTTGGAACGCGAACGCGCGGAACAAGCCCTGCGCGAGAGTGAGGCGCATTTTCGCGCACTGCTCGAAAACAGTTTTGATGCCGTGTCGTTGTTTGATCGGCAGGGGAATCTTCTCTATACGACTCCGAGTACGGCGCAGGTCGTGGGTTACGTCGAGGGCGAATATGTCGGACGTAACATCTTTGAGCTTGCGCATCCGGACGATATCCCACTGACACAAGACGCGCTGCGCGCGGTGCTCGCCGCGCCGGGGCAGCTGGTCACCGCCGAATTTCGCTTGAAACACAAAAACGGCGCGTGGATTTGGGTTGAAGGGGTGGGGTCGAATCTCTTGGATGAGCCGAGCGTGCGCGCCATCGTCGTCAACTATCGGGATGTGACGGAACGGAAAATCACGCAGCAAGCGTTGGAGCACGCCAATACAAAACTTTCACAGCAAGTGATCGAACTGCAAGAAATCAATCAAGACATTACCATGCTCAACACGCTGGGTGGGGCGATTCAATCTTGTGAAAATAAATCTGAGGTGCTGCGCGCGATGGTTTACTATATGCCGATGCTCTTTGCCAATACGCGTGGGGCTATCGGCTTGCGGGAATCTGCACAGAGCGCCATCGAGGGGGTTACCGAATGGGGCGGGCAAGTATATTTCTGCATTCCTCTCACCATGCAAAACGAAAACATGGGTGTTCTGCACCTCGCTGCGAATGCACCAGAGCACCTTTCGGAGCGCAAGCAGCAGTTGGCGCTTAACGTCGCCGCGCAACTCGAACTGACGCTGTCCAATTTGCTTTTGCGCGAATCCCTGCGCGAGCAATCCATTCGTGATCCGCTGACCAATCTGTATAATCGCCGTTACTTGCAACAAGCCCTCGAGCGCGAAATTCAACGCGCGGCGCGCGCGCATTCCCATGTAGGTCTCATCATGCTCGATCTCGATCATTTCAAAGCATTCAATGACAGTTTCGGACACGATGCCGGAGATAGTGTGTTGTGCCGTCTCGCGCTCGCGCTGTTGGCAGAGGTCCGGCAAGAAGACATTGTGTGCCGGTATGGCGGCGAAGAATTTGCCTTGATCATGCCGAGCACCTCACCGGAGACGCTTCAGGCGCGGGCTGAAGAATTGCGCCGCACGCTCAAACACATCGAGATATTTCATCAAGGCGTGCTGCTGCCCAAGATCACGGTCTCGTTGGGGCTGGCATGTTATCCGCAGCATGGTTTGACGGACAAAGATTTATTGCGCGCCGCCGATGGGGCGTTATATCGCGCCAAAGAAAGGGGCCGCGACAAGGTGGTAGCTGCGGGGGAGACGTGACAGGGGCAATGAACCAACAACCGGATTTGATTCAAGACCGTTTCGGACATGGCTTTCACCCGCGCTGGGTGCGCTTTGCCATTGGGCACAGCGAAATCGAGCGCGAGCCGGGCATTGCGCGTTTGATTGTTGACGGCGCGGTGGACGGCGAGTTATCGGATGCGGAGATTGACGATCATCGCACCGCGCCGCGTTGGAATTTGCACTGGACGCCGCCGCTGACGCTCACGGTGCGCGCGCGGTTCAGTCATCCGGCCGGGGAATTGCGCGGCACGGCGGGCTTTGGTTTTTGGAATGACCCGTTCGATTGGTCGGGGAATGTAGAAGCGCCGCCGAACGCGCTGTGGTTTTTTTACGCGTCGCCCGAAAGCGATATGGCATTCGTGCGCGGGGTACGCGGGCACGGCTGGCGCGCGGCATTTTTGAACGGCGGCAAAGCGGACCGCGTGACAATGGCGGTCGGCAACGTGCTGTTTCGCATTCCCGCGATGAGCAAATTGATTTTCGCGGCAGCGGAAAAGCGGATGGACGCGGCGGAATTTTTGCTCGACGAAGTGGACATGACGAAATGGCACGAATACCGCATCGAATGGCGCGCTGAAGAAGCAGTCTTTTGCGTGGATGCGGTCGAGAAATTTCGCGCGAGAAATCCGCCCACGGTGCCGCTCGGTTTTGTCGCATGGATAGACAACAACGCGACGACGATGGGCCCGGGCAAAGATTTTTCATTCAACCGCATCGCCGTGCCGACGCGCGAGTGGATGGAATTGGCGTACGTGAAAATTGAAAAACAAGAATCGTAGTAACGAATTTATTCGTCCGCCCCCTCCTTAACGAATGAATTCGTCACTACGGAATCATTCATGCGCGAAATCTCTGCGAAACTTTCCTCACGCGACCCATCCACGCGCGCGTGCTGCGACCGCACGCCGACGCCTGAAATGCGGCACGCGTTCGCGCAGTTCAATCGCGGCGAGTATTGGGCGCAGCACGAGACGCTGGAGAATGTGTGGCGCGCGGAACGGGATGCGACGATTCGCAATTTTTACAAAGGCATTTTGCAGGTCGGCGTCGGATTTCACCATCTGCGCAAGGGCAATTACAATGGCGTCTTGAAAGTGCTGGGGCGCGGGATCAATTATTTGAAACCGTACGCGCCGGAATGTTATGGGGTGGATGTCGCGCGCTTGGTTGACGAAGCGCGCGCGGTGTATTGGCGGGTGCGGGAAAAAGGGAGATTGGAGACGGGAGACTGGGACGGGATAGAATTGCCGCAGGTGCATTATACGAAAAGTAAAAAGGATGGAGGCGAATATGTTGGCGCCAATCAACCTGGATGAACGATTCGAACATGAAATCAAATTCCCCATGACCCAAGCAGAATTTTTGGCGTGGGAAGATGAGGACATTCATGCCGAATGGGTCAATGGGGAGGTGATAATTTTTATGCCCGCAACGGCACGCCATCAATTGATTGCGAGTTTCTTGAACGTCCTATTGGGCATGTACGTACGGCTATTGGAATTGGGACAGGTCTTGGCGGCGCCCTATTCAATGCGCGCGCGTCCCGACGGTTCCGTGCGCGAGCCAGACCTGCTTTTTATTGCCACCGAACACTACGGGCGCATCCAGCGCATGTTCTTGGATGGTCCAGCGGATTTGGTCATCGAGATTATTTCGCCGACCAGCACCGCGCGTGACCGCGCCGACAAGTTTTATGAATACGAAGAAGCGGGCGTGCCCGAATATCTGATTGTTGATTCGCGCCCCGGTAAAGGACGCATTGATTTTTACACGTTAGACGAAAAAGGCAGCTATCAACCGATTGTCGCGGATGCGCAGGGCAGATACCATTCGCGCGTCATCAAGGGTTTTTGGTTTCGGCAAGAGTGGTTGTTTCAAGACGAAATGCCCGATCCGCTGACGGCACTGGGCGAGATTCGTGGGCTGTCTTCTGCCGAGATTGAAATGCTGCGCGGCTTGTTGTTGCGACAAAACCCGAAAGAATAAAGAGTGACTTTATTTTCAATGAGCAAAGGGAAAGGAGCGAGCAAGCGTGTAAATGGCGTACATTATTGCCGAACCATGTATTGACGTAAAGGACACTGCGTGTGTCGCCGTGTGTCCGGTGGATTGCATTCACGGCGGCGACGAAGACAACATGTTGTATATCAACCCCGACGAGTGTATTGACTGCGGCGCGTGCGCGCCCGAATGTCCGGTCAGCGCGATTTATCCCGCCGATCAGGCGCCGGAACAATGGCGTTCGTTCATCGAATTGAACGCGGCGTATTTCCGCAAGTAGCATAGCGCCTCGTGCGCGCCGAGCGAAACGAGATTGCGCTGCATCGCAGCGCAATCTCGTTTGTACGGAACATTTCAGATTTTCATGGAAATCAAAGAGCGCCAGGCGATGTTGCAATTCTCGCTGCGATTCTCGCGCGCGTTGTTCTCGTATCGCGCGCAACTGTGGTTTTTTCTGCTGCCCTTTCTGATTGGAACGGCGGTCTTGATCGTTATGCCGATGACGGCAACGTTTTTTCTCGGCTTGACCGACTATGACCTTTTTTCGCCGCCGGAATGGAATGATTTCCAGAACTATCAAAACTGGTTGGGCGACCGGCTCTTTCAGCGCGCGCTGTACAATTCCGTCTGGTTCATGCTGATTGCCGTGCCGCTGCGTGTCGCGGGCGCGCTCGTGCTCGCGCTGTTTTTGAATCGCAGCGGGCGCGCGTTCGGATTCGCGCGGGCAACGGTCTATTTGCCGACGATCGTGCCCGAAGTCGCCTACGCGCTCGTGTGGCTCTTGATTTTGAATCCGGGCTTTGGCGCAGTCAATTTATTGCTCGACGCGCTGCACCTGCCGACGGTGGCGTGGACGCTCGTCCCGTTCACCGCGCGCGCCTCCATCGTCGTCATGTGGCTGTTTCAATTGGGCGAAGGATTTGTGTTGATGCTCGCCGCGCTGCAATTGATTCCGCACGAGTTGTTGGAGGCGGCAGCGATAGACGGCGCGAACCGTGTGCAGCGTTTCCGACATATTATTTTGCCGTTCATGGTTCCCGCGCTGCTGCTGTTGACGTTCCGGGACATCGCGTTGAGTTTTCAAGGCGTCTTTGTCGCGGGCATCTTGACCACTGAAACGGGTCCGTACTATACGACGTACTTTATGCCGCATTACGTGGTGGACGAAGCGTTTGCACTGTTCCGCTACGGGTACGCGTCGGCGACGACGTCGTTGATTTATCTCGTGACGCTGTTGACGGTGATCGGGCTTTTTGTGTTGGTCGGACGGAGGCGCGACGATGGGGTCGAATAACGCGCGGCGCGTGGTGGAACGCGGAGTGTTGTACGCGGCGCTTGTTTTGTTGTGCGCGATATTTTTGTTTCCACTGCTGTGGATGTTTTCGTATTCGGTGCGTCCGACGGATTTGCCGCCCCCGGTGCGCTTGGAATTTTTTGTGCCGCCGCTCGCGCGGGAAAATTATTTCCGCCTCGACGACTATGTGGATTTCGCGCAGCTCACGTTCAACTCGCTGCGCGTCGTCGCGCTGGCGGTGCCATTGACGGTGCTCACGGCGTCGTGGGCAGGCTTTGCCATCGCGCAATTGCCGGAACGCTGGCGCGCGTTTTGGCTGACAATGTGCGTCGCGCTGCTGCTCGTGCCCGCGGTGGCGACGTGGGTGCCGCGTTTTATTTTCTTTACCGAGTTGGGGTGGGTGGATACGATTCTCCCGCTGCTCGCACCCGCCGTGATGGGGACGAGTCCGTTTTTTGTGATATTATTCTATCTTGCCTTTCGCCGCGTGCCGCGCCAAATGTACGAGTCCGCGTATCTCGACGGCGCGCACGCGTTGCGTATCTGGTGGTCCATTGCCATGCCGCTCGCGCGTCCCGCGCTGATCGCCGTCGCCACCTTGTCGGCAGTGTATTATTGGAGCAATTACATTGATCCATTTTTGTATTTGCGGACGCAGGAAAATTATACGCTGCCCTACGGCGTCCAATTGTTGGAAATGGCGCAGCAGAACAATTTCCCGTTGTTGATGGCGGCGGCGGTCATCATGGTGGCGCCGGTCTTGATTTTATTTCTCGTCGCCCAGCGTTATTTCCTGCAAGGAAACATTTCAGAACGTTGGCTCAAGTAAGAGGGAGAGGTTATGCTTCGACAAGTTCGTTTGCGCGCGTTGCTCGGCGCCGTGGTTTTGTGGTTGGGACTCGCGTTGGCGAGTGTCGCGTGCGGCGCGCCCGCGTCCACCCAAGCGCCCGTGAGCAATGCAACTGCACCGGCGACGATTCGCTTAGCGGTCAATGAAGTGCCTGAAGAACTGGCGACCTTTCAGAGTATCGTCAATGCGTTTGAACAAGCGAATCTAAACATCAAGGTAAAGTTAGAGAACATTCCCGATGACGACGAGTTTACCAAAAAACTCGCGGCGGACATTGCCGCGCAGACGCCGCCCGATGTATTCCTGATGAATTATCGCCGCATCGGTCCCTTTGCTTTGAAAGGCGCATTGCAGTCGGTAGACAAATATCTCAACACGAGTCAGGTCATCCAGCCCGGTGATTTTTATCCGATGGCGTTGGATGCGTACAAACTCAAAGGCGAACTACAATGCGTGCCGCTGAATCTTTCGCAGCTCGGCGTTTATTACAATGCGAAATTATTTCAGGCCGCCGGGGTGCCGCTGCCGAAAAACGATTGGACGTGGAATGATTTTCTCGCGGCTGCTAGAGCGTTGACTCAAGACACGAACGGCGACGGCAAGCCGGATCAATACGGCGCGGGCATTTCCACTTTGACCATTCGCCTGATGCCGTTCGTATGGGCGCACGGCGGCGACATCGTGGACAATCCCGAACGCCCGACGAGCTTGACGCTGGACAAGGGCGCGGCGCTCGAAGCGTTCCAGTGGTTTGTCGCTCTGCAGACCAAGGAACATGTCGTGCCGGACAAAACAGCCGAAGCGACGCAGAGCTCGCAAGCGCGTTTTGAAGCAGGCACGCTTGCCATGTTTTTCCAAAGCCGCGTGCTGACGCCGGAACTGCGCGAAACGGTCAAGGACAAATTCGTGTGGGACATTGCGCCGCTGCCGCAAGACAAGAACCGCGCGACGATTTTGCACAGCGACGGTTTCTGCATTACGAACGGTTCAAAGAACAAAGACGCGGCGTGGAAATTGGTCGAGTACATTGCGGGACCGCAAGGACAAACCGCGTTGGCAAAAGTGGGACGCAATATGCCCGCGCTGCAAGCGGTTGCCAATTCACCCGCGTTCTTGAAATCGAATCCGCCTGCCAACAATCAAGTGTATCTCGACATGGCGCCGTACGTGCGGCCCGTGCCGTTGATGACGACGTGGCTCGAAGTGGAAAGCGCAGTGAACAAAGAAATCAAGCGCGCGTTTTACGGCGATGCGTCGGTGGAAGAAGCCGCGCAAGCCGCCGTCGAAACGACGCGCGAGTATTTCAAACAAAATCTCGCGGACCTCGGTTCACCGTAATAACGCGCGTGCAGACCTGACAGGTTTTTGCCAAGCCGTGGTTTGGCGAAACGCACGTTTCGCTTGTCGCGTGCGCGCTGTACTGCGCGAATGGTGCAAGTGTCACGCCCGCTTTAGAAACCTGTCAGGTCTTGGGACGAGCTTGTTCATTGTGGAGAAGTGATTGTGCGATTGATATTACGTTTTGCAATTCTGCTTGGCGCGTTGTTGAGTGCGCTTGGCTTGGCGGGCTGTGGGCAAGATACGCCCATCGGGGTTGACCCGCGCCCTGCGAACCCGTCGAGCGCCGACGCTACGCCCGGTGGTCCGACACCGGATGTGAACGCGCTGCTCGCGAATTTGGTGGGTACGCCTCCGGTGGGCGGCGCGACGCTGGCGCCCTCTTCGTTGGATGCATTCCAAACCGAAGTGGCCGTCACGCGCGCGCCGAGCGCGACCCCGAACCCAAAAGAAACACTTGCCAACGTTCCCGCGACGGATACGCCGAGCGCGCAAGGCGCACCCTCGCGCTTGCCCGAATGTCCGACGCCGCCGGGGTACACGGTGCGCATGCCCGATACCTTCCCGTCGGATTTCCCGTTTCCGAATGGCGCGAATCTGGTCAAATTTTCGCGGCTGAACAAAAACACGAATTACATTCAACTCGTCGCGGATGTGCCGCTGCCGTTGCGTGAAGCCGCCGTCTATATGCTGACCGAATTGCCCAAGCGCGGTTATACGTTCGTGCGCGGCGATTCGGAATGGAATGAGATGGAAGGCATCTTTCGCGGCAAAGGATTCCGCGGCGCATTTCGCATCAGCGCGTTCAGCGACTGTTACACCAACACGTTGTGGACGATTGTGGTGTACAAAGAATCTTGAGATAATGAATCTGCACGCGCAGATATAATGCAGGCGCGCCCCGTCGAGTTGTGGGATGGAGGCACGTTATGGGTAAAACAAGCAAAAAAATTTTCGACAATCTGAGGAAAGCGGGCCAAGATGACCGCGCGGATTTAAAGCGGCTGCCGCGTCCGAGCGATGAAGAATTGCTGCCCGCGCTGCGCGGCAAACGCGTTGATCTGGTGTTTGTGATTGACACGACCGGCTCGATGTCGGACAAGATCAAGGGCTTGCTGCAAACATGCGCGAAATTTGTGGATCGCTTTGGGCGTTTGGAAATGGACTCGCGGATTGCGGTTGTCGCGTTCGGCGACCTCTCGGTCAAGGGCGACAAGATTGTGGCGACGAGTTTTACCAGCAATTTGCAGACGACCAAAAATAGTCTGCAAAAAATTCCGCGTTTCAGCGGCGGCGCGAACAATGGCGAATCGTCGCTCGAAGCATTGCAAAAGGCGATGGCGCTCGATTTTCGCGAGAATCTCGTCAAAGTATTGATTCTCATTACCGACGAACCCGCGTTGTCGAGCCGCAATCTCGCGCCGGTGGATGTCATCAACGATTTGGTCGCAGGCGAATATCTCACCTTCGTCGTCGGCACGCGCGACAAGTATTACAAAGAGATGGCGCGGGCGACCGGCGGCAAATGGTACCAAGTTTCCGCGCACACCGATTTCACCGACCTGTTGAAAATGTTCGGTGACATTGCGGATCGCGTTACCGACACGGTGGCGGATGTGTATCGTTTGGGCGATGGGAGCGTCTCGAATTATTTGCAGTTGAATCCACCGCAAGAATAAGCACTGTCGCGGACAGATGAAAAAGAGAAAGAAGGCACGGGGATGGAAGCCATTCGTATTCAAAAAGTAATGAAAAAGGACGGCGAACTCTCTCTCTCGGGCTTGCCTTTTCGTAAAGGCGAGGCAGTCGAATTAATTCTTTTGGCGCGTCCCAAAAAGAAAAGGAGAAAAAAGGGAGTAACCGCCGCGCAGTTGCTCAAGTCGGATTGGATCGGAATGTGGAAAGATCGCCAGGACATTGGCGACAGCGTCGAGTTTGCGCGCACATTGCGCAAGCGCGCGTCAACGCGCTCGGAGTGACACGATGGTTGTTCTTGATACCGATATCGTCATTGATTTTTGGCGCGGTTATGCACCCGCTTCAGCGTGGCTCGCAACGTTGCAGACCGAGGAAATTGTATTGCCTGGATTTGTTGCGATGGAGTTGATTCAGGGATGCAAGTCCAAATCCGATCAGGAAAAGGTTGTTCGTTTGCTCGAAATGTTTAATTTGATTTGGCTTGAACCCGAGGAATGCGACAAGGCGCTTACTCTTTTTAAAGAATTCCACCTCTCACAAGGGCTGGATTTGTTGGATGCGCTGATTGGGCAAACCGCCCTGTCGCTAAAGCAATCTCTCCATACTTTCAATCGAAAACATTATGCGGCTATCCCAGAGCTTTTGCTGGTGCAACCCTACAAGAAATGATTGTGTGGGCCCAAGACCTTGACGAACGCGAAATCCCACCCATGAGTGCAGAAATGTTTTCCGCGCTCGTCACCGCGCGCTTGCGTCCGCTTGACGGCATCGAAATTCGCGGCGGCAAAGGTCTGGCGCTGCAATTGCGCGTCAAGGGGCAAGACGCGACCGCGCGGCTCGAGCGCGCGTATCAACGCTATCGCGCCAACCCGGAACTGCTTTCGCCCGTCGTCGAGCAGTTGATTCATGCGCTGTTGTCGGGCGAACGCGCGGAGCAAGAGGGAACTGCCGCCTACGCGGAGATTGCGCCGCTGTTGTACCCGCGCTTTATGACCGCGCAGCAGTGGCGCGCAAAACGCGACGCGGGTTTGCGCCCGGTGATTCGTCCGCTCGTCCAGGATTTGGGCGTCGCGTTGGTCATTGATCGTGGCAGCGAAATTGAGTTTGTGCAACTCGACGCAATTCCGGGGTGGGGCGTTGACGCGCAGCAGGCGTACGATACAGCGATCAAGAACCTCGAAGGCACGGCATCGGTTGAAACGATACAGCGCGGTCAAGGCGACGAAACATTATTGATAGACCATCACGCCGACGGTTACGCGGCGGCGCGCGCGCTGCTCGCGTCGCGCATGCGGGACTGGCAGGCGCGGATTCAGGGCGAACTGGTTCTGGCAATACCGACGCGCGATTTATTGTTGGGCTTTGCGCGCGAACATCCGGCGTTTGACGATTTGCGCGCCCAAGTACAACACGACGCGCAAACCCAAGACAATGGATTGTTTTCGCAATTGTTGACTGTGCGTGACGGCGCGTTGGAATTGCTTGCCCTGTAGTTTGCGCGTGCAAAGGCCAAGTCATGGACACTCAGCACATGTGGACAAAAGTCCACGCATCCGTTCATCCGCTTTATGTATCCGTTGGCAACTGATATTTGAGAGGTAAAACATGACATACGAATTCATTCTTATTCACCGTCAAGAACCGATTGCGCTGGTGCAAATCAATCGCCCGCAGCAATTGAACGCGCTCAACAGTCAAGTGATGCAAGAGCTGACGAGCGCGCTCGAAGAGTTGGACAATGATGCCGCGATCCGGTGTATGATTGTCACTGGCAATGAGCGCGCGTTTGGCGCGGGCGCGGACATCAAAGACATGGCAAATGCGACCGTGGTCGAAATGCTGGAACGCAATTGGATCGCCTATTGGGACCGCATCAAAAAAGTGACCAAGCCGGTGATTGCGGCGGTCAGCGGTTACGCGTTCGGCGGCGGCTGTGAACTCGCGATGGCGTGTGATTTGATTGTCGCGTCCGAGTCGGCGCAATTCGCGCAGCCCGAAATCAATCTGGGCGTCATTCCCGGCGCGGGCGGCACGCAGCGGCTCACGCGCGCCATCGGCAAATCCAAAGCGATGGAAATGGTCTTGACCGGGCGCGCCATGTCGGCGCGCGAAGCCGAAGCGCGGGGTCTCGTCGCGCGCGTGTTTCCGACGGAAGTGTATTTGGACGAAGCGAAAAAACTCGCGCTCGAAATCGCGTCCAAAGCGCCCGTCGCCGTGCGCCTCGCCAAAGAATGCGTCAACAAGGCGTACGAGTCAGCGCTCGCGGACGGTTTGGATTACGAACGCAAATTGTTCTACTTTTTGTTTGCGACCGAAGATGGGCACGAAGGTATGAAAGCGTTTGTCGAAAAGAGGAAACCCGAATGGAGAGGAAAATAAGTGCCCGAAGTATTTCGCAAAGAAGGTTATGTGTTTTTCTTTTATGCCAACGAGGGTCAAGAACCGATCCATGTGCATGTCAGACATGCGGGCGGTTATGCCAAGTTTTGGATGGAGCCGTTTCAGCTGGATTATTCGGTTGGCATGAAAGTGCGTGAATTGGCGCGCGCCGAAGCGTTGGCAAAGGAAAACAACCGATTGATAAGGAGCAAATGGAATGAGGTATTCCGTCATTGAATCAACACGCGCCACGCGCGTTTGGGCGGAAGATGGTTGGGTATGGCTTCATTTGGAAGATGGGCGTGAGATTCGATTTCCCGCCGCTAAGAATCGGAGACTGCGCAATGCAGCTCCCAAGCAACTCAACAAAATCGAACTCATTTGCGATGGCACAGGATTGCACTGGCCCGATTTGGATGAGGATTTGTCCGTGCAAGGCATTCTCGAAGGGCGTTTGGGATTGGAATAGAAAACAGCAAAAGGATTCTCATGGAAGCCGAACCCGAACTTATCACCATCGTCGAAGGTCCGCCGCCGGAATTTAGAATGGCGGACGAAGCGTGGATGTATTCGCTGCTCGAATCATCACGCCCGTATCTGGTTTCATTGTGTCAGGTGCGCTCCTACAAAGGACAAATGTTAATGGAACGCTGTCAGCGCGCGTGGTCGTCCCAGCGCCCGATTCGTTTGGATTTTCCCACGCTCAGCGGTTTGCGCAAGCAGTTGGAAATCGTCGCCGCGCGCTTTGAAAAATTGCCCGAAGGGGATTTGCTGAATCTGTGGGTGCGTCACCAGCCGCAAGATATTTCCGACAACGCGCCGCGCCGTGAGGACGACGCGTAGAGACGTTTCGTTGAAACGTCTCCGAAAGACGTTTCAACGAAACGTCTCTACAGGATGGCGAATCATGAATAATATCCGCGCGGCGGTCATCGGTCTGGCGTGGGGACAAATGCACCTCGACGCGCTGCGCCGCATCAAGAATTTGGACATCGTCGCCGTGTGCGACAGTGATGTGGAACGCGCGAAACTGATTGCCAAGAACGCGGCCATCAAAAATTCCTATGGCGCAGTGAATGAATTACTTGCGCGCGAGGATGTGGATTTGGTAACGGTCGCCACGCCGCCTGCAACGCAGTTCGACATTGCTAACCAAGCACTGTTGGCGAAAAAAGCCGTGTTGTGTGAAACGCCCGCGGGCTTGAACGCGACCGAAGCCGAAAAATTGTGCAAGACCGCGCAGCAGCGCAAAATGGCGGGCGCAGTCGCCTTCCAGACGCGATATTTGCCGGCATACGCGTACGCGCAAGAATTGATCGCCGAAGATTATCTCGGAAAATTTTTGCGCGCGACGGTCACGTTTCAAGTGGCGCAGCCGTGGGGATTGAATGGCAATTGGGCGGCGGATGAAAAACGCGGCGGCGGCGTGATGCGCAACGTCGCCGCGCATTTTATTGATGCTCTGCTGTGGTGGTTCGGTCCGGTGCAGTCCGCGTTTGCCGACCGCGAAACATTGTTCTCGCAAGTGCGGCGTCAAGTTCAGGTCGGGCGCGAAACGCAAGTCGAAAAATTCACCGCGACGGCAGATGATACGTTCACGGCGCTGTTGAAATTTGAAAACGGCGGTACCGCAATTTTGAATTTCATGACCGGCGCGCGGCAAGATTTACCATGGAGCATCACGCTTATCGGCTCGCGCGCGACCTTACAAATCACGAGCGGCGCACTGTCCGGCAAACGCGACACGGAACGCGATTTTGGACAATTACAAATCCCGCGCCGCCTCGAATTGCCCGACCGCCCGCGCGAACCGTTGATGTGGGCATTGTGCGAACTTGCGACGGATTTGACGAAACAGCTGCGCGGTGAAAAATTGGAAGGGCGTACTCCGCCGACATTTCAAGATGCGGTCAACACGCACAAGGTCATGCAAGCGATTCAGCGTTCGTCGGATGATATGCTGTGGACGAATGTCTGATTTTCGATTGACGATTTTCGATTTTCGATTGTTACGCCACAATGCGGCGTGAATCGAAAATCGAAAATTGAAAATCTAAAATTGAAAATGCCATACAACAAACTCTTATTCACTCTCGATTCTGGCGTTGCCACTATTACGCTTAATCGTCCCGAACGCTCGAATGCGTTTGACGAGGAAATGACGCGCGAACTGCTCGACGCGTTGAAACAGGTCGAACGCGATGACGCGGTGCGCTGCGTGGTGCTCACGGGCGCGGGCAAAAATTTTTGCGCGGGGCAGGACCTCAACACGTTTTTGGAGCGCCAGCGTATGCGCGCGGCGAGCGCGCAGGAACGCCCGTTCAGCGTGCGCGAGCATTTGCTGAACGGTTACAACAAAGTGGTGACACGCATTCGCACCATCGAGAAACCGTTCATTGCGGCGGTGAACGGCGCGGCGGCGGGCGCGGGCTTGGGCGTCGCGTGCGCGTGCGATTTGCGGTATGCGTCCGAGAACGCGAAATTTCGCATGGCGTTTATCGGCATCGGTCTCGCACCGGATTCCGGCACCGCGTTCACGCTGCCGCGCCTCATCGGTGTCGGGCGCGCGCTCGATATGGCGCTGACGAATGAGCTCGTGGACGCGCGCGAAGCGTTAGCGTGGGGGCTGGCGAATCGTGTGTATGCGCCGGATGAATTGATGCCCGCGACGTTGACGATGGCAAAAACATTGGCGAACGCGCCGACACGCGGCATTGGTTTGACAAAACGCGCGTTCAATCGCGCCCTGACGACCGACTTGGAAGACGCGCTGGACTATGAGGCGCATTTGCAGGAGATTGCGATTCACACTGCCGACCACGCGGAAGGCATCAACGCCTTTTTGGAAAAACGCGCTCCGAAATTTCAGGGAAAATAAGGAGAGGTCGTATGACGGTGCGAGCAATGCCGGTAGCGGCTCCAACAAAAGCTGTAACGTATGCGGAATACCGCGCGCTGCCCGAAAATGGGAAACGTTACGAGGTCCTCGAAGGAGAACTCTACATGACGGCGGCTCCCGTATTGAATCATCAACGCGTGCTGCGCACACTGCTTGGCATTTTGGACCGCCACATCCAAGCGACAAAATGGGGCGAAATTCTCCCAGCGCCCGTCGAATTGTATCTGGACGAACGCAATTTCGTCGAACCGGATATTGTCGCCGTATCCAATGCGCGGCGTTCGATTCTGCGCGAAAAAAATATCCAGGGCGCGCCGGACCTCGTAATCGAGATTATTTCGCCCAGCACCGCGCGGACGGACCGCATTCGTAAAGCGAAACTATACGCCAAGCATCAGATTCCGCACTACTGGATTGTAGATTATGCCGACAAGACTTTGGAAGCGTTTGAATGGAGCAAAGGTGGTTATGTGTTAGCCGCCGCGTTAGAAGAGGATCAAGTGTTTGAACCATCACTCTTTCCCGATTTCAAAATTCCATTGCAAACCTTGTGGCATTGATGGAATGACCGCGCGGCGCTTTCCAGAGCGTCGCGTTTTTTTGCTTTGTGTATTGGCGGTTTGGGAAACGAGGAATGCAAAACCCGTTGAGGGTGGTATAATGGCGGGCGAGGGTTACCAATGGCATTCACCGTCCAAGATTTTCACGATCTAATTCAACTGCTCCAAGCGCGACCCGATTGGCGCGAGGAATTACAGCGGGTCGTTCTGATGGATCGGTTGCTCGCGCTGCCTGAAATCGTTCGCGATTTGGCGGAGGCGCAAAAGCGCACCGAGGCGCGTCTCGACCAATTGGCTTTGCGTGTGGCAGAATTGGCGGAGGCGCAAAAGCGCACCGAAGCGCAGATTGCGGCTTTGGGGGAACGAATGGACAGGTTCCAAGCGACGCAAGAGCGCATGGAATCGCGTTTGGGGACTTTGAGCGGCGCAGCGTTGGAATTGCGGTTTGCGGAACGCGCGCCCGCTTATTTGAGTCGGCTCGCGCTCAAGGTGCGCGTCATCCCGCGGCAAGAATTCGTCATGCAGGCGCAAGACGCAATCGAAACAGGAACGCTAACGCAAGCCGAAGCCGATTCGATTGCGCGCTTGGACTTGTTGGCGCGCGGGGTGCGCCATTCGGATCGCGCGCCAATGCATCTGGCGGTAGAAATTTCAGAGACGATTCGAAGCAAGGATGTGACGCGCGCGGCGCGCCGCGCCAAACTGTTGGAACGGCTCTATTCCCAAGTCATTCCCGTCGTGGCAGGAGAAGGCATCAGTCCTGCCGCCAAAGAAGAAGCGGACCAGATGGGCGTGGCGATTGTTCTAGATGGACGAACGATTGAAGAGGAAGATTGACAACAGAACCAAGTCAACTTGGTTCTGTTTTTTATTTGTTGATTGCATCACCAGTTCGCGTATAATCGAAAAACATTTGTAACAAGGAAACGTAACCATGTCAGAAGCAGTCATTATCGAATCTGTGCGCACGCCGATTGGTCGTCACGGCGGCGCGCTTCAAGATGTACGTCCTGACGATCTCGCCGCGCGCGTGCTGCAAGAAGTGGTCAAGCGCGCAGGTATTGACGCGTCGCTGATTGAAGAAGTGTATCTTGGCTGCGCGAATCAGGCAGGCGAAGACAATCGCAACGTCGCGCGCATGGCAACCTTGCTCGCGGGTTTTCCAAAAGGAATCGCGGCGGTCACATTCAATCGTTTGTGCGCATCGGGGCTGACCGCGCTCAATCACGCCGCGCACGCGATCAAAGCGGGCGAGGGCGATGTGTTTGTCGCGGGCGGGGTCGAATCCATGACGCGCGCGCCCTATGCTATGCCCAAAAGTGACACGGCGTTTCCGTCGGGCAACGTGACGATTTACGATACGACGCTCGGTTGGCGTTTTCCGAATGAACGCATGAAAAAAATGTTTCCGCTCGAAGCGATGGGCGAAACGGCGGAAAATATCGTAGAGATGGAAAAAGAAATTTCGCGTGTTGCGCAAGATGAATTCGCGTTCGCGTCGCAGCAGCGCGCCATCGCGGCAATAGATTCCGGTAAATTCGCGCAAGAAATTGTGCCCGTCGTCATTCCGCAAAAAAGGGGCGAGCCGAAAATCGTGGATACGGACGAGCACCCGCGCCGCGACACGACGCTCGAAAAACTTGCCGCGCTCAAGCCCGCGTATCGCGCGGGGGGTTCCGTTACTGCCGGTAACGCGTCGGGCATCAACGACGGCGCGGCGGCGGTGGTATTGATGAGCGAGGCAAAGGCGCGCGCGTTGGGTTTGAAACCAAAAGCGCGCATCGTTGCCTCGGCTGCCGCAGGCGTTGACCCGCGCACGATGGGTTACGGTCCCGTCCCCGCGACGAAAAAAGCGTTGCAGCGCGCGGGACTGACGCTTGATGATATTGGTCTGATCGAACTCAACGAAGCATTTGCCGTGCAAGCATTGGCGGTGATGAAACATGCGGGCTTTCGCCACGAAATCACAAATGTAAACGGCGGCGCGATTGCGTTGGGACATCCGCTCGGCTGTTCGGGCGCGCGTTTGATGACGACGCTGGTGCATGAAATGGAACGCCGCGCGCCGAATGAAACGCGCCCGTACTATGGACTCGCGACGTTGTGTGTTGGCGTAGGGCAAGGCGAAACGACCATTGTCGAATGGATTGGAGAGTAGAATGCCACGGCCCCTTTCGGGAAAAACTCCGCTCGACGAATTGACCAACAGCATCCGCCGCGTGGCTGCCGTCAAAGCCGCGCTCGAACTCGACGTGTTTTCGCACATTGATAAAGGCAACCGCTCGCTGCCCGCGTTTTGTCGCGTCACCGGTTTCAATGAACGCGCCGCGCGTTTGCTGCTCGACGCCCTGTCAAACATGGGCTTGATGGTGCGCACCGAATTTGAATACACGCTCGCGCCGACCGCCGAAACGTTTTTGGTGAAAGGCAAGCACGAGTATTTGGGCGATGTGCTGCTCGCGCAATGGGCATGGGACGCGCGCGGGCAAATGGGCCGCGCGGTGCGCGGCAACAAACCGCTCAACGCGTGGTTGGAACTCGTCCGGAATTTGCCGCGCGCGCCGCAGACGTGGTATGACGCGCAGGCGGCGCAGCAAGAATTTGTCGGCGCGTGGAGTGAGATCCAACTGGATACGCCGCCGAATGCCGCGCTGAATCTTGCCGCGTTCGGCATCGAAGCCGGCTTGCGCGCGTTGGGCGTACTGCAGCAATTCACGCGCGCGAAATTGACGGTGCTCGATCACGACGCGCAGTTTCCGCGCTTGCACGCCGTCGTCGAAATCTTGCAATTGTCCAAGCGCGTCGAATACCAAACCGGGGATTGGTTGACGCCGTTATCTGCGGATACGTACGATCTGGTCGTCGTGGACACGATTACGGAAACGCGCACGATTGAAGAAAACATCGGCATTTTGCACAACGCGCACGAGTCGCTCAAGATGGGCGGGTGGATTCTGCTGCGCGCGGCGATGGAAGAAGATGATCGCCGCGGTCCCGGACTCGTGCCGTTGTGGGCGCTGGATTTGCTTTTGGGGACCGTAGATGCGGACGTGTACACGCGCACCGAGTATCGCGGCATGTTGGAAGCCGCAGGCTTTTTCGATGTCAAACCGGTCGGCGAACGTTTGAATTTGTGGACGGCGCGGCGCTTGCCTCCTCCCCCGCCGCCGCCGCCGGTGGATACCCTCGCGCCCGATTTTATTCCGTCGCCCGAACAGTTGACGTGAAGGAGGGCTGCCAACGGCTGCCAAACGGATAAACGGATGCGCGCGTTCCTCATCCGTTTATCCGTTTTGATTATCCGTTGGCAGCTGGTGTTTTCAGACCAGCGTGAAACGAAAAGAAATGCCGCGCCCATGTGTAGGCGCGGCATTTTGTTCATGGACGAATCTGAATGGGTAATGGCGCGTGATCGGATTGCGTCGTTTCAACCGGTTCCAGCGTCGCGGCATTCACGCCCGCGCGGACTGGCAAACCATTCGTCGGCGCGTACGTGGCTTGTCGGAATTTGTTCTTTTTCTCTAGCGCGCGCGCAAACACAGGGATGGCTTGCCCGTTCACGAACGAGGTCGAAATATAATCGCCGACCATATACCCCAGCGTCGTGTAGGGCAGCCATTTCAATTTCATCCCGCGCGCCAGAACGATGCGTTCCGACCACGTCGCGCCGCTGTCCGCCGAAGTTGCAAAGCCGACATTGAGGCGGCACGTCGTCACGCTGCAACTCGTACTGGGATAAAAATAGTACGCCAACGCGAGGTGCGCGGTATTGCCCGACGTGTTCGGGTCGGCGGCAATGCCGGGAATAAAATGGTCAACCCCCGCGTTCTTTCTATCGAGCGGAATGCGTTTGACGGCGCTCCAATTCACACCGTCGGTGGAAGTGGTCATGACAATGTCGTTCGCTTTGCAATTTTTGATAAAGCGGCAATCTTGCCACGCCAAATAGATTTTTCCGCCGCCGTCCATTTCTGCGGAAGGCAGCGCGACCGTGCGCAAATCTCCCGCGACGTTATGACTCGTGACCGTCGTAATGTTTTGCGGCGCGCTCCAGGTTGCCCCTCCATCCATCGAACGAATCACATACATGCGATTGTTGAATCCCAAATAGGGAATGACCACTGTACCATCGGGCAGCGCGAGCGGTTGCACTCCCAAACCGGAGGAACCGAAAGCAAAGGTCGGGGTGCTCCACGTCACGCCGCCGCCAGAAGAAACGCTGACGTAAATCACGCCTCCATTGTTGGCATCGTCCCACGACGCATAACAGTTGCCGTAATAAGGACTGGCTGCGGCATTGTCACAAGCAATCCAGTTTTTGTCCAAGCCGAAACCGGGTCCGTCAATCAGAATCGGATTGTCCCAACTCAATCCGCCGTCCGTCGAACGGTGCGCCAGTATGCTCTGTCCTGCGCTGCCGATGCCGAGCGTATTGACGAGCCACGCGGCATGTTTGGCGTCATACGCGATGGACGGATCGCTGATGCGTTGATAGGCGCCCCCGGCATACGCGGTCGTGTTTGGCAAAAAGCCGTACGTCCAGGTCGCGCCGTTGTCGCCCGAGGTCGCCCACCCGATATTGGACGCGCCGCCGTCATAAAAGCGTCCGGATTGAAATACGGCGACGACGGTCGAGCCGTACGCAAACGTGTCGGGCTCGACTTGGGTGCGGTGCTGACTCGACGTGTTGGTGTAAGGGTCGCGGCTGATTTTCGTGAGCGCGGGCGCTGCCGCCGTCGCGGATTGCAAAAACACGAGCGCGCTGCTCAATAGTACGATGCTCAATAGGATGCGAAGGTTCTTCATTTCAACTCCCAAATTCGTCGTTGTGTGCAAGGCGGTCCTGCAAAATGATTTCTAGCGCGTTCAAATCGCCGAGCCAACGCTCTACGCGAATGCCCGCGCGTTTCAAGGCGGCTTCGTCTTCCAAACTCACTTGGGACGTATCACCGACGATGGTTACGCACCGCGCCCGCTTGGCTTCTTGGGCAGAGAAACCGAATGCGACGTTAAAGCGCGCGAGGTAATGGCGTGTGAGAACCAGGTGATGCCACTGCGCGCTGTGGCGCGCGCCAAAGAGCAAATAGTGCCGCAGCGGAAAACGCGGCGGGGGGGGGGCAGGGGGGGGGGGCGCGGCAGGTTCGCCAACCGGTTCGCCGCGCACAAAGGGCGGCAGGGCTTGAATCGCGTCGAGCGTTTTTTGGCGCACGCCGGTGGCAGACGACAACCACGCGTCGGCTTCGGGTCCGTACAAAATCCACGGACAAAACGCGTACACAAAATCGGGCAGCGGCGCGCCGTTGGCGAGACGCTGTGTGCGCAGCATCTCGAACAATGCCGCGTGATAGCGCGCGTGATGCACGTCGTCTATTTTGGGATAACGCGGATCGTTCGCATTGCCGTACTGCCAACCGCATTCGCCTGCGATGAACGGCGGCACGAAACCGAGCTCGCGTTCAAACACGGGCGCAAATTCCAAAAACTGCAACACCGTGTCGGGATCGTCGTTCAGCGTCGCGCCCGGATGATCGCGTTGATTCAAATCGTCGTACGGATAATCGGGCGGATGGTTCGAGCCGTACGGGTGCGGACAAAACCACATCCGTTCGATGACTTGTTTCGCGCCGAGAGCTTTCAGTTCGCGCAACACGGCTTCGAGTTCCTCTACGTGCAAAACCTGGAGCCCGGGAAAGCCGCCTTCGTCGGCAATGCGCGCCGCGTGTTCGCACCAACGCGCAACGAACGCGCGCGGTTTGGGCAGATTGTCGCGCCATTCGTGCGGACTGGACGGCTCGTTGAAAATCTGAACGTACGCGGGCAAGTTCATCGCGCGCAGGTATCGCACAAAGCGCACGAAATCAATGACGTTGTCGTCAATCGTGCACAGCCAGCGCGAGATGGGCAGAATGCCTTGAGTCGCCACCGCGTACGCGGCGCGTCCAAGATCCTCTTCGCTGCGGTGTGGAACCAAGCACCACGTCGCGCGCAGCTGGGTGAGCACGGGCACGGCGCGTTCGAGCATGGACGCGGAGAGGTCCAAGCCCAGATGCATGCCGATGCCGTTATCGCGAGGAGGTCGAGGGAAAAGCAAGCGATGAGGTATGAGGACTGAGGACTGAGCGATGCGGCAAAGAATACCGCGCTCAGTCCTTAGTCCTCGTTACTCAGTCCTATCTGGGTATGATGAGTTTCTGTCCGGTGCGAATTCGGGCATTCGCATCGAGGTTGTTGGCGCGAATGATCGCGTCCACGGTCGTGCCGAATTTTCGAGAAATGCCCCACACGGTTTCGCCTTGCTGTACGGTGTAGGTGATGCCCGCGACGACGGGTGGCTCACCGGGCGACGCGGGCGGTTCTTCCGGCAAAGGCGGCGTGATTTCGTCGGTGGGCGGCGTCGTCGGTTCGGGCGCGGGCAATTCCGGTTTCGGTTCGGGTGCAGGGAGTTCGAGTATTGGTTCAGGCGCGGGCAATTCATTTTCTGGATTCGGCGCGATGACAATCGGTGCGGGCTGCATTGGTTCTGCCGCGTCCCAACTGAATTTTCGCACGAACGACGGGATGCTCGCCACGGTGTCAATCGTCAATTGTTTGGTGCCGAGCGGACCGAACCACCACGAATCGGCTTGCCCATCGGCTTGAATCCACGCGGTGCAGCAAAACAATTCATCCATCAGCGGCGAACCGTCGGATAGTTTTCCAAAACGGAACCACTCGAACATTTCGCGCGTGTAATTGGCGTGCCACTCGTCCGGCAGTTTCGGATAGCGCAAATCTTCTTCGACCTGCCACTGCCACCCGCCTTCGCCGCCAATCATCGGCAAACAAAAACCGAGTGAATCAATCATCCATTTTTTGAAAACGTGGATGCGCAGCACGGCAGTGTCGTCGTCAAAAATCGTGTCGCCGGGATTCTTGTGTTCCGCGCGGAACGCGTTTAGTTCGTCGAACGGCATCGAGAATTTGTATTGCGCGTATTCTTCTGCCGTGACCGGAATGCCTTTTTGATTCACGTCGTCGTACGGATACAGCGGCGGATGATTGCTGCCATAGTTGTGGACACAGAACCACGCTTTTTGCCAAATGTCACTGCGCCCGTTTGCCTGCGTCGCGTTGAATGCGGCGAGCCATTCGTCCTCTCCCAAAACACCGCCCATGCCCGGCAGACCGCCCGCGTCAAAAACGCGCGCCGCCGCGTCCGCCCATTTGTCCCCAAAGCGCGCAATGTCCGGCTGTTCGTTTTTCCATTCGCGCGAATCGCCCGGTTCGTTGAAAATTTGCATGTACGCGGGAATGCCAAGATCGAGCAGCGTCTTGACGCCGTTTTCCCAATCAATGAATCCCTTGTCAATTTTGCAGACGAGGCGGCACACCGGCATGATGCCCGCGTCCCAACACAGGCGCGCGGCTTTGCCGATTTGCATCCAATCCTGACCGGCAATCAGCGTCCATTTCGCGTTGATTTGTTGCAGCCAGGCGACGCCTTCGGAAATATGCGGCTTGTTTTCCGTTTCGACAAGGTCGAGGCGAAAGTGCAGACCGATGCCGTTATCGTTTTTCGGGCGGGGAAAATCGCGGAGGTTCATGGGACTCCTTTTGGGGGTTGGAGATTGAGAGATAGAGTGACGGAGTGATTGAGTGATCGGTGATCAGTAATCGGTGATCAGTAATCAGTGACCAGTAATCAGTAATCAGTAGTCGGTTCGCCATAGGCGATGCGCGATACGCGATGCGCGATACGCAAGCTTCGATACGCGAACGGATTGTAACACATTTTGCGCAGCGGTGCGTTAGTTTTTTAGGGCGCTGCCCAAGTCACGACGAGCCCCAAGACCCCAAGTGTTTTTCAACGCTGTCGCAAATCGAGTCGTGCAGACGCGGTGGAATCGCTTGCGATTCCCAAACACTTGGGGTCTTGCCCACTTTGACGCCGCCCATTGGTTTTTTTAAAGTGCGACAAACAATCAGACAACGCTCAATGAGCAATTGTAACGCGCGTCAAAATCACGTCCGGGCTGCCGTCGGCGAAAGTGAGGGGTTTGGCATCCGCGCGGCGGTACGCGACGAGGCGCAAGGTGTATTCGCCGGGCGCGAGATTTTTGGGCAATGCCAACGCGCGCCGCAGCGTCGTCGCGCCGTTCGCAATCGGCGCGTCTTGCTGCGCGATTTTGTTGCCCGCCGCGTCGGTCACACGCAATGAATAGCTGTAGTTTTCATTCGTGGCGTTCCAGCCGAAACGCGCCAGGGCAATCGTCGGCGCGTTCGTCGGTGGAGCGAAGGCGGCATAATTTACGCGCAGAATCAAATCGGAACCAAACGCAATCGGCGCGAGTTCAAAATCGGTCGCGTTGCCTTGCGCGAAATACAGCAGCCGCGTGTTGCCGAACGTCTGATCCAAGACCACATAATCGTTGATGTATTCGTTCGTCAAGCGGTCTTCCAAAATCCGCCCCTGCTTTTGATAAGCCAAAATCCACGCCCGCGCGTGCATTTCCCTCAGGTCCCGGATTTTCCGCCCCATCTCTCCCGTATTCTTGAGCCATGTATCTCCATCCACCTCGAACACGTTCAACCGCGCGCCGCGATAATATGTTTCCAAATAACCAATTTGCCACGGATACACTGCATACACCAAATCATTAGCCCCCGCGAGTTTTTCCATTTCTGCAATCAACGGGCGGTAATCTTCGTCGGGATAACGCGCGACGGTATAAAAATCGTACAGCGACAACGCGCCCAATATGACAAGCAATGCGCTCGCGGCATAACCCAACGCGCGCTGTCGTTCGAACAACGCGACGATGCCGTGTGCGACGAGGATCAAGAAAAACGGCGCAGCGAACAACAACAAGCGTTCGTAGCGCAGCGGATGAAACGGGTAGACGAGATTCACGAGGAAACCGAGCAAGAGGGGGACGAAAAGGTAGATGGCAGTTAGCGGAGAGCCGA